>DGVV01000187.1:814-8520 GCA_002395085.1 Ruminococcus sp. UBA4275 | reverse complement strand
AGCGCCCCATTATAATCATCGCGCAGCGATACCTTTATCGACAAGCTGAGCACAGAGATCTGCATTCCGCAGGTATCTCTGTGCTGTTTTTATTCAGGAATTTTTGATGAGATTCAGCAGCAGGGAAAGATCGCGCGCATCCAGTTCCTTGTCCTCATTCAGATCAAACTGCTTCGCGGCTTCCTCATCCTCAATAGGTTTCACCGTCAGCAGATGCTTCATGAGACGTTCCGCCTGCGCACGGGTATAAACCTTCTCCGGTACTGTGCCGTCGGGTTCTGTGCCGCCGACCAGCTTGCCGTCTGCATAGACACAGACATTCGGGCAGCGTTCCGCAACCTCCACGCCGCTGACAAGATTGTCATACTCCTCACCGAGTTCCTTCATCCCCTTCAGACTCCAGTCATTGGAAGGATCCCAGTTGTCGCCGTAGAACATTCCGATGATAAGCTGCACCTTTTTATTGGAATTTGCAATCGCATAATCCGGCCACGCAACCTCTACATAGTATATGTTATCTTTATACTTCTTCGGCTTCGAGATCTCCGCGTGCTTTCCGGAAACCTCCGTCTGCACCTGATCATAGGGGCATTGCAGGACAAAGCTGCCCGGAATATCCGTATTTGCTTCAAATTCGCTGATGTCGAAATAGTAGCGGATCGAGAGATCCGTATGCGGTTCGAGACAATCCGTATTCACAAAAAATGTCAGTTTCGTCGTACCTGCGCCGGTTGCTTCGGGCGCATCCTGATAGTAGCCCGTTGCCCAGAATTCATTGCCGGAGAACAAATCCGCATCATTTTCCTTTTCCGGCGGCGGGAAATCTGCCGTCGGCTGCATGGAATCATCCCCGAATGCCAGATACATACCCGCTGCCGCGCCCACGAATGCCGCATTGTAGTCAATCGTGACCTCATTGTCCACCCAGTCCGCGGTGATGTCATTGTGGTGATCATCATGATCCGGACCGCCGACCAGCGCGCCCCACAGAATGTGCTTATGTTCTGCGGGATCTTCTGCCATTGTCAGGCCGGAAGCCGCACGGTGATGCGGATACTTTGCCGATTTCTCGTTGTAGCCGACCACATAGCAGCGATCCATCGGGTTATCGCCCAGCAGATATTCCATCTGCCCCAGCGCCCACTGCGAGAAATGGTAATCCGGCTTTGTGGAATCAAACGCATCCTTACCCTTATTGTATTTGTCATACACCAGTGCACAGAACTGCGCCGCAGTATTATAGCGTGCAGAGCCCCACTTATCCATGAAGAAATAGCCGGCTTCCGTACTCTTTTTGGCAGCCTGATACTCATTCAGCGCCTTGGCTTCCATTTCCCAGAAATTAAGCTTCTCATACTTTCCGCGCCCGATTGCCACGCGCGTTTCCTCGCAGATTTCGGGGTACTCATCCTGAATGCGCCCGAAAATGATCGAGACGCCGTTCCACATATCGTTCCAGCAGAGAACATATCCGGGCGGTGCATAGTAATCGTCGTAGGGCAGGCACTGTTCCAGATACCAGTGATCCTTCGTGATGAGGTACAGCCAGCCGCCCGCAAAGCAGAAGTCATCCTCCCACTTTTTGGATTCATAGAAACTCGCAGGGCCGTCTGCGCCCTTGAGGAGCGCTTTATCATTGGATGCGGCAAATGTATACAGTGCCTTTGCGTAATCGAGACACTGTGCTGCATAGTCCGGATCTGTTTCCTTGAAATCACAGTAGCTGATTGCAAGGCAGGCAGCCGCTTCCGACATGACATCGGTGGCCGGCTTTTCGGCAGTTGCAAAGAATGCCGGTCTGCCCATTGCGTCAATTTCAGGCGACTGCCAGTATTTGTGATCCTCTGCACCGTCTCCCACCTGATGACAGAAGGCAATCACATCGCCCTTTGCATCGCGGAAGGTACACTTCATGAAGTAATCGCAGAAGTGGCGGATCAGCATTTCCGTATGGGCTGCTTCCCCGATTTTCTCATAGGCTTCGCGGAATTCGTAATAGCCCCACGCAATCATCGTGCCGGCATAGGTTTCCGGCACACCGAATTTCACATGGTCGCCGGCATCATGATAGCCGCCCGAAACGTCAATGAAGCCATCGCCGTCAGGATCAAAAATATCCTTGTATTTCGTGAGATAACCTGCCGGCAGATTCGTGCCGTTATAATCTGCATCAATGCCCGCCTGCATGGGGACTTTCGCATCATAGACATGACAGTTGCCGCGCCATGAAAGGCGGTTTTTGCCGGTGACGGTTGTGCCGCACATATTGGCATCATAGAAATACAGCGAATATTGCAGCAGCTTCGCGTAATTCAGTTCCGGCTCCGCGTAATCGACCTTATTCGGGGTCGCCGCTGCGGAAGCGGATGTGACCAGCGCCGTGCCGGCGGTCAGCAGACCCAGCAAAAGCGCAGTCAGACGGTGTTTTCTCATCAGATGACCCTCTCCTTTTTTCTGCCGCACAGGCAGTTTCCTGTTCTTATTGTATCGCAAACTCCGGGCGATGTCAAGCAGTTTTTTGCGCTGTCCGGAAATCAGCCGGCTATGCCTTTTGCGCATACGTATTCAGAGAAAACAAGTATTTGCTATAGACAGAGATCTGTGCTATAATATGGATAACGAAACCGCAGAAAGGAGACTGCTTTATGAAACGCTTCCTCGCAATCCTCTGTGCCGCAGCCGTATGCATTCTGCTTGCACTGGGCTTCCGCGTCCGTGCAGCCGGCAAATCCGATTATTCTAAACAGGACGTGCAGAAGCTGCTGCGCTTTCTGCTGGGCGATCCCGCAGATGACCTCACTGGTGAAGAACTCTACGACCTGAATACCGACGGTACATGGAACGCAACTGACATCACGCTGATGAAACAGGAACTGCATACCGTTCCGCAAAGCAATATGCTGGTCGTGTATTTCTCCCGCACCGGCAATACCGAAAAAATTGCGGAGGAAATCATCCGCAGCACCGGCGCAGACCGCTTTGTCATTGAGGCGGCACAGCCCTATTCCGATGCAGACATCCGCTATCAGGATGATACCTGCCGCGCAAATCTTGAACAGAACGACAAATCTGTCCGGCCGGAAATCGCGCAGATGCCTGCCTCTCTGGATGGCTATGATGTGATCTGGCTGGGCTACCCGATCTGGTGGGGAGAAGAACCGCGCATCATTGATACCTTCCTCGAAAACGTCGATCTCTCTGAAAAAACAGTCATTCCCTTCTGTACATCCGGCAGCAGCGGCATCAGCACAAGTGAGCGGAATATCCGTGCGCTTGTCCCGATCGGAGATCTTCGCGCAGGAAAACGCTTTGCCGCCAGCGCCTCTGCGGCAGACATACAGACGTGGATTGACGGAATGGAGCTGCCTGTGAAGAAAACTGAAACAAAAATCCAAATCAGTGTAAACGGTCAGACGCTGACCGCTGTGCCGGCAGATACAGAAGCTGCCGCTGCGCTGGCTGAGAAACTCCGCACAGAACCCCTCACGCTGAAACTGGATGAATACGGCGGATTTGAGAAAGTCGGGAAGCTGCCGTGGGCGCTCCCCCGCAGCGATTCGCAGATTTCCGCGCAGGCAGGTGACATTCTGCTGTATCAGGGCAATCAGATGACAATTTTCTACGGCGAGAACGCATGGAGCTACACCCGTCTTGCCCGTCTGGAAAACATCACACAGGCGGAACTCGCTGCACTGTTCGGCAGCGGCGATGTCACGGTGACGCTTTCGCTGGATGCAGAGTGATCCCCATATCATGATTTACTGCAAAACAGAAAGGAGCAGAAGCTGCGGTTTCTGCTTCTTTTCATTGATGCATAGTTCTGCATTCATTTCTGCGATGCAAATGCCGCTCCCCTTTCCGCTCCGGAGTGCTGCCGTGTTTCGCATCCGCTTTATTGTCGAAATGTCGAAAACATCGTAAATACGAAACCTTTTTGTTCTGATGCTTGACACATCCCACAAGATGTGCTATAATAATACCGCCGGCAAACATCTCCCCAATGAACGTTCTACCACATTTCACTACACACTTTTCTACACAACACAGTGAGGTAATTTGAAAATGATGAAAAACTTTCTGAAAAAAACTGCGGCCATCGTGCTTTCCGGTACGATGCTGCTGGGCGGTCTTTCCGCAGCGCCGAATCTCAAAAGCTTCATGGAGCTGCCCGCGATTGTCGCTTCGGCTTATACGACACAGCGCATCACCAATGGCTACGCTGTTTACACCTACAGAGAGGTCGGTTCCTCTCAGGCAATCCTGACCCGCATTGACCTGAACAACAGCACGCCCAGCAACTACACCCTGAATCTGCCGGCAAAGCTGAATAACCGCCAGATCATCGGTCTGGAATGGGAGGCTTTTCAGGATAATGCAAATAAGATCAAGTATCTTGTTCTGCCGGACAGCGTGAAGAATATCGGCTGCCGTGTCTTTAAGAATTGCACATCCCTGGATACACTGACGCTTTCCGAAAATCTGGAAAAGGTGGATTCGAACTGCTTCTCCAGTGTTTATGATGCAGGTACGCTGAAGCATCTGAAATTGCGCAGATCAAACGGCACTGTGTTCAATGTCACACGCCCGTATATTGATAATGTCGCATCTGCAACGACTTTCGTGACGGATACCGTTGCAGATGAATTCAAGATCAATTCCGGCAACGATACTCTTGTGTCACTGTTGCTTGCAACTAGCGGAACGGAGTTCGGTCAGCAGATGTGCCGCGAAAAGGCAATCAAAATCCGTACAATTTATACGCAGAACAGCATGACAAGCATTCAGAAGATGCAGGCACTATATAATTATGTCGTGACTCATACCCGCTATGGCAAGGTTCATGCAAAGTGCTTTTATTGGAACGGATTAGACTACGGTACGGGTGAAAACATCCTTAATCGGATGGATCAGAGCGCAATGGGTGTTCTGTTCTTCAATATCGGTGTGTGCAGCGGCTATGCCAAAGCGATGAAGTACCTTGGCGATTCCGCTGGTCTAGACATCAAAGTTGTCAGCAAGGGCGGTCATGCATGGAATCTCTTCCTGCCCTCCGGTTCAAGCAAGTACTATGTCGTGGACGGCGTCTGGGGCGAGTGCGGTACTGGTTATCAGTATGCAAGATATCAGTACGCAAAGGAAAGACTCCAGTATGCTGAGGACGGCACAACCTGCCAGGTCTCGCCTTATATGATGGGCAGCACCAGACAGTTTGAGGTGCGTAATGATAAGAAAAACTCCAATTTCAACATTAGTCTGGTTGACAGCAATGCGCAGAGCAAATCCTATTTCAGCTACAATACCTACAGCCTGAACGATCAGGGCACTCTGCACTGCTGCGATCTCGTGAAGCCGACTGATGAGTTTCTGTTTGCAGATCTGACCGCATCTTTTGATCTCCAGATCAGAGATGAGAACGGTTATCTCCTGTACACCGTGGGCAATCTGCTGGGAGATTTGCCGCGCTACTGCCTCTTCTACGACAAGCAGGGTCAGGTGCATACGGTTCACATCTCGCTCAATACCGAGAACAGCGACCAGAACCAGAGAACGTCTCAGAAGTGCAGATACGTGATCCGCTTTGACCTGTAATTTCCAAGATAATCTTCTGAAATAAACTGCACCGGCTGCACGGCACTTGCTGTGCAGCCGGTTTTTGCACGAAAAGTTATACTAACCTAACTCATGGAATCTGCCGCAATTTGTCCATTTCGGAGAATTCCTGTCAAAGCAGCGCCGAACGGTTGACAGTCCATTTGGATTGTGTTACAATAGCATTAGTAAGGCATACCTAACACAAAGGAGGAACTCTTATGGCAACACTGCGCGATGCGAAGATCGGTGAGACCGTCAGGGTCACAGCGGTCAGCGGAGAGGGCGCGCTGCGGCAGCATTTTCTGGATATGGGCATCATCCCCGGCACGGATGTGACCATTGTAAAATACGCCCCTATGGGCGACCCCGTGGAACTCCGGCTGCACGGCTACGAACTGACACTCCGTCTGGCTGATGCAGAACAGATCTCCACAGAACCTGCCACTGCACAGGAAGCATCCCCAAAAATGAAAGCAGATAAACATAAAATCGAACATCCGGGACTGGGTGAAGGCGGCAGATTTCATCCAAAGGGCAGCGGCGATCCGCTGCCGGAAGGGACAACACTCCGCTTCGCACTGGTCGGCAACCAGAACAGCGGCAAGACAACGCTGTTCAATCGCCTGACCGGTTCACGGCAGCACGTCGGCAATTTCCCCGGTGTCACCGTTGACCGCAAAGACGGCGCAATCAAAGAGCATCCTGAAACCGTGGTGACCGATTTGCCCGGCATCTATTCGATGTCCCCTTACAGCAGCGAGGAGATCGTTTCGCGCAATTTCGTGCTGAACGAAAAGCCCCACGCAATCATCAATATCGTCGATGTGACGAACATTGAGCGCAATCTCTACCTCACGATGCAGCTCCTCGAAATGAATATCCCGATGGTTGTTGCCCTCAATATGATGGATGAACTCACCGCAAACGGCGGCGGCATCGACGTCAACCGCATGGAGGAGATGCTGGGTGTACCGGTCGTGCCGATTTCTGCGGCAAAAGGCGAGGGCGTTGAAGAACTTGTGGAACACGCTCTGCACGTTGCATATTATCAGGAACGCCCGCTGCGGCAGGATTTCTGCGGCAAATCCGAACACGGCGGCGCAGTTCACCGCTGCCTGCACGGCATCATCCACCTGATTGAAGATCATGCAGAACGCGCTGCCTTACCCCTGCGCTTCGCCGCAAGCAAACTCGCAGAGGGCGATACGCTCATCGCACAGCAGCTTCAGCTTGATCCCAATGAGGAAAAGGCAGTCTCGCACATTACCCTGCAAATGGAGAAAGAACGCGGTCTTGACCGCAGCGCAGCCATCGCAGATATGCGGTTTTCGTATATTCAGCGGGTCTGCGCAGAGAGCGTCACCAAGCCGCATGAGAGCCGGGAACACATCCGCAGCCGCCGCATTGACCGCATTCTGACAGGCAAATATACGGCAATTCCGGCATTCATCTGCATCATGGGATTGGTTTTCTGGCTGACATTCGGTGTCATCGGCGCATGGCTTCAGGGGCTGCTGGAAAGCGGCATCGACAGCCTCACCGCCCTGACGGAAACCGCATTGACCAATGCAGAAGTCAATCCGGTGATTCAGAGTCTCATTCTCGACGGCATTTTCGCAGGCGTGGGCAGTGTGCTGAGCTTTTTGCCGGTCATTGTGACGCTGTTCTTCTTTCTCTCGCTGCTGGAAGACAGCGGATACATCGCGCGCGTGGCGTTTTTCATGGATAAGCTCCTGCGCAAAATCGGACTCTCCGGCAGAAGCATTGTGCCGCTGCTGATTGGCTTCGGATGCTCTGTGCCGGCGGTCATGGCGACGCGCACGCTTCCCAGTGAACGTGACCGCAAAATGACCATTCTGCTGACCCCCTTCATGAGCTGCACTGCAAAACTCCCGATCTACTCATTTTTCGTGCAGGTTTTCTTCCCGCAGTACAGCTGGCTCATCATCGTGGGACTGTATCTGCTGGGCATTGTGAGCGGGATCGGTGCGGCGTGTCTGTACAAGGGAACGCTGTTCCGCGGTGAGCCTGTGCCGTTCGTGATGGAGCTGCCGAATTACCGGATGCCCGGTGCGCGCAATGTTCTGATGCTGCTCTGGGAGAAGGCAAAGGAC
>DGVV01000187.1:520-700 GCA_002395085.1 Ruminococcus sp. UBA4275 | reverse complement strand
GGTTTTTGCAGAGCTTTGATCTGCATCTCAATCTCACCGAGGATGCAGAGCGCAGCATTCTGGCAAATGCGGCTGGCATTCTTGCCCCGATCATGTCACCGTTAGGGCTGGGTGACTGGCGTGTGCTGGTCGCACTGATCAGCGGTTTCATGGCAAAGGAGAGCGTCGTCTCGACGCTGG
>DGVV01000187.1:0-381 GCA_002395085.1 Ruminococcus sp. UBA4275 | reverse complement strand
CTGTATACGCCCTGTGTGGCGGCAGTTGCAGCAGTAAAGCGTGAGCTTGGCAATAAATGGGCGGCGGCTGTGGTCGTCGGGCAGTGCGGCATCGCGTGGATTGCGGCGCTGCTGGTACATCTGATTGGGCTTTTGATGGGAGTGAGCTGAATGAATGCCGCAGATATTGTGCTGATTCTGCTGATTGCAGCAGCGGTGATAGGCGCAGTCGTGCATATTGTACGCAGGAAACGGCAGGGCAAAGGCTGCGGATGCGGCTGCGCGGGCTGTTCCGGAAACTGCACCTCGATGCAAAAGAAGTAACCCGAATTTCTTTCACATAACAGCAGAGCGACCGTTCATGCAGAACGGTCGCTCTCAGTTTGTAGATAAAGTGTCTCC
>DGVV01000115.1 GCA_002395085.1 Ruminococcus sp. UBA4275 | reverse complement strand
CGATACCTTTATCGACAAGCTGGAAATCAATATGCAAATTCGTGAAAACAATCTGCAAAATTTGCTTGACGCGGATGCTTTTTTGTGATATAATGATAATGTATTACTGTATTTCGGAATAAATCGGCTGAACATACCGGCGGAAAGGCGGTGATCGCTTGGCAGACCTCTTTTTCTGTCCGGAACGCTGGGAACCGGACAGCCTGATTACCACAAATGCAGCGGCACAGATCCGTTTGCAGGGCAGCTCTGTCAGAACCGCCGATGCGTGGCGGATCGGTGACTGGAACGGAAACTGGGCCGCGGTCGTCTCGCAGATTCCGCTGGAAAAAGGCTGGCTCGAATCCGGCTGCGAATACCGCTTCTGCTTCTGGCTCAACGGCGGAGAAAACAGCCGCGGCGATGAAGTCTGTGCGCTGGAAATCTTCGGGGATGACTGGGAAAACCGTCTGGTCTTTCCCCTGAATCGTGAACGCACCCGCCCGCTGCTCCGTCAGAATGGCTGGCTGCTCTTTGCCGTTCCGTTTACAGCGCCGCAGGCATCCTCTGCACTGACCTTCCGTTTTGTATCAGCCGGCGCGGTCACGACCATTGCCGGCATCGCTGATATGAATATGACATTCTGTGAGCGGATTGTCTCAGATCCGCCGGACACTGCGCAGCCCATGCGCCAGAATCTTGTGCCTCCGCCGGAGCAAACTCCGCGCAAAGCAATCTGCAAAGCGCACAGCACAGAGCATTCCTTTCCGCAGATGCTCCTCTGTGCCGCCGCAGCCGCAGCCGGCATCACCGTCTGCACTGTCATTTTGAGCCGCATTCTGCGCGGCAAACGGAAATAACCGGGGCGTGCCGCTCCGGAGCTTAGAGAGGAATCATAATGAAAAAGAACTGGATTGCAATGCTTCTTCTTTGCGCGGTGCTGAATGCTGCGCCTGCTGCCTGTCTGACCGGATGCGGAACTGCCGGCGAAAATGATGCGGACGCTTCGGACGATGTCGTGTCTGAGGGATTTATCGTTGTCCCGCCGATTTATAACTATGTGAAACTCAGCTCTACGCCGGATGAGTACGGCGAGACGCTGGAGCAGCTTACGGGCGGCGTCAAGGTTGGCATTCTTGCCAGCATGGAGGGCTGGTTCAAGGTGCAGTACGGCTCAAAGACCGGCTATGTCCGTTCCGGCTGCGTGACATTCTCTGCCGCGGAGCATGAGGCAATCTCAACTGCAAAGGCAACCGAAACTACCGCCCGGCAGACAACGCAGAAAACAACGGAGACTGCCGCTGAGACAACAGAACTGACCGCTGCGGATACCACCGTCTCTGCGGAACAGACCGGCGAAACTGCAACAGGAAAATCTGCTGAGAAAACTACGGATCAGAAAACGGAAAAGACAACTGCATCGACATCCGCCGGTAAGCCGAAGGCAGACGGCGAATATGAAATCGTGTTTGATGAGAGCGAGCTGCTCAAAGCGGCTGACCTGCGCTATGAGGGTCATGTGTTCTTCTCGCAGCTCAGCAATATCACCTGCAATAACGGCACGGGTACTGCGATTGTTGATCCGCAGTATATTGAGGGTGAGTATTTCGAGGTCGAGAAGGGCATCCGCGTGACGGGTGCTTCTGCCGGCAATGTGACGGTCAAGGGTACACTGACACCGTATCGCTGGGAGCTTTCCGTTGCAGATGATCCGACCAGCAAGATCGTCATTTATGCAGATGCTCCGATCGAATTCACGGTCAGCGCTACACTTCCGAAGGAATAACATCAGAACCAGCGTAACAGAAAAACGACACAATAACTGATTAAAGGGAAGACGCCATGGATTTGAAACAGATTGCCTTTGCCGCAGCCTGCCTGCTGTGCGTGACACCGCTTGCAGCCTGCGACATGGGGCGCAGCTCGGACGAAGAACCTGTTCTCCTGCGCGAGACCGGATTCGTTGAAGTGCCGGGCGGCCTGGATTATGTTGCGATGCGCGAATGGCCTGATGCCGAAAGCGAACGCATCGCGGAACTCTATACGAATACACAGCTCAATATTCTCAGCGAGCGGAACGGCTGGTATTATGTCGAATACCGCGGACTGAACGGCTATGTCAAAAGCGACTGCGTGGTCGGACACCGCATCCGGAATGCGGTCGGTGAGGCAGACGCTGATAATATGGCCGGATTTACTGCGCCCTCTACCGCGCCATATGATCCCGCCGCGGCAGCAATGCCCGCTGCGGAAACAACCGTCACCGGACACAGCGCCGCAGCCTCCGGAACTGTGGCAACAACCACTGTGCTGACGAAAAAACCGAATGCATCCGCAGTCCCGCAGGAGCAGACAACCGCGCAGGAAACGGATGCCGAACAGAGCGAGGAGCATCCGCAGCAGCAGGAAGCGCCGCATTCCGTACCGGCAAGCACAAGCCGTACCACCGCGCGCACGACTGCCCGCACCACAACCCGCACCACGACCCGTGCGTCTACTTCGCGCGCGACAACCCGCGCCACCACCGCTGAACCGGTTGTGCAGTCACAGCCGGCAACTGCACCGGTGAATTATGTGGAGTATCCGGGGCTTGGAACGTGCGTGACCTTCGGCAGCTATTACTACAGCAATGTTGTCGATAACAAAACGCCCATGACATGGCTGGTGCTGGACAGCAGCGGGGATGATATGCTGCTGCTTTCCCTCTATGCAGTCGATGTGCAGCCCTATCATCATGCGCTGGAAGCGCTGACATGGGAAAACAGTGATCTGCGCCGCTGGCTGAATACCACATTTTTGGATGAGGCGTTCTCACCGGAGGAACAGGAGCGCATCAATGTGACGCACGTTTTCAACGGCGACAATCCCTACTACGGGACGCCCGGCGGAAACGATACCGATGATCAGGTGTTTCTGCTTTCTGTCTCTGAGGCGGAGTATTACCTGAATACCGAGGAACTGCGCGGCACATGGCCGACGCTCTATGCAGAATCGCTGGGTGCTTACTGTGACAGTTCCAACGGCAACTGGATGCGCTATACACAGTGGTGGCTGCGCACGCCCGGCGGATATGACGGCTATGCATCTGTCATGCCGTGCGGCTGGGAGGTCAATGCGGACGGTCTGCCCGCTGACAACAGCTACCTGAATGTGGCAGTTCGTCCCTGCATCCGCATCAAAAAATAAACGAACCGTGCGCACGACGTTCTCTGCCGTGCGCACGTCATGCTGTCATGACCCATGACAGCGGCATCATCTGATTGCAAACGCAAAAATCACGTAAATACACATTATCAGGAGGAATCCAATCACATGAAACTCGGAATGGTCGGTCTGCCGAACGTCGGCAAAAGCACACTTTTCAATGCACTTACCAATGCGGGCGCGGAGTCTGCAAATTACCCGTTCTGCACGATTGACAAGAATGTCGGCATCGTTTCCGTGCCGGATACGCGGCTGGAAAAGCTTGCAGAAATCTATCAGCCGAAGAAATTCACCCCTGCCACGCTGCAATTCGTGGACATCGCAGGTCTGGT
>DGVV01000139.1 GCA_002395085.1 Ruminococcus sp. UBA4275 | reverse complement strand
AATCCGTCGGAGACACTTTATCTACAGCCTGAGCCTCCCTTGGGTAAAAGGGAGGCTCTTGATTTGTTTATGCGGCATCGTCAGCGGGGATTTCTGCCTCCTGAGACAGGATGAGCTGCTTCAGCAGAGAGAAGTCAATCGCATTCAGGCGGGTGTCGGCATTGAGGTCGCCGCGCGGCATCTGTGCCTCGCGCAGACAGTCATCGCCCAGCAAATGCCGCTGCATCAGCACGGCATCCGCGATGGAGATTTTGCCGTCACCGTTGAGATCACCTTCCGGAAATGCGGGGTAAGGATAATAATTCAGCACCGAACAGTCGTTGATGACCTTCATGATGCCGAGGGCGTCATTGAGGTCGCTGATATAGAGGTCATACTGCGGGATGCAGTATTCATACGTTTCGGTATCGAAATACAGATGACAGGTTTCCAGCGGCGTGACAGAGTAGTTCGGATCCCAGATCAGAATTCTGCCGCCATAGTCCTTGTCACCGAAGGTCCAGTTTCCGTATTCAATGCCGTAACCGACGACTGCGTGCGAGAAGTTTTCGGTTTTATAGGTGATGATGAACGGGGAAGCGCCGTTTTTGACATTCTCTGCAAGCTGAATCATGCGGTAGAATTTATGGGAACTGGTATCAAAAATATCCTGTAACTGATAGCGGCGGGTATACTGCACCGCGTGGTAATAATTGATGAGAGACTGCACGGCTTCATCCGGGGAAGCGTCTCCGGGTGCATCGGCATCCGGCAGCAGGGCGGGGATGTCCAGCAGACCGTTTTTCGCAAGAACGACCGTCAGTGCCATACCAAAGCAGGAACCGTTCCACTTTTTGGCAAAGGGCAGATCCTTGGATTCCGTCTGTGAAAGCAGTGCATCGCGGTCGCGGTCTGTGAGGTAATAGGAATAGGCGAAGTTTCTGCCGACATTATCGAATTTCCAGACATCGGTATCGAGGTCAAGTGTCAGATCCACACCGGAATATTTTCCGGCGGGCGGTTCATTTTCGTAGAAGGGCAGTTCGTTTTCCTCTGCGAATTCTTCTGCGGAACTGCCTGCTTCACCGACGATTTCGATTCCTTTCAACAGACCGGAAACCGCATCCGCAGAAAGATCTGTGACACTGGAAGGAATCTGAAGCAAGCTGAGATACGGCGTGGCTTCGATTCCGGCGGATTCAATGCAGGTCAGCCCGTCATTGAGGTGCAGTTCCGAGAGGCTTGCCCCTTGGAATGCGCCGGTGCAAATGGTGCGGAGACTGTCCGGACAGTAAATGACAACGGACTGGTCGCCTGGACGGAATGCATCAAAGCAGATTGTCTCAATGCCATCGGGGATATGGACGACTTTGCTGCTGCCGCGGTACCGGTAGAGGTATTTCCCGCTGATGACAACGAAATCGCGGTACGAAGAAAGCCACGGACCGTCGCAGACTGCGTGTAATCCCAGATATTCCAGATGACCGGGCAGGTGCAGATCAGAAATACTCTGGCATCCGGATATGCAGTAATCGCCCATCCAGGTGACGGAATCCGGAATGAAAAGTGTAGTAAGACCCCGGAGATCCTCAAATGTACGGGTATGCAGTTTCGTGACAGAATCCGGCAGGATAATCGTGTAAATGTCTTCGCGCGGCTGGTCACGTAAAAACGAACGCTCGCTGATGTCGAGGTTCGCAGCACCTTCAATCTCGTAAAACGCGCCGCTGATAATCTGCGTGACACCTTCCGGCACGCTGACATAACCGGAATCGCCCAGATACCGCATCAGAATGCCGTGGCTGATGATAAAATCCTCGCCGGCAGCGATATAAGTATCGCGCCATGCACAGCAGTTTTCCATGATATTCAAGCCGATTGTGTCGATTTCTTCGGGCATTTCCAGATCTTTCAGGTGCGTACAGTGCGCAAAGCACTGGTCTCCGATGGAATCCATTGTTCTCGGCAGCGTGATTTCCTGTAAAAAGTAATTACTATAGAATGCATAGGATTCGAGTTCTCTGACAGATTCCGGAATGACGATGGATTCCAGAGCGCTGTACATGAAAGCACCGGTCCGGATGACTTCCAGATTCTCCGGCAGCGTGATGGATTTCAGCTGCTGCAGACCTTCCATCGCATATTCTCCGATTGTGCGGAGTGTGGAAGGGAGTTCAACGGCGGAAAGTTCATAGAGATCAGAAAAAATATACGATGAAAGCGATGTGATGCCTTCTCCGACAACGACTCTATGGACAAAGTCATAACCGGATTCCTGATACTTCACTTCGTATTGTTCTTCTTCGCTCAGTTCGCTGTAATGGAAGAGGTTATCTGCGCCTCGCCATGTCCACGGAACGAACTCTCCGTATTCTTCGGGCATATCGCCCTCGCCCTCCAGATAGAGGGTATCGTCTTCAATATGCCAGTCTATGGACTGGTATGTACCGGACAGGATGTATTCAGCATCGTAAGCTGCGGTATGGATTGCCGGCAGCAGCGGTACAGGACTGCTGCACAGAACAGAACCCGTCAAAAAGCAGCAAATAAACCGTTTCAGGCTCATATTGTGCTTCCCCCTTTTTGATTATATTTCTCTTTATATTATACCACAATGTGAATCGTTCTGTCAATGGTGAACAAAAATTTGTGCATCTGATCAAAATATGTACGCCTTTTCAGGGCGGGGCGGGCTTCATTTTGAGACGTAAACTATCAGAATTAGAACGATCTTGCGGCAGCATACTTCACAAAAGAATGTATGGAAAATACGGTGTTTCTTAGACTTTCATGCTAAAAATTATGATGAAATTCTTATTGTTTTCTTGCGCTGCTTTACAACTTGTCCTGTTCTGTGTTATACTTGTATTTATCACACAGACCTCACAGTCTGTTCACAGAAAGGATGGTATTGATTTGAAAAACAAACTGTTCCTCAAGGCACTCAGCCTGACGGCGGCGGCAGCCATTGGCTGCACCGGTCTGGCCGGCACGGGCGTCCTGTCCGCTGCGGCAGCCGAAAGTGCTGCTTCTGCATCTGCATCAGATGCTTACAGCGCGCCGGTACAGGTCATCGTCAAGGTTGCGGGTGAAGCGGTGCTGAATTCACAGGAAGCAAGCGGCGCAGGTGCGGCATATCTGGAGACCGGCGAAGCAGTGGAAAAGGTGCAGCAGATTGCATCGGTGCAGGACATCGTTGCGGATGAGATCGCGGCGCTGTATCCGGAACTGAAAATCGGCTACAGATACAGCATTCTCTGCAATGGCTTCTCCTGTATGCTTCCGCCGGAACTGCTGGATGCAGTGCGTGCGCTGCCTTATGTAGAGGGCGTTTCGCGTGTGAAGAATATTACTGTTCCGCAGATGGCAACAGCAAAGGCGCTCGGCGCTGTGGAGTCATATTATGATGTGACCGGCTGCTACGGTGAAGGCAGAGTTGTTGCTGTCATCGACACGGAGCTGGATACAACGCATCCGATGTTTGCCCCGATGGATGATTCCATCGAGACCGCGCTGAGTAAAGAGGACATCGCTGAGGTCGTGAATACAATCGGTCTGAACATTCCCGCAGACCCTGACAGAGCGTATCTCAGCAATAAGCTGCCCTATGTTGTGGATTATGTCGATGCCGATCCTTATGGAGATGTGCCGGATACGGATTCTGAGACCTTCCACGGTACGCACGTTGCCGGCATCGCGGCGGGCAATGCCTTTGTGGATGCAGACGGCAAGGAGATCTCCGGCATTGCGAAAAATGCGCAGATTCTGTTCTTTGCAACCGGTATCCACGGCACGAGAAGTGTGGATATTACGGCTGTCATTGCCGCGACAGAAGATGCTGTGAAGCTCCATGCAGACGTGATCAACATGAGCTTCGGCGGTGCAATGGAACTGTTTGAGGATGAGGAGAATTCCGTTTATACAGACCTGTACCGTGCGGCAGAGAACGCGGGCATCGTGATCTGCAAATCTGCGGGCAATGACGGTGACGGTTCTGATATGGGCTTTATCAATCAGCCGGAGAATCCGGATGTCACCCAGCTTTGCGATGAGCCTGCGGATTCTGCTGTGCTGACTGTTGCGGCTGCTGATAACAAATTTACCCTTTCCGCAAATTACATGATGCACGGCGGGGATAAGCTCCCCTATACCCTGACGGACGAATCGGAAGCGCTGAATGAGGTGTTTGCTGAGGAAATGCCGTATGTTTTCTGCGGTCTGGGCTATGAGCAGGATTTTGCAGGCAAGGATCTTACCGGCAAGATCGCACTGGTCCGCCGCGGTGAAATCACCTTTACAGAAAAGGCTGCTGCGGCTGCTGCTGCCGGTGCAGTCGGAATTATCATTATCAATTATCCGGGCGAAAAAATGTTCCAGGCTGTGATGGATCCGATTATGCCGGGCTGCGTCATTGAATATGCATCGGGTGAAGCACTTCTTGCGGATGAAAACGGTACTGTTTCCTTTGTGGAAGGCACGATGGACATTCCGATTGAATCCGCTGTCAGCAGCTTTTCGAGCTGGGGCGTCAAGCAGTCGCTCAAGTGCGAGCCGGACATCATGGGCATCGGCGGACAGGTGGAATCTGCTGCATATAACGAGGGTACAAAGATTGCAGACGGTACTTCAATGTCCTCGCCGTATCTGGCAGGCTGCACGGCGGTCGTGTGCGAGTATCTGGAGAAGCAGGGCATTCAGCTCAGCGGCTCTGAGAAGGTGCGCTACATCCGCAATCTGCTGATGAACTCTGCTGTTCCCTATGAGGAAGACGGGATGTACGTCACGCCCAGACGGCAGGGTGCAGGTCTTGTCAACCTGAACAATCTGCTCGCAGATAAGGTCATCATGACGAATGACGAGAACGACGCAAAGATTAACCTCTATGATAAGCTGACGGATTCCTTCGGCTTTGACATCAACCTCTCGAATATCAGTGATGAGGATGTCAGCTTCTCGGAGGCACGCCTCGTCCTTACCACAATGGATTCGGAGATGAACGAGGATTTCGGTATGGCTGTGATTTCCGGTCAGCAGCCGCTCAACGCATCGGCAGACTGCTCTGCACTGTGCAGCGTGGCAGCAGGTGAGAGCAGAACCGAGCATATCGAGGTTTCGCTGGATGCGGCACAGACGGCAGCCATTATGGAGTCGTTTGTCAACGGCTTCTTTGTGGAAGGCTATCTGCTGCTGAGCGGCGCGGATAACTGCTGTGATATTTCCGTGCCGGTGCTTGGCTTCTACGGCGACTGGGCAGCACTCCCGATCTTCAATGAAGCTGCTGCGACCCCTGTGATTCCGATTGGTGCAGGCGGCATTATGGCAGGCACATCGGTTTCCAATGCGGCAAAGGCGGTCAAGGAGATTATCGCGCAGATTCCGGCTGAGGAGCTTGAACAGGATAATCCGGATTTGACAAGTCTCATCTTTGCATACGGTACGCAGGAGCAGCTCATGCAGCTCTATACTATGGCAGACGGCAACTACGTTTCCCCGAACGGCGACGGTCTTGCAGATACGTTCGGTCTCAACAACGAGAACCTGAGAGCGTATATTGGCAGCGGTCTGGATGTTTACGATGCAGACGGCAATCTTGTGGCAAAGGGCGAGCCGCTTGCCATCCCCGGAGCGCACGCGGGCTTTACCGCTGAGCCGGTTGATTCGCTGGAGGAACTGGAAGAAGGCAGCTATGTCGGCGTCATCAGCGGCCATATTGACTATCAGGGCGCAGAGGAGAAGGTGCAGACGGTCAGCCTGCCGTTCGTGATTGACAAGAGCGCACCGGAGCTGGTCTGGGACATCAGTGAGGAAAATGGCAGAACCATTCTGCATCTGACGGCAACGGATCAGGCACTGGACGGCATCTTTATCACGGGTGCCGGCAACGGCGGTCTTGCCGGTGAATACGATCCGGAAGCACCGGCTGAGGCGAGCCCGGATCTGCTGTATCATGCAGCAACGGCAGTTCAGTTCCCGCTCTCCGAGATGACCACGTTCTTTCATGGCGAATACGATTCGCAGAATCTTCCGGTTCTCGGACATATTCTCGTCGGAGACGCAACCGAACGCGAGCTTGGCGCGATCAATTTCTGCGATGTGATTCCCGCACAGCCGGATGAGAACGGCAGCTTCACCATTGCGTATGACATCACCGATCTCAGCAGCTATTGCTTTACCGCAGTCGATAAGGCATTCAATATGTCTGTGGCTGAATCTGAGGCGGCAGATGCAGCCGAATTTCAGGCTGGTCTCTATTCTGCAAACGACGCATACTATATCTTTGACGGCAAAAATGTGACCGTGTATCAGTATGAAGACGGCGCAATCCGCACAGCGGGTACATACAAGTTTGCGAAGGGCAAGCTCACGCTGGCAGGCGAGAAGATGACAGTCAAGCAGATCAATGCGGATACTGTGCGCCTTTGCTCCGATTCGGCAGAAACCACGCTGCGCTACAAAGGAGAAATCGACGCAGATACGTTCTCTTTCTACACGACAAACCAGATTCTCAACCGTGTCAGCACGATGATTGCTGAGATGGCTCCGGATATTGCAGTCACCGGCACGAAGTCTTACACCGATCTGGACGGTCTGGTTCATGTCACCGTGTATGCAGATCTGCACGGTACGGGTCAGAATATGCCGCTTCTCAGCGGAAAAGTCGATCACCTTACCGGTGCCGGCTTCTCCGATATGCTCGGTGACTTCTCGCTCAGCCCGATTTCTTTCGATGATATGGCAGCAAATGTCTGGAAGGTTGCAGGCAACGATTCCTTCGGCTACTGGGAGATTGATCCTGAAACCGGCAAGGTGCGCGTGATGAATCAGGCGGACGGCAAGACCGCTGAAATGACCTATGCGGTCGATGACTACACAGTGACCTTTGACGGCGAGGCAAGCTATACCTATTCGATTCTCAATGCACAGAACGCGATTCTGGTGACTGAGGAAGGCACAGTTACGTATATGTTCAATACGGGCGCAGCATCCCTCGGCCAGCTGGGCGTTTATACGAATCCGGAACTGGGCAGACTGGCACTGGATTTCTTCGGTGACAAGAAGCTGAAGGAGAAGGATGTCACCTTTGAGCCGATGACGGATTCCGGCACAATCGCTGTGATCCTCGGTGACGGCGCTGAGTGCTACGTCGTCGATCCGCTGACTGCGGCAGGCACAGATTCGCAGGGCAATCCGGTTGACCTGCTCAGCACACAGGAACCGGCAGAGGACATCTTCCGCAGCAGCGTCTGGTGCAGCGCGGAGAGCTATTACTGCTTCGGCAGCGACAATACCGGCGTGATTGTTGACATCGCAACCGGCGACAGCTTTGACTTTACGTATGAAATGAGACCGGACGGTCTGAAAATGACCGTCTTCGGCATGGAAACGTTCGCTCAGACCTTCCCGCAGGAGGACGGTTCGGTTTGTGTCAACTGGATCGGCAACGACTCGGAACAGCTCATCTGCCGCAAGGATGTCGCAGCGGATGCCTTCCGGTTTACCCCCATCGAGAATCTCAAGAACATGGCGCTGATGCACGCACCGTTTGCAGCAGCAGATGCGCAGACGGTGATCAATCCGGACGGCACAGTTACCATCGTGCTGCTGGATGAAACCGGCAGCGCAGCAGAGTCTTATACGGTTGACCCTGTGACGCTTAAATGCGCGGACAGCAACGGCACGGAGCAGGATCTCTCTCAGGTCTATGAGCCGGAACTCCCCGCAGGCGCATTCACCCGCGATGAACTGGCAGATATGGCAGTCCGCGATTATGCGGTGCGCAAGGACGGAAAGGCTGCAAGCGCCAGCGCATTCGTGAACAGAGACGGTTCTGTGGCGATCACGCTGTATGACGAGGATGACAACATTCTGGATACCTATACGGTTGATCCGATGACCGGTCAGGGTACGGATGAGAGCGGTGCAGCAGTTGATCTGCCGCAGACCGGCAACAATGTCCCGACGGCGGCTGCCTCCGCAGCAGGTGCAGTTCTGCTGATGCTGGCAGGTGCATTCCTGATGCAGCGTTCCGGCATTCTGCGCAGAAAGCAGGATCAGGAAGCATAAGCTGATCGGCAAATAAGAATGCGCACCGGTTTCTGACCGGTTCGCAGGACAGCAATTCAGCCCCGAAGTGATCGGATGATCGCTTCGGGGCTTGTTGTCGATAAAGGTATCGCTGCGCGATGATTATAATGGGGCGCT
>DGVV01000105.1 GCA_002395085.1 Ruminococcus sp. UBA4275 | reverse complement strand
AGCGATACCTTTTTCCGACAAGCTGAGCGGAGAACCTGATGCAAGGTTCTCCGCTGTTTGTTTGCATACACTTTCGCGCAGGCTGCCGCATAGGATATACCGGATGCGCAGAAAGGGGAGGATATGCCATGCAGAAGGGGTCATCGCGCCTGCACAGGGCGGGAAGGGTGTTTATGCAGTCCGGCTGCGGCGTGATTGCGGCGATCCTGCTGCTGACAGCCTGCGGAATGCTGCGGGATGTGAGCTGCGGGCGTGCTGCAATTTTCACGCTGATTGCCGCGGCGGCATCTGCCGGATGTGCCGCTCTCACTGAGTGCTGACTGCCAAAAGCTTACAGAATCATTAAAATTGTACCAATTTGCCGTGTTTTGATTGACAAATCAAGGGTGTGCGTGCTATAATAAATGGTCGGTAAGACGTGCCTGCGCACGGAAAATGTGCAGAAAACGAACCGTGTACGAACAGAAACATCATGAACAGAAACGAGGCGTTTTTATGAGAACAACGAAGCTTTGTGCGGCTGCTGTATTGAGCGTGCTGCTTTGCTGTGCAGCGCCGATCACCGCTTCCGCTGCGGATACCGGTAACGGCTGGCGCACGGAAAACGGCAGACGCTATTATTATCAGGACGGCGCACCGCTCACCGGTGAGGCAGAGATTGACGGTATGACGTATCTGTTTGCACCGAACGGTGTGCAGCAGAAGGGCTGGCAGACCGTCGGCGGCAAGCGCTACTATTATGATAAGGACGGCAATGCGGTATTCGGCTGGGTATCGTGGCGCGGCGAACAGTATTATGTCACCCGCGAGAACGGCAAGCAGACCGGTCCGTTCCATCCGGCGGAAAGTGCGCTGTCGTATCAGTTTGATGCCTGCGGCGTGATGGAACATCAGTGGACACAGGATGCAAACGGTACATGGTATTATACCGGCGCAAGCGGCGAGATCGTCGTGGACGGCATTCCCTATCTGCTGGATGAGAACGGCAAATTGCTGGACGGCTGGCAGACTGCCTCTGACGGCAAAGCACGCTGCTACGATGCCGCAACCCATACGCTGAAAACCGGCTGGCTGGAACAGAACGGTATGCGTGTGTATGCAGATCCTGCAACGGGTACAAAAAAGACCGGCTATGTCACCATTGACGGAGAACACTATCTGCTGGACGCGCAGACCGGTGAGGCACTGACCGGCATTCAGACACTTCCGAACGGTGTCACCCGCTATTTCCGTGACCCTGACGGCGCGGAACAGTACGGTCTGATCACCTTTGACATCGGTACCTGCTATTTTGATCAGGCAAGAGGCAGAGTAATCGGCTTCTGGACTGCCGATGAGGAAACCCGTTTCTACGATCTGAACGGCATCATGCAGTACGGTCTGGTCGGCTTTGAGGAAGGTCTGCGCTATTTCGATATGGAGACCGGTGCTATGCACTACGGCCCGACGGAGGTGGACGGCAGATACTATGATTTCGGCACAGAGGGCATTGCGCTGTTGGGCTGGGGTACGGTTGACGGCGGCAAGTGCTGGTACGGCGCGGACGGCGCGCGCGTGACCGGCTGGCAGACCATCGACGGCAAACGCTATTACTTCAGCACAACCGGCAAACTCTGCGTCAGCACGGTCATGAAGACCGCTGACGGTACGTATGTATTTGATGCCGAGGGCAAAGCCGCAACCGGCTGGCAGACTGTTGACGGCAAGACCTATCACTGCAATGAACAGGGCATCGCGGATACCGGCTGGAAGGAGCTTGACAACTACGGCTATTACTTCAGCGAAGACGGCGTGATGGCTGTCTCCACGAAGATCGGTGATTACACGATTGATGCGCAGGGTCATGCACGTTCCTCGATGGCTGTGACGGTGGACAATCTCCTCGCACAGACACAGGGCTGGCCGATGTCCATTTACAGCTACTGTGTCAACCACTACCGCTATTCCCGCATTGAGGCGACCCGCACCTATTCGCAGCTCAGCACCGCCGGCTGGGATAAGCTTGTGACCTATACGCTCAATAACCGCCGCGGCGTCTGCTATTATCTCGCGGCGACGATGGATTATTTCCTGCACCGGAAGGGCTACACCTGCCGCATGGTTCATGCAACGCACAATACCGGCAATCACTATTGGAATCAGGTGCTGATTGACGGTGTTTGGCAGAATTATGATCCGACATATTCTGACCGCGGCAATATTACATGGAATGATCAGATTGCTCGCGGCAACTATATCATCCTCGGCTACGTGACGACACATTATGATGCGCGCGGCACATACACCGGAGACACTTATGTTGCTGCTTGATGTATCTCATAACCTCAGAAAGGACGTTATCACAATGAAGAAAAGTAAACTGACTGTATCCGCGATTGCGGCGCTGCTCTGCGCCGGTCTCCTGACTGCCTGCGGCGGGGAGGATTCCAACGGCGGCGCGGTGACAAAATCGGCGGCTGATACCGCAGAAACCACCACCGCTGCGGCGGAAACTACCACCGGCGAGACCACGACCGCGACTTCTGCGGACAAGACGGACAAGACGACTGAGAAGACCACCGCTGAGACCACGACTGCGGCAAAATCCGAGGCAGCAGGTGCGGAGACCACGACCGCTGCTGCACAGACCGAAGCACAGCAGCAGACCGAAGCACAGCAGCAGACTGAGGCACAGCAGCAGACTGATGCGCCTTCTTCCTCGACTGCACCGTCAATCTGGGATTCGCTCAAGCTCGGCGGCAGCGTGGACAGCTACCTCTCCATGTTCGGCGGCTACACGAAGGAAGAAGCCGATAGCTGTCTTGGCAGCGGCAAGGACATCGTGTACACCTATCCGGACCGCAAGATCATGACCTATTCTGACGGCAGCTCGGAAAAGGTCACGGAGATCAACATTACCGCAGCCGGCATTGCAACCCGCAAGGGCATCTCGGTCGGTTCGACGCTCGAAGAGGTTGAGGCTGCATACGGTGCAGCAGCGGGCGGCGCTTACACCTATTCTACCGAGGACGGTACGCTTGATTTCATGAACGACGGCAGCAAGGTCACGACGATCGCACTGTACGAGTAAATCATCACCGGAGATAGAATATGACATTCAGCAGTCCTGTATTTTTATTTGTATTTTTCCCGCTGGTCTGCGCCTGTTACTTCCTCATCCCTGCGCGCTTCCTGCGCCTGCGCAATGCCTGGCTCACCGCTGCAAGCCTTGTTTTCTATGGCTTCGGTGAGCCAACCGCCATGCTCCTGATGCTTGGCGTCGTGGCGTGGAGCTGGATCTGTGCATTGCTTTTGCGGAAGGGCGGTGCATACCGGCGGGTCTTTTTGCCGCTCGGCATCCTCGGTGATCTCGCCGTGCTGGGCATCTGGAAATATGCCGATTTCGCCGTAGATTCGGTCAATGCGCTGCTGCATACAACAATTGCACAGCCGCAGCTCCGCCTCCCGATCGGCATTTCGTTTTTCGTTTTTCAGGCGGTCTCCTACATTATGGATGTCTCACGCGGTGAGGCGGAAGCGCAGCGGAGTTATTTTCGGCTGCTGCTGTATATCGCCTTCTTCCCGCAGCTCATTGCCGGACCGATTGTGCGGTACCAGACCGTTGCGGAGGCGCTTGCATCGCGCAAATCCACCGCTGAGGATACCGCTGCCGGTCTGCGGCGCATGATCCTCGGACTCTCGAAAAAACTGCTCATCGCAGATACCGTCGGGCAGATTGCCGATACCGCATTCAATGCGAGCGCGAACGCTGCCATGCCGCTTGCGTGGCTCGGTGCAATCTGCTATACGCTCCAGATTTACTATGATTTCTCCGGCTACAGCGATATGGCAGTCGGCATGGGGCGCATCTTCGGATTTGCGTTTCCGGAGAATTTCGATCACCCCTACTGTGCCGCTTCCATTACCGAATTCTGGCGGCGCTGGCACATCTCCCTGACAACATGGTTCCGGCAGTATCTCTACATTCCGCTGGGCGGCAACCGCAAGGGCAAGGCGCGCACCATTCTCAATAAGTGGATCGTCTTCCTCAGCACCGGCCTCTGGCACGGCGCAAGCTGGAATTTCGTGATCTGGGGCGCAATCAACGGCGCACTCATGCACATCGAATCGCTTTTCCAGAAAAAGGGCAGAAAGCCCCGCAGACCGTGGTATATGCACATCTATACCGTGCTGGCGGTTGTGCTGGCATTCGTCATTTTCCGCGCAGATACGATGAAACAGGCCGGACAGATGTACCGCGCGATGTTTGCGGGCGAGATCTTCTCCCGTGCGGCATTCTCGCCGTGCGTGCAGCTTCTCTCGCCGCTTGCCGTGACCGTTCTGCTGGCGGCTTTCCTCTGCGCGACTCCGCTTCCCATGCAGACTGCGCAGAAAATCCGCGCAAAAGGCGGTGCGCTTGCGGAAACTGCCGGTGCGGTTCTGACGGTTGTGCTGCTGCTGCTGTGCATCATGAGCGCGGCTGCCACGACCTATCATCCGTTTATTTACTTCCGCTTCTGACACCGAAAGGAGTGTGATTCGCACGAAACAGCATATCAAATCTGCCGTATACGCCGTCTGCGTTCTGACGCTGCTGGGCGCATTCGGTGCTGCGACAGCCGTGCAGCAGATCCGCGGTGCAGGGGCGGACGGCGAGACTGAATCCGCCGAGAACCGCGTATTAACTGCATTCCCTTCGCTCCGCACAGAGGACGGCGCGTGGAACAAATCCTATACATTTGAACTGGAAGCATGGTTCTCGGAGCATTTTGCCATGCGCAGCGAACTCGTCACCGCATACGGCAAACTCTCACGCGGTGCATTTGGTGTCTCCTCGGCACAGGATGTGATTCTCGGCAAAGACGGCTGGCTCTACTATACGCCCTCCGTCTCCGATGTCACCGGCATCCGCACGCTTGATGACAATGAAATCGCACACTGTGTCCGCAGCTTGCAGCTTATGGATGAGTACGCTGCGGCGCACGGGGCGGAATTCGTGCTTGCAGTTGCCCCGAATAAGGGCAGCATCTATCCGGAATATCTGCCGGCGCGCTATCTGCAAACCGGTCAGCCGAATAATCTCGATGCACTTATGGAGGCGCTCGCAGGGAGCGGCATTTCGGTGTGCGACTGGCGCGGCGCACTGCGTTCGCAGGCGGATGACCGGCTGCTCTACCACAAACTCGATACGCACTGGAATAACGACGGCGCAATGCTCGGTTATCAGACGCTCATGCAGACGCTTTCGCTCGATGACCGCGGATTTGCGGCGGCGGCGCGTACCGAAACGCAGGACTGGACCGGCGACCTCTGGAAGATGCTGTCTCCGACGCAGGAAAATCCCGATGCGAACAGCACGTATGACATCCCGCAGACATGGAATTCCGTCGGGCGGATGCGCAGCGTCGATGATGTGACCATCAACACGACCTGCGCCGACGGCGAGGGTTCGCTGCTGATGTTCCGCGATTCCTTTGCGCGGGCGCTCCTGCCGATGCTCTCGCAGCGCTTTGCTGCGGTCACGTATTCCCGCGCGGAGGCTGTGCCGCTCGATCTGCTGGAAACGAATCCTGCGGATATGGTCGTCTATGAGCGCGTGGAGCGTGAGCTGAGCGATCTGCTCATTCATGCGCCGCAGATGCCCGCACCGCAGCGGGAGATCGTGCGCACGCCTGATGCGCCGGGAGGCGGGGTGACTGTCAAGACGGCGGAGAGCGGACAGTATCTTCGCATCTACGGGCTTTTCGATGAGAAGTATGCCGATGCCGAGCGCGTGTATGTGATGGTCGGGGGGGCGTGCTATGAGGCGTTTCCGGTCTGTGAGCAGGAATTGCTCGGACTCGATGACCATTGCGCAAACGGCTTCTCGCTGCTGATCCCCGCGGAGGCTTTCCCCGCTGACGGCAGCGTGCGCGTGGATGTGCAGCGCGGCGGCGTTCTGACCGCGGCGGGCATCGCGAAGCCGAATGAGGTATCGCTGCGCGATGATTTGTAATGGGGCGCTCGCCGCTTCGCTGTGAGTTTGCAGGCAAACTCACCCATACCCCGCCAAAGGGAT
>DGVV01000048.1 GCA_002395085.1 Ruminococcus sp. UBA4275 | reverse complement strand
TTTTTATCTGCTTTCTGCTGTTGTGGTTTTTAATTGATACCGATTTTTCCATAGACAGTCTGAATGACTCCGATTTCGTCCATTGGACTGATTCAGATTATCTAAAATTCCAACGGCTTACTTGAACTCCATTCTCATACCATTTTTGACACCGGAGGAGAAGACGTCAATTATTGTGCTTTTACGAAGGATGATCTTAAAACAAACGAATCTACGATAAAAACAGCAGCGCCCCGCGGGGCGCTGCGTGCATTTTGTAACTTGATTTCCGGTTTCATATATATCACCTCTGGAATGTTTTAGTAAAGGTGTATGTTCGGGGACAGGGGAATTTGACTGTTTTAGAAACTGGGGAATATATCAAGCAACTGTTCCGGATATAATATGCAAAGGCGGTGAATTATGCGCTGCATTGCCAATATTCAACTACATCTCTGCCGCCAGATCAGTTTTTACGATATTGGACGGTATACGGGATGACCGTGACTTAGGATAGCTGTGTCAACAGCAGGCAGGTCAATGTTCAGCACTTCCGCATTCTTTACAACTGCATCCGTCTGCCCCGTGTCGGGCAGGAGTTTATGCTTTTCAGTCTCAATATAGATTGAAAGGCCGTGCTCCGCAATGCATTTCTCGTTTTCTACGGTGTTCTCAACTAATGTTATGATCTTCATCAGTGTTTACCGCAGCCGTGATCTCCGCAGGAATGACCTTCGCCATGTTCATGGTGATGATCGCAAGTCGGATTCTCATTCTGAACAAGTGTCTGTGCAAGGAAAGCCTTTACAGCTTCATCAGCACTGCCCGTATTTCCGCCGTAGAGGGTGATGCCAGCCTCCTGCATAGCCATCTGTGCGCCTCCGCCGATACCTCCGCAGATCAGAACGTCAGCCTGAGCGTTTTTCAGGAATCCCGCAAGCGCACCATGTCCTGCGCCCATTGTTCCAACTACCTGCTCATTGATGATCTTGCCGTCAGCAACGTCATAGAGCTTAAACTGCTCTGTTCTGCCGAAATGCTGAAAGATCTGTCCGTTTTCATAGGTTACTGCAATTCTCATAATAGTGCTTCCTTTCCGTGCGATCTCCTCCGAGATCGTGTTATCAAGAGTATAATTTCCGCCTGAAATGACGATGCGTCTGCCCTCGACCAAAGCCTGAGCAAGTTTTTTTCTTGCGGTGTCATAGATCGCCGTGACAGTTGTTCTCGCCACGTTCATCTCCTGAGCGCATTGTTCCTGCGTCTTTGACTGATAATCTATCAGACGTATCGTTTCAAACTCGTCAAGCGACATAACGACCGTATCGGTTGCTGTATCCTGATCGGGCGCAAAGCTCCAGTAATCGGGGTAACAACAGATACGGCGTGATTTCTGAGGTCTTGGCATAATAGCATCTCCTTTCTGACTTATGTCAAGTATAACATATTTCTCGACTTATGTCAAGTATAATCTTGGCGTTTTCGGATATTGACGGATATTGCTTCATTTGGTATAATTTTCTGTGGGAGTGATATTGTGAATAAGAATCTTGACCTGTTCCTGACCTTCATGAAAATCGGAGCTTTTACCTTCGGCGGCGGTTATGCGATGATACCGCTGATACAGCGCGAGGTCTGTGATAATAAGCATTGGCTGAATGAGGATGATATACTTGAAGTTGTTGCGATAGCAGAATCAACACCGGGTCCGGTTGCGATCAATGCTGCCACCTTTGTAGGCAGCCGTACCGCCGGAACGCTCGGTGCTGTCTGCGCAACGCTGGGTGTTGTCCTGCCGTCGTTTCTGATAATATCCGTGATCTCTTTTGTTCTGAAAGCATTTCAGGAGTCAAAAGCTGTGCAGTACGCCTTTATGGGGATTCGTGCAGGTGTTCTTGCCCTGATACTCAAAGCGGTATATACCATGTTCATGGCGACGAAAAAACACGCTGTTTCCTATGTTATCATGGCAGCGGCATTGGTGCTGACAGCTTTCCTGAAAATAGATGCGGTGTTCGTGATCATCGGCTGTGCAGTATTCGGGCTTATATGGTCGCTGATATTCAGAAAGGAGCAGAGCGATGATATGGATTGAGCTGTTTCTGACCTTCCTGAAGATCGGCGCATTCACGTTCGGCGGCGGATATGCAATGCTTCCTCTGATACAGAGCGAAGTCGAGCGTCACGGCTGGCTTACACAGGCGGAGGTCGTGGATTTTATTGCAGTCAGTGAAAGCACGCCTGGGCCGCTGGCAATCAATATGGCTACATTCATCGGTATCCGTACTGGCGGTGTGATCGGGGCTGTATGTGCAACCCTCGGAGTAGTTCTGCCGTCCTTTGTGATTATCCTGATCGCAGCGAAGTTTTATGAAAAGTTCCGCAAGAGCCGTGCTGTTGACGGTGTGATGTACGGTCTGCGTCCTGCTGTGATAGGACTTATCGGTGCAGCATTCCTGTCTGTGGGAATGACGGTTTTCTTTCCTGATGGATTGCAGACTGCTGAATTGTCAGGGGCAAGCTTCTGGCTATCACTTGGAGTATTCGTTATTGGTGCAGTGCTTGCTTTCAAGAAACTGCACCCAATAGCGATCATAGGCATTTCTGCTGTTATCGGCATAGTGGCAGGATATGGATTCGGATTGTAAAAAAGGAGAATGAATATGACAGAAATACAGCTTGTTCCGTTTGAAACGTCCGACAGAGAGCAGTTTATAAGGGACAATCAGGAAGCATTCAATTACGGTGCATTGGAAGAATTGGGTCAGCGGGACGATCATTTTGAAGAGGACGGCGAGATCATCTCCCATGAGACGATTTCCCGTTCGATCGACGAGGGTACAGCTTTCAGGATCATGCAGGACAATAAACCTGTCGGCGGTGTTGTGATCAGAACAGAATACGATCACGGCGAGCTTGAACTCTATTCTCATACCATTTTTGACACCGGAGGAGAAGACGTCAATTATTGTGCTTTTACGAAGGATGATCTTAAAACAAACGAATCTACGATAAAAACAGCAGCGCCCCGCGGGGCGCTGCTTGCATTTTGCGATTTCGTTTCAGTTGATGCCATGTCCGGCATCCAGTACGATGACAGGGGACTGCGCGGCAGATGCAGTTATGGCATAATCAAATAACAGAGCATTATCAAATACAACAATGCTCTGTTTTTGTGAGGAATCCTTTTCCCTTTTAGTTTTTCCAGCCTGTGCTGACTGCACGCTTTGTCACCATAGAACGGTAAATGCTGTCCTTTTGCATCAGACTGTTATGATCGCCCGATTCAGCGACCTGCCCGTCGCGGATGACCATGATCTGATCTGCACCGGCAATGGTATTGAGCCTGTGCGCAATGACCAGCAGTGTCTTACCCTTGCAAAGCTCGGAAATCGCCTGCTGGATATAGCTCTCATTGTCTGCATCCACACTTGCAGTTGCTTCATCGAGGATAACAATCGGCGAATCCTTGAGAATGCACCTTGCGATTGACAAGCGCTGTGCCTGACCGCCTGAAAGGGATGCACCGCCCTCACCGATGACGGTATCAAAGCCGTCGGGAAGATCCATAATAAAATCATAGCACCGCGCTTTTTTCGCTGCTTCGATAATTTCCTCCCGGCTCGCATCGGGTCTGCCGAGTGCAATGTTATTGTAAACAGTATCCTGAAACAGATACACACGCTGGAACACCATGCTGATATTGTTCATGAGCGTTGCAAGCGGTATCTTCCGGATATCCGTACCGCGCAAAAGTATTTCACCCGACTGAATATCCCAGAAACGTGTCAGCAGGCTTGCAATTGTCGATTTTCCGCCGCCGGACGGCCCGACAAGCGCTGTCATCGTGCCCTTATCCGCTTTGAATGAAACATCTTTGAGGACATCTTTTTGATCGTAGGCAAAGGTCACATTCCGGTATTCGATTTCCGGTGCATTGCTGTCCGTCAGCAATTGTGTGCCGCTGTCATCAAGCTGTTTTTCTGCAAAGAGCGCTTCAATTCTGTCCATGCAGGCGCTCATCACCGTCAGTCTTGCCTCCTGATCATAGAAGGTCTTGATCGGCACGAACAGATCAAAGAGGAACAGCAGCATACCGATATAGTAATTCAGCGGCATAGCGCCTTTCACGTACAGAAATGTCGAAATCGCCAGTACCAGTACAGTTCCCGCAGCATAGATCATGTTCACGCCCCGCGCCCAGGGAGCGTGTTCTTCTTCAAATGCAAGATTGACCTTGCAGTTATGCGCAAAGCTGTCTGTCAGTTCCTTTGATTTTTCACCAAGCAGATTGTAGGTCTTGATAATGCCGATGCCCTCAGTGAAATCCAGTACCGCTTTTGTCTGGATCTCGGCTGCATCCTGTCTTTCCTTTGAGTTGGAGAGGTCGCTTTTGAGCATACCCCTGCCAAGCAGCATCATGCAGCCCGTAACAGCAAGGGATGCCAGACCAAGCCGCCAGTCAAAGAGAAACATGAACACGATCATAATGATTTGCGAGAACAGATAGCTCATCACATCTGCAAGCACCATCATGCAGTTTTCTTCGATGAACACCATATCCGTTGACAGCACGGAACTGATGCGCCCGATATTGCCTTCGGTAAAAAATCCCATCGGCAGCCGGCGGAGATGCGCACCCAGTTTCATGCGCATATCCGCAAATATCATATATCCTGCCGCACTTTGCAGTCTGTCCGCGATATTCTGAAAAATCGCCTGAACCGCCACGCTGCCCACAAGTGCAATCGCCGCATAAATGCCTGCCGTCTTTGTCAGTTCGCCGTCAATGAAAGCGGATACAATCAGAAATACTGCAACCGCAGGCACCTTCATCAGCATCCCTTTCAGGAATGACAGCACCATCGCACCATAAATTCTGCCTTTGTAATTGCCCGATACATCAAGGATGCGCTTTATCATGCCGATCATGCTCTCACCTCATTTCCGATCATCCATTTTGCTCTTTCTTCGCTGCTGTTCCAGAGTTTCTGATATTCGTCACAGCTTTGCAGCAATTTTTCATGCCTGTCGGCGGCGATGATATTGCCGTCTTTCATCACGCAGATCTTGTCTGCATTGACGATAGTCTGCAAGCGGTGTGCGATGACAAGAACAGTTTTGCCTTTGATGATCTCGCCGATTGCCGCGTTCATTTTCTCCTCGTTTTCCGGATCAATGAAAGCAGTCGCTTCGTCCAGCACGATGACAGGCGCATTTTTCAGGATCGCCCGGGCAAGAGAGATGCGCTGCCGTTCGCCGCCGGAAAGCTGCTTGCCCCCGTCGCCCGCCATTGTATCAATGCCCTTGGGCAGACGGGCAAGAAATTCGCTGCACTGCGCTTTTTCGGCAGCCGCCATGACTTCTTCACGGGTTGCATCCGGCTTGCCGATCAGGATATTGTTGTACAGCGTGGTGTTAAACAAAAACTGCTCCTGCGAAACGTAGGAAATCTGATCGTTCAGTGCTTCAATGCGCATATCTGTGATGTCCTGTCCGCCGAGCGTGATCCTGCCGCCGTTCAGATCGTAATAATGCACTAATAGCTTTGCAAGCGTGGATTTTCCGCTGCCGGATTCGCCGACCAGAGCGGTGAGCGTTCCCTCGCCGAGTTCCAGCGAAACGCCGTGCAGGACTTCCTGCTCCTTATAAGCAAAGCGCACATCTTCAAACTTTACAATATGTGAATCACCGCTGAACGGAGCGTGATTGGTTTTCAACGGCTCGTTGTCCATCGCCTTTTCAATCTCGTCAACCTTAAAATTGAGCTGCGGAAATTTGCCGGCAAAATTCAGTGCCTTGAGCAGCGGTACGCCAATTGACAGCGTCAGGCAGAATACCAGCACCAGATCGGCAAGCGCCGCTGTGCCGTTCACAACCATCACCGTTCCGACAGGCAGCATCACAAGTGCTACGCACGGGATCAGCGCACTGTAAAGCGCCATCCACGGCCAGCAGATCTTATACCATGCGAGCGTGAAATCCCGATAGCTTTTGATGTCGTTCTCGTAGCGCTTATAGGATTCTCCGTCCCGCCCGAACACCTTGACAACTTCCATGCCGTTGACGTATTCAATGATCGTAGCATTCATTTTTGCGGCGGCAGTGTAGTAGTCGTTCATTTTTGCCATGCCCGCTTTGAACATCATCCCCATTGCAAACAAGCCCAGCGGCAAAGAGCAGAGAGACAGCAGTGCCAGCTTCCAGTCAGCGAAAAACATACAAACAATCGCGATCAGCGCCATTGACAGATTGGCAATGCCTTCCGGAATGGCGTGTGCAAGCAGCAGCTCGACCTGATCAATATCATCCGTGAACAGCTTCTTGATTTTTCCGTTTCCCATGTCATGGATCGTGCCAAGCGGCTGACGCTCCAGCTTTTTCTGTAAGGAAATGCGGAGATTTTTTAGTGTGTTGAATGCTGATATATGGGAGAATTTCAGTCCCAGCACGTATAAGTAAGCATAGCCTAACTTGCATACAAAAATAATAGCGATATGAATCGCCAGATATCCCGCCGAAAGCTGTTCACCGTCGATCAGCGGTCTGATGATACGGTACGCCATAAAAAACGGTACCATGTAGGCGATCAGTGCGATCAGCATCGTACACAGCGCCGCATAGGTATACCTGATGTAATTGCCCATATAGGGCTTGATCTTATTGAACATTATGAATTTCCTTCCTTTAGCATGATAACATCGCTCCAGTTGAAGAATCGGCAGATGATCCGGCAATGTTCTTTGATCTGCTCCCATGTCATATCATGGATAAACGGTTCACAAATACACGTCCAGAATGAGGAGAGCAGCACATGAAATTCTTCCCGCGTGACCTCTGTCTGCGCCAGACCGCGCTTTTTTGCTTCTGCATAGAACTGTTCATAGGCATAGCTCATTTCGGTTACATAATCATGACTGAAATTCTCGTATCTTGTGCCTGCCGCTTTGTCGATCAGTAAGGCGAAGGTCTGACGATGCTCATAAAGCAGGCGGAACAAAGGAATCATTGTATCGTAGGTCATCTGCCATGACTGGTATATTTCCGCATCAGAAAGCGATGAAAAGTCAATGTGAGCGCGTTCCTTTACAAATAAATCAAGCTGTTCGGCTATATCGTGAACAACCGCGCAGAACAGGTCTTCCTTGCCTTTATA
>DGVV01000175.1 GCA_002395085.1 Ruminococcus sp. UBA4275 | reverse complement strand
CGATACCTTTATCGACAAGCTGGAACGGAGAATCTCCAAAAGGTTCTCCGTTTTTGCTGTCTGCGGCACAAAATATGTCTGCATGACTATGTTGCTATTGACAAATTTAGCCTGATGTGCTAAGATAATCTTAGCTGTTATGCAGCAGGCTTGCCAATCAACTTGTTCAACGAAAGGAGAAATCATCATGAAACAACACAGCAGCCTCAGCCGGTTTGCTGCGATCATGACCGGCACAATGCTGGTTATGACGGCAATTCCGGTACCGGCAACCGCAATGACAACCGTAACACGCCGCACTTTGAAAAGTGAATTGGGCAAAGAAGGCGAAACCGGAATTGAGTTTTCGTACAATGCCCCTGATCTGGTATCGGGCGGGATTTACTATGTTACGGTCAGCGACCCGAATGCCGCAAGCGCACTTCTGGAGATTGACAGCAGCCGCGTTGTCAGAACCGCAGAAAAGAAGATAGAAGGCGACGAGGTGATCACTTATGAAAGAGAAGAACACAAAACCGACAGCCAGTCTATGCGCGCAGAGTTTCAGAATGGTGTGGCAGAATTCCGGTATGTGCCGCCCGCAGGCAGCATTTACGATCTGAAAGTGATGTGTGTTGTCTGGGATGAAAATGAGAACTCTGTCCTGAGCGAAGACACAGAGGTCAGACTGGATGTCGCGCAGCAGAATGTGCCGGTTGAGCGCGTCTATACAGGCAGACTTGGTCCGGACGGCGAGGAACTGGATCATGACATCAGCGACGGCAGCGGACCGCAGGGATGTGAACTGGTCTTTCTGGAGTCGCCGCAGACGGTTTGGGAGACAGATTGGAATATGAACGGACTGCGCGTCGCGCTGGTGGAGCATTACCTCTATGAGGATCTGTATTACGATGTCAGCGGCCTGCTCTGCGCAGAAAATACGAGTCCGTATTACGATGTACACGGTGTTGCAAAGGTACGCCTGCGCACAAACTATGTCACGAGAAACGGTTTGGGCAAAGATGCGGTGCTGGAATATGAAATCTACAGCAAAAATGCGCAGACAACCCAGCAGCCGCCTGTGGTCACGGGCATCATGACGGGGGAAGCACCTGCCGTCACGACCTACGGTACGGTTTTGCACGGCAGTTATGAGCCGCCGTATGATCCGTGGGTCACAGATTCGGAAGGGCATCAGTATAACCGCGGCACAAATGCCTACTGGGGATCTACGCTGCTGATCGAGAAGTATCCGCGGAAGCGTTTCAAGCTCGGTGAGGCGCTGGATACGAGCGGCATCAAGGCGACCCTGACGGAACAGCGCTCTTACAACCAATGCGTCCACGATGTTTCCGAATATCTGGATTTCGAGACGGATTACAATCCGAACCGGGTCGGCAAATACACGGTCTGGGTTTCTACGCCCTACCGGAACGGTGAGCTGCACTGCGATGACGCGGTGTTCTACGTTGTGGAGGTTGTGGACGGCGATGTGACCGAGACGACTACATCGACCACGACCACGACGACCACAACCACCACGACTACAACGCTGACGGAGAATACCGTCACGACAGTGACCACGGAGGAGGATGTCCGGCGCGGAAACGGCGATCTGAATGCTGACAAGCTCGTGAATACGAAGGATCTCGTGCTGATGTGCCGTTTCCTGATGGGCGACGATGTCAAGGTCAACGATCCGGAAGCAGGCGATATGGACGGCAACGGCAGACTGAACGGCATTGATGCGGCGCTGCTGCACAAAGAGCTGCTGGCTGACCGGTATTTCGAGAACGATCATGACCGCTATCTCTGAGGCGGACTGATACAGGAAGGAGCGTGAAGGTGCGTGCAGATCAGTGAGATCGGTTATCATACCCTGCTGACGGCGGGGGATGCCGTCACAGTGCCGGACGGAATGCCGGAGACATTATTGCTGCTGATGCACGCGCCGATGGAACTGCGTGTCAGCGGGGCGGAGATGCGTGCGGAGGCAGGCGATGCGCTGATGGTCACGCCGCAGACACCGCTGAAGCTGACACCGGCAGAAGACGATTTGTTTTACGATTTCGCAGTATTCAGTGCGGGTGCAGATGAGAGCTTCATACGGGCGCTGCAAATTCCGGAGAATACGCTTCTGCGGTTCAGTGATACGCAGTTTATGACAGTGCTGCTGGAGCAGCTCTGTGCGGAATATTACGGAGCATCGCCCAAGCGCAGCGACATGATGGATTGTCTGATGAAGGCGCTGCTGATCCGGATAGCGGAGACAGGCGGCCCGATTGTGACCCAGAATGCGGCATCGAACAGTGACCCGCATTATGCAGAGCTTGTGCGGCTGCGGGAGAAGATCTATGCGAATCCGCAGGAAAAATGGAGTGTTGAGATGCTGTGTTCCGAGGTGAACATGAGCCGGAGTTACTTCCAGTTAATCTATCGGGAGACATTCGGGATGACGTGCATAGCAGATGTAATCAACTGCAAGATGAACCGTGCGCGGGATCTGCTGACGGCAACGAGTTACACGATTTCGCACATTGCGCAGCTTTGCGGCTACGACAACGAGGAACACTTCATGCGGCAGTTCAAGAAAAACAACGGTGTCACGCCGACAGTCTACCGCCGCGAACACCGTGAGTAAACGGCGCATTGATTCGTTTTCAGGCAAAAACAGCGGAGAACCATTCGGGTGGTTCTCCGCTGTTCCGTTTTATATATCCTTAATAATGCCGGCGAGAATATCGGTCACAGAAGCGATGCCGAGTTTACCGGTATTCAGCACGAGGTGATAATTGCCGCGCGAACCCCAGTCCAGACCGGTATAATAATTATAGTGGCGGCGGCGCTGCTTATCGTGGCGGCTGACGATCGAATACGCCTTTTCGGGGTCAGCACCGTAGCACTCAATGGCGCGCTTGACGCGGAAATCGAGGTCTGCAGTGATGAACACAGAGAAAAGGGAGGGATGATCGCGGAGGATATAGTCCGCGCAGCGCCCGACGAACACAGCAGAGGGATGTTCATTTGCGAGTTTGGTAATGATCTTGCTCTGGGTCAGGAAAACGAAATCCTGCGGGACGCTTTCGGCGTCCGCGAAGGGGGAGTAGATGCCGTTGACCGCGACATTAAAGAGGAACGAATTGGTCATGCGCTCCTCATTTTCCTGAATGAACTTGGTGGAATAGCCGCAGTTATCGGCAGTCAGGTCAATGAGCTTCCGGTCAAAGACAGGGAGTCCGAGGCGGTCTGAGAGATTCTGTGCGACCTCTCTGCCGCCGCTGCCGTATTCACGGCTAATGGTAATCAGGATCGGTTTCATAGTAAGCCTCCTGCGCTGCATTGCAAATTATGACGGAATCAAGTGGAGCAATTTGTGGAGTTTTATACAAAATCCACGATGCTATTATCATTATAGCAGAGTATGGGCGATTTGTCAACCGGAAAATGAAATTCACCTATCAATCCGGCAGAAGTGCCTGCACAGCGGAATCCGCGCCGTCGAGGATGAGGATATGCTTCCAGTCACCGAGCAAAAGCAGGAGCCGTTTGCTGATGTCAGCCCAGTATTTGTAGTCGCGGGCGATGTCATCGGCAGCGCCGCAGAGAAAGATTCCGCGGTGAGCATCGTCGGCATCGAGGAAAACGAGCCAGGCAAGCCCGTGATGCGCGGCAGGATCGACAGGCTGAACATCGGAGAGCATAGCGGGATCGAACGCACCGGCATCGTCACGGGGGAGGGCGGCGAGTGCTGCCTGAATGCGGTCACGTTCGGTGTCCTGTGCGAAGCGGTAGCGGACATCGAACAGCGGCATATCGGCGCGGAGATCGGTTTTCGCTTTGACGGCATCGAGCCGGATCTGACGTTCTCTTTGCAGACGCAGCAGCTCCTGCATCCGCGGATTCTGCGGATGATCCATAGCGTAATCCTCCTTACAGGCAAGGGCGGGATGATCTCCCGCCCTTCGGATCAGTTTTCGGAATTTTCCTCGGTCTTGAGTGCGCTGTTGACGAACATATCGTAGATATGGCGGACAGCGGCTTCAAAGTCGCCGTCGAGCAGACCGATGATGATATTCAGCTCAGAAGAGCCCTGGTCGATCATCTTGACATTGATGCGTGCGTGTGCGAGTGCAGCGAAGATGCGGGCAGCCGTACCGCGTGTGCGGCGCATACCGCGTCCGACGACAGCCAGCAGGGAGATGCCGTGTTCGATCTCGCAGGAATCAGGCTCAACGGCCTTGCGGATGCGGGAGAGAACGGTTTTCTCGCGGCCCTTGATCATATCCTCCGCGAGGATAATGGTCATAGTGTCGATGCCGGAGGGCATATGTTCAAAGGAGATTTCCATTTCTTCGAGGACAGTCAGCACCTTGCGGCAGAAGCCGAGTTCGGCGTTCATCATAGCCTTCTGAATATTGATGGCGCAGAAGCCTTTTTTGCCGGCGATACCGGTAATGGTATAGCCGGTGAGCGCATCGGATTCGGCGCTGTCACCTGCAACGATCATCGTGCCGGGGGCAGCGGGATCATTGGTATTGCGGATGTTGATGGGGATACCGGCAGCGCGCACGGGGAAGATGGCATCCTCATGGAGGACGGTAGCGCCCATATAGGAAAGCTCACGCAGTTCCTCATAGGTAATGGTGTTGATGACAGCAGCGTCCTTGACGATGCGGGGATCAGCGACGAGAACGCCGGAGACATCGGTCCAGTTCTCATAGATTTCAGCGCGGGCAGCTCTGGCAACGAGCGAACCGGTGATGTCAGAACCGCCGCGGGAGAAGGTAATGATCTCGCCGCTAGGGCCTGCGCCGTAGAAGCCGGGGATGACAGCCTGCGGAGTATCCTTCAGGCGGTCACGGAGCTTTGCCATTGTTTCGGGCATCATGAGCGTGCCGCTCTCATTGAAGCAGATGACCTCAGCGGCGTCGATAAACGGGAAGCCGAGGAAATCCGCGAGGAGGAGACCGTTGAGGTATTCACCGCGGCTGGCGGCAAAATCCTTGGTTGCGCCGTCTTTGAGGCGGGCGGCGATGCGGTCAAGTTCCTCAGTGGGATCGAAGCTGAGGCCGAGTTCCTGCGCGATTTCGAGGTAGCGGCTGCGGATCATGCTGAGGGGTTCAGAGAAATCCTTGCCGGAAGCAGCGAGCTTCTGGGAGGTATAGAGCAGATCGGTGATCTTAATGTCATTGGAATGGCGCTTGCCGGGGGCAGAGGGGACGACGTAGCGGCGGGTTTCGTCGGCAGTGATGATGTCTTTGACCTTGCGGAACTGGGAGGCATCGGCAAGGGAGCTGCCGCCGAACTTGACGACTTTGGTATTGAGCTGCATATCGGACATAGAAAAAGCATCCTTTCATGATATAAATTCCATACTATAGTATAATGGATTTTCGCAGAAAAGTCAACTGACCGGATACACAAAGTTTGCATTGCAAAACTGTACTTTTTGTGCATACGTATGTACGCCCCACATGAACAGGCGGGCGGGCAGCGCCCGCTGGCAATGATCTAAAGTTCTGCGCGGAGCCCGCGCTGGCAATGATCTAAAGTTCTATCCAAGCGAACTGCGTATCTGAAAAGCACGATTCTATGGAAAGTTTCCTTAGAATTATAAGGTACAGACCCGCACAACGCTAATTTAGGACTTTAGCAAATCGCCAGCGGGTGCTGTCATAAAGTGTAAGCCGCCCTGCTGACACGTACAGGGCGGCTCTTGTGCTGAAAAAGCGGTTGCCCGAAGGACTTGAGAGGGAGAGGATCCTATCAGACGCCGACACGCTTTTCACTTGTATTATATCATATCTTTCTCACAAAATCAATAGAAAAATGAAATTTTTTCAGGACAATTTGCAGTTTTCTTGTCAGGTTTCGACAGGAAATCGCCCGCTGTTCCGACAAAACCTTCGGAAAACAGCGGGCGATGCGCCGGAAATTACTGATTCAGTGCCGTGTCAGAGCAGATGATTTCTTCTGTATCGAAGTCATAGAAAACCTCAGTGTACTCGTTTGAATTCAGTTCGTAGAAAAGACCGATGAACTTTTCGTCATCCGCATAGTTCGTATAGGCATACTCCATGGTGTCAGGATAGCCTGCCTCGCGCAGAATCTTTCTGAAATCTGCCGTGCGCTCCTCATTCGTTCTGAGATTGCGCTTTGTCAGCACCATGTTGTTCTGTCTCATGAGATAGATGTTGTCACCGAAGATCATGAAGCTGTCAATATCGGAATTTGCTTCCAGAACCGTTTTTTCGCCGGTGCGCAGATCGCACTTGCAGAATGCGTCGTTTGCATCGTAGTAGTAGACCGTATTGCCGTCGATGGCGAATCTGCCGTCCTGCGGGGGATCGGCAGGCGTCACATCGACCCATTCGCCGCCCTTGCCGTCCTCATCGGGCGTGGTCAGGCGCAGCAGCGCGGGCACAGGATTCATGCCGCCGCGGTAATCCAGAATGTAATTGCCGTAATTCAAGTCGAGGGTGCTGTTTTCCTGGGCTTCCGTGCAGGAGACCAGCTTGCCGTTCTGATCGAACCAGAGCCAGAAGAATGTGTAAGCCGGATCGTAATTGTGCTTTGCGGTATAGCCGGCGGCGAGGAAGAGCCGGTAGGTCTTTGTGCCGTCGAGGTTCTTGCAGAGGCAGGTATGCGCAAGTTTCAGTTCCGTGATCTGCTCTCCGCTCTCTGTGACAGGTATCTGCACCTGCGCAAAGACGGAATCCTGATGCAGACCGTCCGTAATCAGGATCTTTCCGTCGGGGCATTCCGTGCGGTAGATCGTTTCGCCGTCGGAGAGGATCGTGTGCGGGGTTCCGTTGATGAGCTGCTCCTCCGTGAGATCGGAATGCGAAGGAACTGTATTGCCGCTGCGCTCTGCCCAGACAACATATTTATGCTCACTGAAATAGAACCGTTCATCGTCCTCAAACTGTTCCTTGCCGACCGGTCTGAGGGCACCCTTGCCGCCGAGGATATTGACATCGCCTTCTGCCTGTTTTATCTCCGCCTTCCGGCGCGCATCCGGCACAGCGAAATCGGCGGAGCCGTTGTCGAGGTTATAGCTGACGACCATGATCGGGCCGTAATTGTTGACAGCATCGTCCATTGCAAGCAGCGAGACCTGTGCATTGTTTACGCTGAAGAAGCCGTAAGCCTTCTGATGGGTATAGCCTGCATCATTCAGCACCTGCTGGATGTTTGCGGACTTCTTCTCGCCGGTCACCGGATTCCAGCGCGTAACGGTCGTCTGATCCTTGCTGAGGATATAGATGTCAGGGCCGTTCAAGGTGAAACTGCAAATATCCGCATCGTCCGCGAGGATCTCCTTGCCTGCGCCGCGGTTGTCAAGGTCAAGCCGGCAGAGGTCGTGATCCTGATTGAGGTAATAGAGCTTGCGTTCGCAGATCGAATAGCTTTCACCGTGTTCCGCCCAGAGCTTGTCGCCGTCGGGCAGAATCTCCGTCCACGCCGCGCCCTGACCGTTTTCATCGGGCGGGGTAAGCAGCTTGAGGGAGATGGTTTTGCTGGTATCGAAGGTGTTGTCAAAGTCCAGTGCGACTGTACCGCAGCCGCCGCACGGTACGAGGTTGCCGAAGCCGGTGTTTTGCAGGCAGACAAACTGCGCATTCTCATCGTACCAGAGCAGCCCGATTGTGATGTCGTTTGCGCCCGGAGCAAGGCCGCAGAAGGAGAAGACCGTGTACGTTTTGCCGCCATCGTTCACGACGGCAGCGCTGCTGATGGTCGGAACCATTTCCTCGTCCCACGGCTGACCGTCAGGTGCAGGCGGCAGTTCTGCAAAGACGCTCTCATTGCCGAAGCTGTCAGAGAACCAGATCTTGTTCTCCATGCAGTTTTCGAGGTAGAAGCGGTTGGAGGTAGTACCGTCTGTGAAGTAATGTGCAAGTCTGGCCGATTGGAGTACCGTGACATGATTCTGCTCGCTGAATTCCGTCCAGTCGTAGTACATCGCCCCTCTGTAGATGCGGGTGTCGTCCGCAAGCACCATGCCGAAGGGATCATCGTGGATACGGATTTCGCCCTTGCCGCCGTAGATATTGGTCTGCGCATTGGATTCGGCGGTTTCGGGTTCCTGCGGTGCGAGATCCTCCTCTGCCTTCTCGCAGATGAAGCGGACATCGCCCTTCCGCAGATCAATTTCGAGCATCTGCTCGCCGTTTGCGCACTGGAAGGGGAGATTGTTATAGAGGAACAGATCGCCGCAGACCGTGCCGAAATTGGTGTTTGCGGGATCTGCACCGAACAGTTCCGCATCGGCGGGGGCATCGCCGGAGACCCACGGGCTGTTTGCATCGACCGTATAGAGGGTCTTGGTGCTGCCGTCGCTGCCGATCAGGAGAATGCGTGTGCCGTCCTTGGTGAAGCCGAGGATGCTGTCGAGGGAAGGCACGGGCAGGAAGTGCATGAGCGCATCGACTTCGCTGTACGACGATTCCTCGCTGACAAGCCCGTCGGAAAGTGCCCTTGCATTGTTATACTGCACGCCCTTACCGGCGGGATGCACACAGTTGTCGAGATCAAAGGCCGCTTTGTGCAGCGCACCCTGCGCATCAAGATAGGTCAGCGTGCTGCTGTCCGCATTGACATACCACGCATCCTGCGGGATGTCCTCCGCGGGGAGATAGATGACGGAAGCAGTGGTGGTTTCGCGGGGATCATGCGGCTGCGAACCGTCGAGATAGACCTCCTCGAAGATGATGCCGCCGCTGAGGGTCTGCGTATAGAAGCCGGTCTCGCTGCCGTGCGTGCCTGCGATGATGCGCGGGCAGGACGCATCGCTGACCGCAGCGGAATCGGGTTGTGCGGTTTCCTGCATGAAGGCAGCAGGCGCGAAATAGGAATCGGTGCAGGTGTAGCTGCCGTCTGCCTGCAAGGTCATCTCCGCAAAGATGCAGAAGGTCTGGTAGCCGGTGCTGATGTTATCGGCATAGCCCTGAATGACGTACAGTTCGCGGCTGCCGTCCTTTGCGATGCAGTTGATGCGGGCGATCTGCGCCTTGCCCTGCGGGGCATCGACGGTCTCGCCGGTATTATAATTGTAGAGCTGCGTCACCTCGAAGAACAGCGAGGAATTGCCGGTGCTGTCGAGCAGGCAGGCGGTATTGGGCTCATTGCGCTGAAAACCGAAGATGTGTTTGCCGTCCGAGAAGATGCGGCGCTCTGCGGTCTGCCACTGGAGGCAGTCGAAATCCGCGGCATCGGGGTCAGCGGGGAGATGGGTGCAGCCGGTTTTGGTGCAGACGGAGTGGAAGCGGTTGTCGCCGCCGGTGATGTCCCAATAGAAATACGGGGTATAGAAGCGGTCGTTATCGCGCAGATAGACTGCACCGGCAGCGCCGTCGTTCATGGGGATGAGAGCGCCCGTACCGCCGAGGAAATTGGCGAGGGTGGACTGCCCGTCATCATACATGGAATTGCCGGCGTCGCGGATCTCTCTGGATTGATTTGCGATGAACAGTCCGCCGCCGACAAACACAGCGCAGGCAGCGACTGCAACCGCACCTGTCATGATGCGTTGAATGATCGTATGTTTCATGTGATACTCCTTTTCTCCGTGCGGGCTGCGGGAGACGAAGGATTCGTCATCGAACGAGTCGGCAGCAGCTTGCATCGGTCCTTTACCGGATGCCGCTGCATGGGATTTTGTTCGGAGAGACTGCGGTTTTGCTTCCGAGATATATTCAGGCGAAATCTCGTCCATGCTGTCTAACAAGGTATCCGGCTTCATAGAAGTTCCTCCTTTTCGAGATAGTTCCGGAGCTTTTGTCTTGTACGCATCAGCGCGACGGTCACGCGGCTTTTGCTGACGGAAAGGTCCGCAGCAATGGCATCAACGGGCTGACAGTACCAGTAACGCTGCACAAAGATTTTGCGGTGGAGGGGTTTGATTGTCCCCAGGAACGCATTGATGGCTTCTCCGAGGAGTCGGCGGTCAATTTCGCGTTCCACGGTGTCAGGCGAGGCGGGACAGTCACGCAGTTCATCGAGGATGAGTGCGGTTTCGCCGCCGCCGCGGCGCTGTGCGTTGTTCTGGTGATAGCGGTTGCGTGCGAGATTGCGCGCTGCCGCTGCGGTATAGGCGTAGAAATTCTCCGGATGAGCGGGGGGAATCCGCTCCCAGAGGCGCGCAAGGGTATCGTTTACGATTTCTTCCGCATCCTGTTCATTTCCGAGGATGTTGAAAGCAATGGTGTAGATGTACCCGCCGAACTGCCGGTAGGTTTCATCGGCTGCGCGTTCATTGCGGGCTTGATAGAGCTTGAGCAATTCATCATCTGTCATAATACGGCGCACCTCCTTTGTGCTTGATGAAGCGCTTCAAAAAGAGAGACAGGGTTTGGCAGCGGGAGATTACATTTCCCGAAGAAAAATTTTGGGCTAATAACAATTTAGGTGGTTTCTGTAACAAAAAGGGAGGCTTGTATTTGTTAGATTGTCTGCAAATCGCCCAGCGATTTGCCTAGGGACGCCCTCTATCGCAGGGCGTCCCTCTTCCAAAAACGATCCACTGGATCGTTTTTGGAATTCACCCTTGCGGAGCTCCTCCGGTGGGGAATTTCGCGCTCTGCGGAGCG
>DGVV01000108.1:6763-9363 GCA_002395085.1 Ruminococcus sp. UBA4275 | reverse complement strand
ATCATCGCGCAGCGATACCTTTATCTACAAGCTGAGCCTCCCTTTTACGCAAGGGAGGCTCAGTCTGTATATAACGTGTCTGATTCAGGGCTGCGGATCAGCAGCTCAGGAAAAACAGCCGGATTCATTGGTCATGCGGGAGAATTCCTCCTCAACCTTCCGCACCTCATCACCTGCACGCTCAAATGCCTCTACAATCGTCGGGTCAAAATGCTTGCCCGCACCCTCCCGGATGATCGCCATTGCCTGTTCATAGGAGAACGGCTCTTTGTAGCTGCGCTTGGATACAAGTGCGTCAAAGACATCCGCAACCGCCATAATGCGGGCTGAAAGCGGAATATCCTCGCCGGAAAGCCCGTTCGGATAGCCGCTGCCGTCCCATTTTTCATGGTGATAGGCTGCCAGATTCCGCGCCTCATTGAGATAACCGGAATTCGGCACAAGCCGGATTGCCTGCGAGATGATGTCTTTGCCGGCGGTGGTATGTGTTTTCATGATCGCGAATTCTTCATCTGTAAGCCGCGCCGGTTTATTGAGAATTGCATCCGGCACCTGAATCTTGCCGACATCATGCAGCGGCGCGGAATTGATCACATCGGAGATGTAAGCTTCCGTCAGAATCTCCGGATACTTGCCCATGCGCTGCAATTCTTCCAGAATCAGTTTGGTATACGCTGCGGTCTTGCGGACGTGTGCGCCGGTGTTTTTGTCGCGGCTTTCGACAATGTCTGCAAGCACGATAATCAGCGCCTTCTGCATCTGCGAGATTTCCTCGTTTTTCTCCTGCACATCCGCAACATAGCGCATACTGTCATCCGAAGTTTTAGTGATGGCGTGATAGAGATTCTCCACCTCATCGCCGGTGCGGATGTTCAGTTCCCGAATGCGTTCAATGCTGTTTTCGCGGGCAGTTTCGCTGTCATAGGCGAATGCATCTGTGCTGAGGGCAATGGAATTCACCGGCAGAATAATATGATACTCGACCAGCCAGCGCACCACAGCAAAAATCAGAATGAAGAAGCCCAGAAACAGCGACAGCATTTCCATGAAGAAATTGCGCTCGATCAGACCGATCTGATCCATCGAGACATCCGCCGCAGCATAGCAGACGCATCTGCCTGTGGAATCGTATACCGGCTGATACGCCGTCAGCAGTCTGCCGAATGTATCATCAGTGATGACCGGTTCAATCGGTCTGCCTGCCTGGAGGTCTTCGAGGTAGGGCGCGAAAGAGACATCAAACGGGATGATTTCACCGGGTTCGCTGCCTTCCAGTTCATCGGTATCCAGATCAAACACCACACAGCAGCCGTTCTTCTGAATCTGATACACATAGAGGTACATAATATCGGCGGTGCTGTCCCGTATTTCGGAGAGCATCCTCTTTGTCTCCGCATAGCCGGGGGATGTTTCGCCCTCTGCAATCCACCGGTCCACCGCTTCCGGATCGAGTGCGCTGGCTGCGATTTTTGCCGCACCGGCTGCAATTTCAACGTGATTCCTGACAAGTGCATTGCGGTAAAGCAGCATACTGATCGCCGTTGCCGCAACCGAAACTGCAATCAGCGCGATACTCAGCACCAGCAGAATCTTCGTGCGCAGCGAGATTACGCGGTAACTCATGCGCTTTGCCGTGCGGGAATCTTCCTGCGTCAGCGGCGTCTGCATCCAGCCGCTGAACCGGAAATGATTGCGGATATGATCCGGCAGAATACGGATTACCAGCAGAACAAGTGCCACTGTAATCGCCTTGTCCGCAAAATCCAGAATGAGATTGGAACACAAAAGCGCCGCAGTCTGATTCGGGATGAAGCGCTCATTCAGCAGTGCGCCAAGCGAAGCGTTCTCAAAGCTGACATCTTCCAGAAACATCGGAATCAGCGAACCAAGCCCGCCGCCAATCAGCGCGAACGTGCAGATCATCAGCAGGATCATGCCCACGCTGCGTGATTTCCGCTTCTTTGCAAACAGCGCCGCCGTCAGTGCAATCAGCACATTCAGCACGCCGTAATACAGCGAGGAGATGTCGGTCAGACTCTTGACAATATTCGTCGTAAAGCCAACCAGCACACCGGGCAGATAACCGCCCATCAGGGCGACTGCAACCGTGCCGACTGTATCCAGATAAAGCGGCAGGTGCAGCGCAGAACACCCCCTGCTGCACAACAGATTGACTGCAATGCCGGCGATGCAAAGCAGCACTGTAATCAGATTGCGGTTTTGTTTGGATTCTGTTTGTGTGGTCGTTTGATTCTTGTTCATGATAATCTCCGTTTTCCCAATGTGCAGTATTCACAGACGAGGTTGCTTTCGATTACCGACAGCTCTATTATACCATATTATACAAAAAAATACAACATCTTTTTTGATGAAGATGAAAAATAACGGATAATGGCGTATTTATCGCAAAAAGCAGCATACCGTACAGTACAAAAAAATGGGCTAATAACAATTTAGGTGGTTTTCAGCTGATCTTATTTGTAATATAAAATAAGGAATCGCTGCGCGATGCTATTTTGGAATGGGCTCCTCTATCAGGTCAGCTTGCTGACCGAAGGCGCACCAAGCCCCCGAACTCTTGATACGCTTAGAGAGTTTCG
>DGVV01000108.1:0-6606 GCA_002395085.1 Ruminococcus sp. UBA4275 | reverse complement strand
TCATGTGTAACCACATAAAAAGTTAGATACCCAAAAAAACAAACACCCCCCCAAAACAGCAAAAAAAGCACCGCACAAGTCTGCTCATCCAGACCTGTACGGTACTTCTTTTTACTGAGAAACAGCTTCCAGATAATGAACTGCCGCCGTCGCCGCAACTGCCCCGTCCGCTGCGGCTGTCACAAGCTGACGCACCGCTTTCGTGCGGTTATCGCCTGCAACGAAAATGCCCGCAGAAGCCGTCTTGCAGTCTTCGCCCGCAACCGCATATCCGGCTGCATCCAGTTCCATCACTGCGGCAAAATTCTGATTCTCCGGTGTCCGCCCGACTGCCACAAACAGCCCGTCCACGGCAAGTTCCGTAACTGCACCGCTGCTGTCCGTCACCTCAATGCTATTCAGCTTTTTTCCGGCATTCAGTTTCGTCACATTGCTGCCGAGAATGAACGTGACATTCGGTTTTTCGCGCAGTTTTGCAAGCGTTGCCGCCTCGCCGCGAAAGCTTTCCCGCCGGTGAATGAGATACACCTTCTCTGCCAGATCCGAAAGATACAGTGCATCTTCCAGCGCCGTATTTCCGCCCCCGACAACCGCCGCCGTCTTGCCGCGGTAAAATGCGCCGTCACAGGTTGCGCAATAGGAAATCCCCCTGCCGACCAGCTTGTCTTCCTCCGGCAGACCCAGCTTGCGGTTCTCTGAACCGGTCGCGATGATCACAGCGCGTGCAGTATAACTGTTTTTCGTCGTCACAACGGTCTTTTCGCTGCCGCTGTCCGTCACCCCGACTGCCTTCTCAAAGACGAATTCCGCACCGAGTTCCACCGCCTGATCATAGAGCCGCGTTGCGAAATCATAGCCAGAAATGTGTGCTGCTGCGGGATAATTCTCAATCTCCGGCGTATTGATGATCTGCCCGCCGAAGCTTCCCGCCTCCAGAACCAGAACCGTTTTTCCGGCTCTGCGCGCATAGATTGCAGCGGTCATACCCGCCGGCCCTGCGCCGATGATCAGGATGTCATGCATCACGCACCTCCGATCATCGCTGCAAGCTGATCCGCATTCCGGAATCCGACCTGTCTGTTCGTCTCTCTGCCGCCTTCAAACACCACAAGGCAAGGGACCGACGTCACATCGTATTCCTCTGCAAGTTCGTCTTCCTCGTCAATATCGACTGCGACAACCTTGACGGCGCTGTTCTCTGCTGCAAATGCCGCCAGCACCGGCTTCATCATCTTGCACGGGCCGCACCAGGATGCGTTGAAATCCACCAGAACCGGCTTCTCCGAAGCCAGCACCTCTGCTGCAAACTGTTCCTTCGTCACTTCGATCACTGCCATGTGAATGCTCCTTTCTGTGTGTCAGATCAGCTTCGCAAGATCCGCTTCGATCTCTGCGGGCGTCACCATCGGGTTATAGCGCTTGACCACATTGCCTTCGCGGTCCAGCAGAAACTTCGTGAAATTCCATTTGATGTCGGAAGGTTCGGTGCAGCTTTTGCTGATCTTTTCGATTGCTGCCATCGTCATTTTCGCCTTCAGACCGCTGATCTCCTCCTCCGGCGCTGCCGCCTTCAGGAACTTGTACACCGGCGATGCGTTCTCACCGTTGACGTCGATCTTTGCAAGCTGATCGAACTGCGTCTTGTAGCGCAGCGTGCAGAATTCGTGAATCTCCGCATCGCTGCCCGGCGCCTGACTGCCGAACTGATTGCACGGGAAATCGAGGATTTCAAGCCCCTGCTCATGATACTGCTCATAGAGCTTTTCCAGGCCCTCATACTGCGGGGTAAAGCCGCAGCCCGTTGCGGTGTTGACAATCAGCAGCACCTTGCCTCTGAGCGCTGCCAGATCCAGCTCGCCGTCCTTGCGCTGCTTCACCTTGAAATCGTAAATCGTCATGATACGTTCCTCCTTTTTTATATGAACCTGTTTGAGCGGTTTCTGTCGCTATCTGTTTTGCTTGATTTAATTGTATCAAATCTAATTGGATTTGTCAAGCGATTTTTGAAAATTTCACAGTTTTTTCACATTTGATATCTGATTTCTGCTCCGCCCCTGTCAAACAGGATGCGCCGCCGTTCCGGATTTATACCAAAACTGACGGTTTTTTCTCCGCCGCCGGCAGACTATTGACTTTTTCTCCGTTCGGTATTATAATATAGGTATCGTATCTCATTTGATGACCGTTCAGCAGGATCTGTTGCGATGCAGCAGATTTTTTGTTTGATTTGCGGCATAATACCCGCAGAGGCTGCCGCTTGCGCCTTTGCATCTGATACAGGAAAGGACGTGCCTGATATGCTCGAACTGAAGGACATTTCATTCCACGCGGATTCCGACGGCAAACAAGCCGAGATCATCCGTAATCTGAACCTGACTGCACAGGATAACCAGTTTATTGTCATTACCGGACCGAACGGCGGCGGTAAATCCACCCTCGCAAAGCTCATTGCCGGCATCGAACACTGCACCGGCGGTCAAATCCTCTTTGACGGTGTGGACATCACCGAAAAATCCATCACAGAACGCGCCCGCATGGGCATCGGTTTTGCGTTTCAGCAGCCTGTGCGCTTCAAGGGGCTCACGGTGCTGGATCTGCTGCGCATCGCTGCGGGCAAGACACTCTCTGTCGCAGACGCCTGTGAGTATCTCTCCGAGGTCGGTCTGTGCGCAAAAGACTATATCCACCGCGAGGTCAACGCCTCTCTCTCCGGCGGCGAACTCAAGCGCATCGAGATAGCAACCGTTCTTGCGCGCGACGTCAGGCTCGCACTCTTTGATGAGCCGGAAGCAGGCATCGACCTGTGGAGCTTCAACAACCTCATCCGTATCTTTGAAAATATGCGCAAAACCGAGCAGAACCGTACCATTATCGTAATCTCGCATCAGGAGCGCATTCTCAATATCGCAGATGAAATCATCGTCATCGCAGACGGTCAGGTCGCTAAGCAGGGCAAGCGCGAGGAGATTCTTCCCGGTCTCGCCGGCACTGACAGCGCTGTCAGCGGCTGCCGCAAACTGTCGTAAAGGAGGCCACATATATGAATCAGATGGATGCCGTCCAGAAACGGCTTTTGCAGGAGGTCGCTGATCTCCATGATATTCCCGAAGGTGCTTATAATCTCCGCGCAAACGGTACTTCCGTCGGCAGAAATACGACCGCAAATATCGACATCCAGACCAAAACAGATGTCAGCGGCATTGACATCCGCATCAAAGACGGCACGAAAAAGGAAAGCGTTCACATTCCGGTTGTGCTGAGTGAAAGCGGTCTCAAAGAGACCGTCTACAACGATTTCTATGTCGGAAATGACTGCGACGTGCTGATTGTCGCGGGCTGCGGCATCGACAACTGCGGCACACAGGATTCTCAGCATGACGGTGTTCACCGCTTCTTCATCGGCAGAAATTCCAGAATCCGCTATGTTGAAAAGCATTACGGCTCCGGCGACGGCGCAGGTAAGCGCATCCTCAATCCCGTCACGGAAGTCTATATGGATGAGGGCAGCACCATGGAAATGGAAATGGTGCAGATCAAGGGTGTCGATTCCACCAGCCGCACTACCCTCGCGGAGCTGAAAGCAGATGCCAAACTCATTGTGCGCGAGCGCCTCATGACCCACGGTCAGCAGAGTGCGGTCAGCGTTTACAAAGTCTCCCTCAACGGCGACGGCGCAAGTGCAGATGTCGTCTCACGTTCTGTTGCGCGCGATACCAGCTATCAGAAGCTCGATGCCTGCATCATCGGTAATGCTGCCTGCTCCGGTCATACGGAGTGCGATTCCATTATCATGGATAACGGCAGAATTCTCGCAGTCCCCTGTCTGGAGGCAAACAACATCGACGCACAGCTTGTGCATGAGGCGGCGATCGGCAAGATCGCAGGCGAACAGCTCACCAAGCTCATGACGCTCGGTCTCACGGAGGCTGAGGCAGAAGAGCAGATCATCAACGGCTTCCTCAAATAAGATAAATGCGGTATCGCTCCCCATTATCAATCCGTCGGAGACATCGCATTCCCCCTCGGAGACACTTTATCTACAAGATGACCGCCCGACCCTCACAAAGAGGATCGGGCGGTGTTTTTATTATACCAGCTTTGCAAACTGCCGCAGCAGCAGCGTGAGGTCTTCTGCATCGGTCTTGCCGCTGCCGTCAATATCCGCAGCCGCGGCATCGGCAATCAGGGCGGAAACGGTCACATCACCGCCGACCATACGCGCCAGCAGCACGGCATCCCTGACGTCCTTTGTGCGGTCTCCGCTGAGGTCGCCGCGCAGGAAAACCGTTGTCAGCTCTTTATCCGGCTCGCGTGCTTCCGGTCTTTCATCTGCAAGTTCGGTGGTACTGTATTCCAGAGTCGGTCTTGTATCCATACTGTCGATGGTACGCAGGGCTTTCAGCGCCGCAAGACTGTCTGCATAGTCCGCCGACTTCAGAATCATACAATAGCGCGTGGGGTCATTCTCCAGCGGCTTCAGTTCCAGAATGTCAAATTCAGGGAATTCCGGCAGATTTTCGTCCTCCCATGTGAACAGAATCCGGAAATCAAAAGGGCTGTTCGGATAGTCGTATGAAGAATATCCGTACTGCGCCTGCACCCGTTCAACATTCGGACAGCTTTTGATGGAATCCAGAATAGTATGGTTTTTCCACGCGCTCTGCTGAATACGAATCATGCAGACGCCGTTCTCCCCGGTGACAGCTGCATTTTTCCGCACGATTTCTGCGCTGTCCGCCGGATAACCATTCTCAATAAGCTCCCCGATATAGCGGTCCAGTACGGCATCCGTATCCAGCACCGTGCCGGGCGTGACCGTAATGCTGTACGGCGAATAGCGCGTCTTTCTCACAATATAGGGCTTATCGGGCGTGAGCACCTCAAATTCTGACCAGTCGTCACTGAGCGGAATCAGCTCACAGTTTGTCAGATCGGTCTGCTGCCATCCGGCAATGCGCTTTGCAAGCGTCAGCGCGGATTCAGACAGAAATGCTTCGGGACCGGCTGCTTCGGCATAAGCAGGCATCCCGCTGCACAGCATCAGCGCGCATACCAGCAATGCGACAAATCTCATTCGCTTTTTCATAGCAATACCTCCTTTTCAGACGGATTCAGAACAACGGATACAGTCTGACGGAAAGCAGCAGCGGCATCACGGAACTGCTGAATTCCGGTTCATCCGCAATGGTTGTTGTACACTTGGTCGTGCTTTCCGTGAGAGTAGTGTTCTCCGGTCTGCCGGTATTCTCCGTGAAAACGGTCGTATATTCCAACTCGCGCGTATCCCCGACGGTGGGATTATCCGGAAATCCTTCTCCCTGATATTCCGTAAAATCCGTCTGGATCGTTTCCCGGACAGTCGCAGCCGATGTTGAAGAACCGGTCAATGCGGATGTCAGCGGCGCTTGGGTTTGTGTGGGTTCCGTCTGCGGCACGGTCGTGAATACCGGCTCATTGGATTCCGCTGCAGCGGTCAGGGCATTAGTTTGTTCGGGCGCAGCAGTTTCCGTGCGGGATGTGTGAACCGCCTCAGTCGCGGCAGCGTACACGGATGCCGTTGTCATCCCGGCTGTAGTGGATGCAGTTGTCACGGCAGCAGCCGTATCCGATGTCTGAACCTGCGGCGGAACAGTCTCCGGCGGCTGCGTGTGCAGCTTCGGATAAACCGCGAACGCAATGCCGATCAAAAGACAGGCTGCAAGCGCAGATACCGTGTACAGCAGCTTCCGGCTCTGCCGCACCGGAGGTGCATTTGCCGCGTCGATCACTGCATCGGGAAGCTCATTCATCATCTGGATAAAATCTTCCGGACTCACAGCAATCTCTCCTTTTTCAAGTATTTTTGCAGCCGTTTGCGCAGGCGCGTCAGCGTGACACGCACATGGTTGACCGTCATGCCGTAATCGCGTGCCAGATCCTCAAAGGATGAGAAACGCCAGTACCGCCGCACGAACAGATCGCGCTGTACCTGCGGAAGCGTTTCCAGAAAACGGGTCACGGCTTGCAGCATCATGCGATGCTCCACGAGTTTTTCCGTGTTCTGCGCATCCGGCAGAACATCAGCGAGTTCATCCAGTGCTGCCGCATACTGCCCGCCGCCGCGCTTCTCACGCTGCCGGCGTTTGCACTTGTCCAGCGCCAGATTGCGGAGAATTTTCAGCAGATAGGCACGGTAATTTTCCGGCTGTGCGGGCGGAATTGCCCGCCATACCGCAAACAGCGCATCGTTGATGCACTCCTCTGCATCCTGTTCATTTCCGAGGATATCGAGTGCAACTTCTTTGCAGAGTGCGCCGTACCGGTTGATCGTTTCGGTCAGCGCCTGTTCCTCTCTGTGATTCAGCATCAAAAGAATTCTTTTGTCGTCTATGGCAATCACCGCCTTTGCGTTTTGCCCTTCTGTCTATAAGAACGACATCCGCAGAAAAAAATTACACTTTTTTCGGATTTCCGGGATTTTTTTCCGCTTATAACATACACCGCACAGACCGAACCGTCAAGCAGTTTGCGAGATTTTGTAAGATTCAACAAAACCGGAGCCTTGCTTTGTGCAAGACTCAGGCTGTCGAAAAAGGTATCGCTGCGCGATGATTATAATGGGGCGCT
>DGVV01000013.1 GCA_002395085.1 Ruminococcus sp. UBA4275 | reverse complement strand
CCCATGAGCTTCTTCTCGCCGGTAGCAGGGTCACGGGTGAACGCAACACCGGTACCGCAGTCATCGCCCATGTTGCCGAAAGCCATCATCTGGACATTGACAGCAGTACCCCAGGAGTACGGAATGTCGTTGTCGCGGCGATAGACGTTTGCACGCGGGTTATCCCAGGAACGGAAAACAGCCTTGATAGCGCCCATGAGCTGAGCCTTCGGATCAGACGGGAAGTCCTCGCCGATCTTGGACTTGTACTCAGCCTTGAACTGCTCAGCCAGCTCCTTGAGGTCAGCAGCGGTCAGCTCAACGTCCTGCTTGACGCCGCGCTTTTCCTTCATCGCGTCGATGAGCTGCTCGAAGTACTTCTTGCCGACTTCCATAACGACGTCGGAGTACATCTGGATGAATCTTCTGTAGCAGTCATAAGCCCAGCGCTCGTTGCCGGACTTCTCAGCCATGGTCTTGACGACGTCCTCGTTCAGACCGAGGTTCAGGATGGTATCCATCATGCCGGGCATGGAAGCTCTTGCACCGGAGCGGACAGAAACGAGAAGCGGATTCTCCTTATCACCGAACTTCTTGCCGGTGATCTCCTCCATCTTCACGATATACTCTTCGATTTCAGCCATGATTTCCGGGTTGATCTGACGCTTGTCCTCGTAGTACTGGGTGCAAGCCTCAGTAGAAATGGTGAAGCCCTGCGGAACGGGGAGACCGATGTTGGTCATCTCAGCAAGGTTTGCGCCCTTGCCGCCGAGCAGCTCACGCATGTTTGCGTTGCCCTCTGTAAAGAGGTAACAATATTTTTTGCCCATTGGAAAAACCTCCATTCTGTAGTTACCGGCACTGCTTTCTAAGGCGGACGGATGCGGGCGCACCTGTCCCAGTGTCCGGACGTATCAATATTATACCATAAAATGGCAGAAAAAGTCTAGTCCTTTTCCGATTTTTTTTATTTCCGCCAAATATTTCAGGCAAATTTGGCAGATTTCACAAATCTGCCTGTAAATGCTTGCGATATACGATTCAATCGACTATAATATGGTGTATGATTTGAAAGGAAGGAGCGGGGAGGATTCATGATACTGGAGAACGGTCTGCCGCGTGTGGAGATCTGGTCGGACGGCGCGTGCAGCGGCAATCCCGGACCGGGCGGCTGGGGGACGGTGCTGCGGTTCACGCAGGGAACGCAGGTGCATGAGAAGGAACTCTCCGGCGGGGAGGCGCACACGACCAACAACCGTATGGAGCTGATGGGTGTCATCTCCGGACTGGAAGCGCTGAAAATGCCCTGTGCCGTCACGCTGACGACGGACAGCAAATATGTCGTGGACAGCATTACAAAGGGATGGGTTTACGGCTGGAAGAAGAAGGGCTGGGTCAAATCCGACAAAAAGCCCGCTCTGAATGTGGATCTCTGGGAACGGCTGCTGCCCCTGCTGCAAAAGCATCAGGTGACGTTTGTGTGGGTGAAGGGCCATGCGGGGCATCCGGAGAATGAGCGCTGCGATGCGCTTGCCGTCGCGGAACGTATGAAATTTGCCTGAAGCAGCGGTGAATATTTCCTGAAGGATGCCTTTGCGGGCATCCTTTTTCATTGACAATTCAATGAATTTGTGATATGATATACGATAGACTAATTATAGATTGACGGCGCAGGCTGCGCTGTCCGGAAAGAGGATCCCGTGATGAGAGAGAGAACCCTGTGTGCTGCTGCGGCTGCCGTCCTGAGTTTCACGGCGCTGACAGGCTGCGGCGCACCGAAAGAACCGGAGACACCGGAGGAATTCCATGCAGCAATGACTGCACGGTCAGTTGTCAGCACAGGCAATACCGCGCGCCTGAACCGCGTCTTTGATCAGGCTGCTGCCGGTCAGGATGTCACGATTGCATATATCGGCGGTTCTATTACAGAGGGCTATGCGGCGGGCGCACAGTCGCCGCAGTGCTATGCATCCGTATCGGCGGCGCAGTTTCAGGAGACCTACTGTGCAGGCGGCACAGTCACCTGTCAGAACAACGGCCTTTCCGGCACGCCTTCCATCCTCGGAAATCTGCGCGTTTCCGATGAGGTGCTGCCGCAGCAGCCGGATATTATTTTTATTGAATTTGCGGTCAATGACGGCAAGGAGAACGATTATAAAGTCGGCTATGAAAGCCTTGTGCGCACCTGCCTCGAAGCCGAAAACGAACCGGCAGTCATTCTGCTGTTCACCTATATGGAGAACGGGCATACCTGTCAGGATCAGCAGCAGGAGATCGGCGCGCACTATGATCTCGGCATGATCTCCGTGCGCGATGCAATCGTGCCGGAAATGGAAGCGGGCAGAATGCAGTGGCACGATTACGGCGATGACGATGTTCACCCGACCGTTGCGGGACACGCGCTGCTTGGCGAATTCATCGCGGAATACTTTGCGCAGGCAAAGAAAGCGAAAAAGGACAGGCAGTATGGGATTCCGGCGGAGACACTGAATCCGGAGCTGGATCTGAACGGTAAACTCTATGATGCGGTCAGCCTGCAATATCACGACGGCGACTGGACGCCCGGTACGAACAGTTCCCGTTTTCCGGCGGGATTTGTCTACCAGAAGGACGGCAAAAACGAGGGGCTGACCTTCAATGTGACGGGCAAATCGCTGTTCGTGGTCTATAAGAAGGCGAATTCCAAAGACTACGGCATGGCGGGTGTATATGTGAACGGCTCGCTTGCCGGCATTGTCAACGGCTACGGCGCAAATGCGTGGGGCGGCCCGACGGTGGAACGCATCACAACGCAGGAAAGCACACAGGAAATGAATGTCGAAATCCGGATGCTGGATGACCATACCGACCGTAATTTTGAGCTGTATGCGGTCGGCGTGACGGAGTAAGCGCGCATGGCGGCATCAGAAAAGTCCAGTTACCGCGTCGCGCTGGGCGGCATTGTGGCGGGGCTTTGCGTGATGATCATGTTCCTGACGGGCGTGTTTCCGGCACTGTATATCGCCGCCCCGATGATTGCGGGCGTGCTGATGATCATACTGGTCGAGGAAGTGTCCGTCGGATGGGCGTGGCTGACCTATATTGCGGTGAGTCTGCTGGCGCTGATTGTGACCTTTGATAAGGAAGCCGCACTGATGTTCATTCTGTTTTTCGGGTATTACCCGATTCTGCGGCTGTATATTGAGCGCATCCGGATCATGCCGGTGCGGTGGCTGTGCAAGCTGGCACTGCTGAATCTGTTTCTGGTGCTGGACTTCTGGCTGACGGTCTATGTGCTGGGTCTGCCGACCTTTGAGGAGGACGGCAAAGCAATGCTGGCGGGACTGGCAGCCGTGTTCAATCTTGTATTTCTGTTTTATGACCGTCTGCTTGGTCAGATGAACTGGTTTTACCGGACACTGTTTGTGAAGAAGATTCTTGGGAAACACAGAAAATAGTGTGCCGTAGGATTGCTGCTAGGGAGGAAGAAAATGGCTTTTATAACGTACACCTGCCCGCAGTGCGGCGGACAGTCGCAGGTGGAGGCGGGCAAGGATGCGATGTGCCCGTATTGTGCGCGTGTTATTGATGCGCCAGCAGTGATGCCGGAACCGCAGGGCGCGGCATTTGCACAGAAGGATGTGCAGTTTGCGCCGCCCCCTGCACAGGCAGTTCCGCCGATGCTGCAAAAGCCGGCGCAGGCGTATCCGCAGGCGGTGCAGCCTGCCGCGATGCCCGCTCCGCAGATGCAGCAGGGGCAGTTCGCGATGCAGCAGCCGCAGTATTCGCAGGCACAGCTTGCACAGGCGCACAAGAAGCGCAGGAGCTGGAAGATCATGAACTGGTCGATGATCGGCATTCAGGCACTGACGCTGGCACTTGGCATCTTTATGGATGAGGTCAGCACCAGTCTCAGCGTACCGATGATCCTGACGTGGCTGCTGTCACAGCCTGCCTGCGGCGTGATCTCCGCGATGATGCGTCCGGATGATGCGTATCTGGAGAAAAAGCCGCCGAGCCGTGTCGCGCAGGGCTTCCTTCAGGCGATTCTGGGGCTTTCGATCTCCGCACCGGTTGGCGGCATTCTGTTCGCGATCATTGAGGCGCTGTTCTTATGATCACGGTGCAGTGTCCGCGCTGCGGCGGCACGGCGCAGCTTGAATCCGGCAAGAGTGCGATGTGTCCCTACTGCGCACTGGAACTGACCGCTCCGCAGACACCGGATGCGGTATCATTCGGGCAGGATGTGCAGTATGCGCCGCCGCCCGTGCAGACAGCGCCGGAGCCTGTTTTGCTGGAAAAACCTGCCGAACCGTCCGTGGAGACGCAGCAGGATGCAGGTGCTTTTGTCCGGCAGACACAGGCGCAGCAGAATGCGGGTGTCTTTGTCCGGCAGTCGATGACGGATGCTCCGTTCGGCGTATTTGCGGAGGATGAGGACGAGCATTTCGGGGAGAAGAAACGCCGGAGCTGGCGCTGGATGAATGCCGGTATTCTGGCACTTCAGACCTTCCTTTGCGGTGCCGGCATTTTTGCGAATGAGACCGGCAGGGATTCCTTCAGCACCGCGATGATACTGGGCTGGATGCTTTCGCTGCTGGTGTGTCCGATCATTTCCGCGGCGACGCGTCCGGATAACTGCTATTTTACGAAATCCCCGATCCCGAAACACAAGTTTCTGCTGTATCTGGTGATGCTGCTGCTCGGCATGGCGGCAATCGTGCCGGGTGCGATCATCGAGACATGGCTGGAACCGTTCCTGCGGTGAGATGCGAAAGAGGGATAGATCATGACGGCACAGGCGGCAGGCGCGTATGAGGCTGCAAAACAGCCGCGCAGCAAGTTTGCACTGTTTGCGATACTTCTGCCGTGCATGGGAGCTGTCTCCCTGTTTTTCGGCATGATGCCCGCGGGACTGCTGATGATTGTTTTTTTAGGGTATGTAACTTTTATGTGGTTACACATGATTTGTCAAATGAATGATCTGTTTATCCAAACTGAAGTTTTTGGTCGCGCTTTTTTCAAAAAG
>DGVV01000102.1 GCA_002395085.1 Ruminococcus sp. UBA4275 | reverse complement strand
GGCTAGTAGCCCTTAAGCGGGAGTTTGAGGGCAGAGCCCTCAATATAAATCCGTCGGAGACACTTTATCTACAAGCTGAAAGGGGATCGCCGCAAAGCGATCCCCTTTCGATTTATGGTTTGCAATGGAATACTCAGGATTTGCCCAGATCGCCTCTGGGGATCAGGTTTGCGAGTGCCAGCAGGAGTTTGGAGAGGTCACCCGGATCAGACTTGCCGTTGCCGTTGCAGTCTGCATTGCGCACACCCTCCTCCTTGACCTCAACCGTGATGTCGCCGCCGACCAGCCGTGCCAGCATGACCGCATCCTTGACATCCACGGTCTTGTCGCAGTTGACATCACCGAAAAGCGAATTGTCCGCTCCGTCAAACGACGTAGAGGTGGTGGTCGTCGTGGTCGTGGTCGTCGTGGTGGTCGTGGTGGTCGTCACAGAAGGCTCTGTAACCTGACCGCCCTCGGTAATCGCCTTGATCGTCACCGTGTTGGATGTCGGAAGAAGCTGTGCAGTGCGGCTGTTCTCAGTACCGGATGCAAACTCTGCCCCCTGCACCTCCCAGCGCACGCTGCTGTACGGGGCATCCAGCAGAATGGGCTGCCCGTCGATATACTGACCGCTCCAGTTGCCGGAAAGCGTCAGCGAATTGAAGCTGATCGGCGCATTGCTCTCGACATTGACCGTCACGAGCTGCTGCTTGATGCCGTTCGAGCCGAAATACTGCATGAGGAAATTCTTGGCGCGCTGATCGCGGCTCTGCCAGAAATTCCGGATGGTATTGATCTCATTGGTGAAGGTCGTCTCGCCGGTTGCGGTATTCTGCTGCTGACCGCCCTGTCCGGGGCCGCCTTCCTGACCGGGACCGCCGCCCTGACCGGGGCCCCAGTTGCCCCAGTCACCGAAATCCCAGTCACCGAAGCCGAAGCCCATGCCGTTCGAGACCCAGCCGAACCGCTCACAGGTCGCGGCAACAGATGCCTGATACAGTCCGGAGAGCTGCTCCAGACGTGCTGTCATCTTATCTGCCTTATAGTTCTCGTTGAGGAGATCGTAGCAGCGCATGATGAAGTTATCAAAGAAAGCAGAGTCGGATTTTGCGAGCGTGAGGAACAGTTTCGGCAGCCATTCGCCCTGATTTGCGAGATTTTGCAGAGACTGAATAATATTCGTGTCGGCATTGCTGCTGCCGTACAGTCCCTGACCGAACTCCGTATCAAACAGGATGAACCGCCATTTGCCGTCTGCATATTTCCGCGCAGAATCGACCGTTTCGGTCTTCCAGAGTGCGTAATTGTTGCTGCCGAAATCGGAATTGCCCAGCACAATTTCCGTTGCCATATAGTCAGCAAAGCTGTCGAGGTCAACGGTTTGCGCGAGCTGTGCAGCGGTGACATTGCCGCTGAGTGCGAGCGATTTGAGCTGCTCATAATCAGCCCAGCCCTGCTCCGAACCGTCACTCAGCTCATCGGTCTTGATCATGCAGACATCCTTTTCCTTGACGTCGAAATGATCGGAGATATACTCCTTGCCGATTTTCTCCACAATATTGTATGCGCCCCAGAATTCGCCGTCCAGAAAGACTGCGCAGAGCGTCTGTGCCTGTGTACCGTAGAGGCGGTCACTGACCATCTCCTGATTCAGCAGGTCGCGGATTTTGGTTTTCTCATCGTTGCCGCCGTTGCGGAGCGTGAGCTTATCAAATTTGGTGATCGGTTCTCCGTTGACGTCTTTGCAGGCGCCGCCGAAGAAATCGTACTCAATCTTGGACGTGCCGTAATCGGCGCGTGCATAGAGATTGAAGCTCTTTTGTGCAGAGGAACGGGTTGCGCCGCCGTGAATGCGGATGCCGACATCTGCGCTGTATGCCGCCTGTCCGGACTCAAACACCGTGAAATGCGCAGGGCGCTCCCACTCTTTGCCGGGCTGCGTAAAGTTTGCAGGCTGCTCATACGCCTGTTTCATCGGGCTGTAATCCGGACTGTTGCGCCAGTCATCGTGAACTTTGCCCCAGACATAGATGCCTTTTTCGTAATCAAAGAGGTTTGCAGGATCTGTGACCAGCGAAATGACGCGCATATTCTTCACGAAATCGTTATCGGTATAGCCGATGAAATAGGATTTCGTGATGATATTGCTGACATTTCCGGCTGCATCCACCGCCACAGCGCGCACAATCATTGCCTTGTCAACCGGATCAGCAGGCGGCTTATAGCTGCTTGCGATGTCAGTCTCCGCGGCATAGACATTTGCTTCATCGGAGCGGTCATAGATGCGGATTGCGCCGTCATAGCGCTGCGAAGCCGTTGTCGGATCGCTGCCGTCCGTGGTATAATAGACGGTGCATCCGGAAGGGGCAGAGAGCGTCAGCTCAAAGCCGTTTGCATAGAAGCCGCTTTCCTGCGAGAAAGAAGGCGTCTGCACGACCACCTTGTCCACAGCGCCGGTCGGATTCGCGCTGCCGGGCGAAAGCTGTGTCAGCACGGCAAAATTCTCGCTGCCGTCAGGCACTCTGCCGTAGGCGGTGTCATCCGCGAGGGCAGGCACTTCCGCCGATTCCTGCACATTGCCCTGCGCATCTGAAAGCAGAACGGTCTCGCCTTTTTTGGAGAGTCCGAACGGTGTGCCTGCGGTCATGCTGTCTTCTGCAACACCGCACCACACATTCAGACAGCCGTGTGCCGGAACAGATGTTCCTGCCGGGATCGTGTACAAAAGCGGATTGGCGGCATCGTCCGATAATCCCCAGCCGCCGACGGATACATCCGTACCGCTGGTATTATACAGTTCAATATAGTCATAGAACTGTCCGTCCGGAGCGGCGACGGTTGTATTTTTCGTGCAGATTTCGTTGATGACGACAGTTCCCGCAGCCTGCACGACGCTGACAGGAAGTGCGTTGACGCACGCGGCTGTCATCAGGGCGGTCATGCCCGAAGCAGCGGTACGCCGAAGGATTGCTTTTCTCATAGATCAAATCCCTTTCTCTAATGCGGTTCGTTTATTTGTCTTTGGGCAGCAATCCCTCATTTTCTCTATCCCTATACTTTATAGTATAGCACAAGCAATAAGAAAAAGTCAAGAGTTTATAGAAAATTTGAACATTCACCGGTCGGTATCTGAAATGACAAAACCGGAGTACCGCAGCGGCACTCCGGCTGTTTTCAGTTCAGCACACCGGTAATCAGAACCATAACCAAAATTACACAAAATGCCAGCACTGCCATGCACACAGGAATCAGCACGCTGCGAAACTTTTTCATGCGATGCTTGTTCATGCTCCCGTGAATCTGCATCAGATTCACCACCGCGCCGCCGCTTGCAATCAGCCCGACCAGCGTGACCCACAAGGCGTGTTCATTCAGATTGTAACGCTCCGTCAGATTGAAGCCGAGCATGATGTAAAGTACCAGCAGGGCGATGCACGAGAAGATCACATTCAGGCGCAGATCCTTGATGAGCTTCGCCTTCTCCGCATCTGTGTAGTCCGCGACTTTCGACAGCGTTTCCTTCATATCTTCATTCATTTCCGTCTGCATCCTTTCTCCGTCGATAATCTCCCGAATATCGACGCCGTAAAACTCAGACAGCTCTACGAGGATGCTGAGATCAGGCAGATTGTTGCCGTTTTCCCAGCGCGAGACGGTTCTTGCCGTCACAGAGAGCTGCTCAGCAAGCTGTTCCTGCGTGAGTTGTTTTTCCTTCCGGAGTTCCCGCAGGAAGCCGCCGATTTTCACCTGATCCATTGTCAGACCTCCTTTCGCAGGTTCAGTATACCGCATTTTCGCGGCAAAATCCATGACACAAAACGGGAGTTTGCCGAAAAAAGCAACCAGACAGCCTGTGTCCGGTTGCTTTTTTCACAAGACATATTGTCATATTTCGCTTCCAGATTGTGCATTCTGCTTTTTTCTTGCCCGATTCCGTTTTTTCTCGCGCTTTTCATCGTAGAGCAGATTATCCGCGTCGTCGATGGCGTTTTTGAGATCATAAACGCTCGCGCACTGCACCAGCAAAAAGCCGGCAGACACATCCAGTGTATAAGGCTTGCCGCTTGTCTCATTAAACAGCTTCAGGAAATGCTGCTTGCGCGCTGCGGCAGCTTCCAGCATTTCCGGTGCGGCATCGGGCAGAATGCCCGCGAACTCATCGCCGCCGAACCGAGCCAAAACCGCACCCGTGCCGAGCGCATAGTTCAGGCACTCCGCCACCTGCTGAATGCAGGCATCGCCCTCCTGATGCCCGTAGTTGTCGTTGATGCCCTTGAGATCATCCATATCGGCATAGCAGACCAGCATCGGCTTCTGCCGGTATTCGGGTTTCGCCAGCATTGATTCCGCCGCGACATAGAATCCGCGACGGTTATATACGTGCGTCAGTTCGTCGATTTTCGAGAGCTTGTCCAGCGCGAGATTCTTGCTGTGAATCTGCGAAAGAAGCTGATCCTGCGCGAACATGACATCCAGTGTCCGGACGGCGGAACTGAGCTGATATGTCACAAGCTCCAGCTCCTCCAGAAATGCCTCATCATAAGGCTCCAGCAGCACCATGCCGTAATGCACATCGCCGGAAAACAGTATCGTCGCAACGAAAACGTGCTGCCGGTCAGCATCGGTATAGTCGTTATCAAACATTTCCGGCGCAGAAACAATCTCCCGTTCCTCCGGCACAGTATATCCCGTGCTGCCGTAGCTGTAGGATTTGAAATGCCAGACCGGTGTGCTGTATGCCGCATCATCCAGATAACGGAAAGGCTTATCCGCAGTATACAGGAAAGCCGTCGGCGCGCCGATATTGCACAGCCCGTGCAGAATCATGGCATAGCCGCGTTTCAGATCGCTGCCAAAGGTGAGCGTATCGCGGATGAACAGGCTCTCCAGATGCGCCCGCTTGAGATTTTTGTCTGCAAGCATCCAGTCGCTGAGCCGCGTATCGACATTGACGCCGAAATGTGCATAAAGCTGCTGCACCATCTGCAAATTATCCGGATGACAATTCCGCAGCAGCCAGAAAAATGCGCCCTTGCCCAGATCATACAGCCGTTCCGAGAATTCCTCCCGCCGGCTTTTCGGCCGCAGCAATTCCAGTGTCTGTTCGGTTGCATCCTCCGGTGCAGGCTGATCAATATATGTATGCACCAGATGATCGTACACTCCGAATACATTGTCGCAGATGCGATCCATTTCCATCGGGGAATCACTCAGGTCTGCAACATAGTGTGCCAGATTGCTGCGCACCTGATCCGGCGTGCCGTCAAACAGCTTTTCGGGTGTGCGCAGGAACTTGACATCGGTATGGCAGGAGGAGCGCGGAATAAACACCGTCTCCAGATAGTGTTCGCTGTCCGGATCGCATTTGCCTTCCAGCACACGAACCGCCTTTTCCAGTGCCGCAGCGGCGAGTTTATCCGCGTTCGCACGCACAGTTGCAAGCGGGGGATCAAGCGCCGTTGCAAGCGGGAGATCATCGTAGCCGATCACCGCAATATCCTCGCCGGCACGGATGCCGCGTTTCTTCAGCACATCGTAAACAACCGATGCCACGATGTCATTGACACAGAGGATTGCATCGAGTTTCGGGTTCTGATCCAGCAATTCAATCACCTGATCGCCGGCCAGATATGCCATATCGCATTCCAGCATAGCGCTCTCATGGAAATCCAGTCCGTTGCGGGCGAGGCGCTCGCGGAAGATGTCTGCACGTTCGCGCATCTCCACATTGTTGAGATTGCCTGTCAGCATACCGATATAGCTTCTGCCGTGTGCGGCGAGATAATCCACCGCCGCAGAGATGCCGTTGCGGCAGTCAAACTGCATGAAATCAAAACCGGGTATATTCGCAGCCAGACTGATCAGCGGAACATCCCCGAAACTGCGCAGAAATTCTGCCTTCTGCCGGTCATCACAGGCATAGGCAACCGAACCGGTCGCAATGATGAGATAATCCAGTTTTGCAGCCGCAGCATAGCGGAACAGGATATTATACTGATTCTCGTAATCGCATTCTGCGGAACGGTCGAGATCACAAAGACCGATATATTTGCCGGGAAAAATGATGAGATTCACGTCCAGCTTCTTCGCGGCGCGCATTGCACCCACCGCACAGGCATTGCTGAACGGGTCTACAATCCCCGCGACAAGCAAGCCGATATTATAGCGTTTTTTCACGGTCCTTCTGCTCCTTTCCAGCAGGATATATTTCTTTTTATTATATCACAATTTCAGCCGGAATGCAATACATTTCTGTGAATTTTATCCTGTGCGGCGGCATTTTTTCACCCGCGCCAAATCTCTCAGCAGCAAACCAGTCAATTGCAGCCGATGTGTTTTTTTGTGCCGCGGTACTTGCATTTTTCTGCAATATATGGTATACTAATCATGTATATGCAATGGCGTTTTGCCGCACAGAAAGGGGGAATCCGGCGTGGCATGGGCTATCATTCTGATCGTGCTGTTTGTGCTTGCCGTGATCCTTCTGCTGCCTGTGCGCGTGAAAGGCTCATACGGGCAGGGTGCATGGTCTGTTGCGGTGTACTATGCGTTCATCCGCGTGTTCCATAAGGAATCTGCGCCGCCGAAAGAGCCGGATGTTCCGCCGAAACCCGATGAGGACGGTTCGCCGTTTTTTGCGCCGCCGCAGGAGGAGGAGACATCCCCCGCTGCCGCCGCCGCAAAACCCGAAACGGCGCATCCCAAACCTGAACCCGCAAAACCGGAACAGACATCCGCGGCGGAAAGCGTCTCGCTGCATAAGCCGGAGCAGACAGCTCCGGAGACGGCAAATGCATCCGCTGAAAGCAAACCCGAAAAACCTGCCAAAAAACCGAAGAAACCGAAAAAGCCGAAGGCGGAAGCATCCGCTGAGGAGAATGCTGCGGACGACAACACCGAAACCGTCTCTGAACCGCAGTCCGCAAAGAAAAAACGCGGCATCCGCGGATTCATTGAGCGACTCAAGCCGCATTCTCTTTCGGATGTTTCCGGCCTTGCAAAAGACGGCTGCGCAGCCCTCTCGCCTGCGCTCCGCTTCCTGACAAAACATCTGCATTTCCGGCACATCAGGCTGTATGCGGCAGTCGCCTCGGATGACCCCGCCGACACCGCACAGCTTTACGGCAAAATCTGTGCCGCTGTCTATAATCTGATCGGACAGCTTCAGTGCTGGGTCGATCTCGAAGCCGATGAAGTCCGCATTCTCGCTGATTTCTTCGGCAGCAAAAGCGATTTCCGCGCTTCCGGTGAACTGCGGGTTTCTCCCGCTGCCGCCATTGTGCTTGTGCTGATTCTCGGCGGCAAATTCCTCTGGCGGACGCTCTGCCGCTTCCGAAACGAGGACAAAGACGCGAAACGCTACGAAAAGGAGAGCGCTCCGCTCCCCGAAACCTGATTTTCAGCATGAACGTCCGCAGCGCCGGACGAACCATTTTTTTCAAACAGGAGGATCAAAATTATGAGCGAACGCAGCAATGAGCATCCGGTGCAGGAGACCCTGCGCGTCACAATGGATGAGATCCGCAGCATGGTCGATGCAAATACGATTGTCGGTCAGCCGATTCAGTGCGACGGCGGCACAACCGTTATCCCGATCTCAAAAGTGAGCTTCGGATTCGCTTCCGGCGGTTCGGATCTGCCGACAAAGGTTGCAAAGGATATGTTCGGCGGCGGCGGCGGCGCAGGCGTCACCATCACCCCGATTGCTTTCCTCGTTATCATGCCCGGCGATGTGAAGCTGCTTCAGCTCTCCGTCAACGCCTCGACGCCCAATGCCATCGTCAATATGGTTCCGGATGTCATGGACAAGGTAACGGGCTTCCTCGCAGGCAGACAGGCCAAAAAGGAAGCTGGTACGACGGAGATCGTCGAATGAGCAATACTTTGCGGAGACGGGCGGTCTGTCTGACGGCAGCCGCCTGCCTTGCTGTCTCCGGCTGTGCCGCCCCGCAGCACACGGACGGCTCTGCCCATGAGACTGCAAATTTTTCGTTTGAGCTGCCGCACGGTCTGACCATGCAGAGCAAGCCGGAGAGTGTTCTCTGGGATTATACCGCCTGCGACGACACATACGGCTACACAATCTCCTTTCACGATGTCGATATGGGCTATCAGCCCGCCGAATTTCTGCAAAATGATTTCCGCGAAGGAGAAGCAAACTGGGAGACCGGTGAGGCTGGCAGTTTGCAGTACAGCGGATGGACGGTCGATACGGATGACGGCTTCCTGCTGCGCTATGCGGCTGGCACGGAAGGCCGGCTGCTGCACATCGAGGGGAAGATTCCGAAGAAGAAAAAACGGCGCGCGAAAAAGCAGATCATGCAGATCATCGGATCTGCGTCGTATATCGGATTGCCGCCGGGCGCGGGCAGCATCACAAAGGACGGCATGACCGTCGATTATTCCGATTTCTGGGCGCCGAGTACCGGTTTTGCTGCAAATGATTACATCATCACGCTGCACCCCGCCAAACCGGTCGATGATGCGCTGTCTTTCTCCCTGACACGCACGGATGATCCGCAATGTTCGCCGGAGGAATCCGCACGCAATATCATCGCATTTGCGGAAGAACATATGCCCGGTCACTATGAGGTCGCGGAGGTTCTCCAACAGGAATTCCTCGGCAGGGAGGCATGGACGGCAAGAGAGATCTATGCCGGCAGCGGAATGCGGCTCTATCAGGATACAGTCACGTTCATGGAAAACGGCAGCCTGTATATGGCAAACCTGCTGTATTCGGAGGATTCCAGAGAAATCATGGAACAGGCGCTGCGCGGCATCACGCTGCATACGGATTAGGAGGAACAAATGGAAAAAATCAGAGTGCAGAAAATTTTATCGGACTGCGGCTACTGTTCCCGCCGCAAAGCTGAGGCACTGATCGCCGCGGGACGGGTCAAAAACAACGGCAGACCTGTCAAAATCGGTGACAAGGCGCTCCCCACCGATCTGCTGACCGTGGACGGCGAGCGCATCTATGTGCCGAAAAAGAAGGAATTCCGCTATATTATGCTGAACAAGCCCCGCGGCTACGTCACGACGCTCTCCGATGAGCAGGGACGCCGCTGCGTGACAGATCTGCTGGAAGGCGTCGGAACACGCGTCTATCCTGTAGGGCGGCTCGACCGCAATTCCGAAGGGCTGCTGCTCTTTACCAATGACGGCAATTTCGCAAACGGCATCATGCACCCCTCGCGCGAAGTCACGAAGACCTACCGCGTGACCGTGCGGCCGCCGGTCTCTGAGGAACAGCTTGCACAGATGTCGGCAGGCGTGACGCTGGATGACGGATTCAAGACTGCACCGGCAAATATCGTGACGAAGGTGACCGAACCGGAACGTGTGGTGCTGCTGGTGACGATTCATGAGGGCAAAAAGCGCGAGGTTCGCCGGATGTGCGATGCCGTCGGGCTGGAAGTGGCGCGTCTGCGGCGTATTTCGATCGGGCCGGTGAAGCTGGGAATGCTGAAGCCCGGCGACTGGCGCGATCTGACTGCGGAAGAACTCCGCGCCCTGCGCAATGCCATCGGGAAATAAGGTGAACGGGCTGCGATCCCATTCTGATCTCATCGGAAACACATAATCTGCAAACCAAAACAGCGGAGAACCTTTTGACAGGTTCTCCGCTGTTTTGGTTTCATTCGGTGTGCAAGCCCTGCGCCGCAATCAGCTTCTGACGCTGTCAAGCCACGCAGATGCCAGTTCAAGCGCCTCAAACAGGTTCGGCTTGACGGCATTTTTCTGGATGCTCTCCATGGGCGAGAGACCCTTGTCTGTTTTCATGAGATAGCACTGGATTTTCGTAGCGGTGGTGAAGCCATTTTCGGTTTTCTCGTCTGCAATGTTCATCGAGACAACATAAGGATTCGCCATGCTGCCATAGTAAATGGTTTTGCCGTTCCGGACGATTTTGCGTCCTCTGTAGGTTACGTTTGCCATACTGTGGTACCTCCCATTCTCATGCGCACCCGCGTGCAGGTTTTACCATGTCACTGCGAATGCTTTGTCCATATCTTCAAAGATCTCAATGTTCGAGATCAGCGCATCGACATACGACTTGCGGCAGCGGAACCGAATCTTGCCGTTGACTTCGATATACGCCTTCATATTGCCTGCATCATAGAACTTGATGTCGTAATCGCGGAGATGATTCTGACGGTCAACATAGACCTCACACAGCACATCGCCCGTCGGTTCAACATCCTCCATGACCAGATCCTCTGCCTTCATTTGCAGCAGGAACGAATAAAACTGCCGGAAACGCTCAATCTGATCCGTTTCGCCATAGCTTTCGCCGTTCAGCGTCAGCACGTAATCCTCCTGCGATTCGCCCTTGCCGCTGAACTTCAGCTCCTTGTCTGCGGTCTTGCAGTTCAGATCACCGATGTCCCAGACATAGGTATCAATGATGTTCTTCGAGGTGATGTCCTCCGGCTTCAGCGTCGCATAGACCACATTCTCATCCGAGAAGCCGTAGATGCAGTCCACGCCTTCCAGCATACCGTAGCGGAGTTTTGTGCCGTCTGCGGTTTCATAGGAATTGCCCATCTTGAACACAGTCGTCTTGCCGTCATCGGTTTTCATGGTGACGCGCACGAACGGATCATCGCCAAGCCCTGCCTTTTCGAGATCGGCCTCTTTCGGGAAGGGCGTCACAATCTCTGTTGCGGTCAGACCGTAGAGACCGTGCGTTGCGCCGGATGACTTATCCGCACTCAGCAGGCACTCAACCGGTTCTTTCATGACGTGCAGCGCCATCGCGCCTCCGTTGGTATACTCCGCAAAGTAGGGATCGTATTCAAAGTAAAAATCGTAATCCAGATCACTGCGCTCAATGCGCACTGCCTTCACGATGGTATCGTCATCCTCCGCCTGCTCCTCTTTGAGCGTCAGTCCGAGATAATCGTACATCGGCTTGAGAAAAGGATCAAGTGCGGATGTGCTGACGGTATAGACCGCCTTGTCGCCCTTCACCTGCAAATAGGTATAGGTGCTGTTGGGGGTCGGATCACCGATCATGAATTCAATCGGGTCTGCATCATCCACCGTAAATTTGACTTCAACCGGCTCATCCAGACCGTATTTTGCGAGATCGGCAGGATCTTCCTCAACCCGCTGCACCGCAGTCATCTCCGGCGAGCGCGTTGCCAGCAGACGGATCGAGACAGTCTCCATCGGGAGCTTCTCATAGCCCTCCAGATAGTAGTTTGCGATGTTTTCCGTCGTCGGATTGCCTTCCATATCCGTGGAAGCGGTCTCCTCCATCCGGCGGTTCGCAGCGTAGGTATCACCATGCGGCTGCTTCACATCAATGCGGCTGATGCTGTCACTGTTGACAGACCACAGCGGAAAGACGGTCTCCTCTGCCGCAGCAGAGGATTCCTCTCCCGTTTCCGGAGCAGTCAGCTTCAGCACCGCAAGCCCGCCGCCGAGCAGCGCAAGTACGCCGCAGCCGGCGAGCAGTCCTTTGAGCGATTTGTTCATCTGTTCCTTCTCCTCACGTACACGATAATGCCGATCAGCGCGACCGCCAGCGGGATGCAGAACACCGTCACAGTGCGGATTGCCTTGCCCTGTGCTTCTGTGACCGTAATCTTGGTCGTGTCGAGCGACTTCTCCGCGATGGTCAGGACGCTTTCCTTGCCGGTCAGCGTATTGAGCATCTTGACAAAGTAATCGGCGTTGTCATAAGCAGCCGCGCTGCTGCCGACAACATAATCAAGGAACCATGCCGAACCGAATGCCACCACTCTGCCGGAATAGGTTTCACTGCCGGAAGTGAAGGTAGTCGTGGAGTATGCCGCAACATTGAACGCAGACTTCTCAGCCGCATCCTTGTCAAATTCATCAGAGGATTCGCCCAGCGGGAACAGGTAGCAGGTATCGGTGGTGGTGAGCAGCGGTGCAACCGCTCTGCCCGAATTCGCCTCGAACAGCACCTCAACCGGACGGCACAGCGGTGCAACGACCGGAAGGGTCGAACCGGTGAAGCCTGCATTCAGCTCATCATCCGTTGCCTTGACTGCCGGAATCTCGCTGATCGCACCGACATTCGAGAGATAGGAAAGGAAGGTCTGCACGCGCTGTGCAGTCGCATCATTGCTGTCATACATGATCGCCGGACCGACCTTCAGGCCCCACAGTTCCAGGAATGCATCCACATTCGGAAGCGTGAGCTGCTGATACGGGCTGCCCAGATAGATCAGGTCCTTGCCGTAAGTGCCGCCGTTGTTCAGGTAATCCGTGATCTTGGCAAGCTGCGCCTCAGAGAGATCATTATACGGTGCGCAGAGGATTGCGAGATCATATTCATCGGTCAGGGTATCCGTTGCGATGTCTACTTCGGTGACATTGTAGTTGTTCTTGTCCAGCAGAATCTTGAGCATCTCCATGCATCCCTCATCCTGCGAGGTATAGAGGGCATTGCCGTTGGTCTTATTGATGACGGCAACCTTGACCGGATGCAGGTCTGTGACGCCCATCAGCGCGGAGACCAGCGACTGCTCACCGACAAAGCTGTACTTCTGGTTGTAGCTGTAGGTCTGATAGTCCATCTCCTGTGTCGTCTTGATGATTTCATCAAACGGCACAACGCGCACGAGTTCGCCGGATTTCACGACCACATCGCCCAGTGTCAGCTCACCGCTGTAATCACCCTTGACGCTGTTTGCGATGTCCGGATTCTTGGTGAGATCGTAGTAGCCGACGGAAATGTGACCGTTCGATTCCGCCTTGAAGCGGTTGAGGGTCTCATCGACGACCTTCAGCATACTGTTATCGAGGAAATAGCTCTCATCCGCCATCACGGAGATTTCGATGTCCGAATTGAGCTGATGCAGATACTCGACCGTCTTGTCATCAATCTGATAGAGACCCGACGAAGTGAGGTCGATGTTCCAGTTGTAGCGGCTGTCCAGCACATTGCAGATCACATTCAAGACCACAACAATCGCGATGACCACAAGCGTAATTGCCGTTGCGAGTGCGCCGTACTTGAACTTCTTGCGGCGCTTGACCGCATTCAGGGCACGCTCCTGCTCCTCCTTCGGGGTACGCTCGCGCTTTTTGCGCTTCTTTTTGGCACCCTTGCCGGTATCCTCTGCCGCATCATCAGCAGCGAGATCGTCTGCGATCTCTGCGAGTGCCTCCTTCGCGGAGACCTTGCCGTCTTCTGCGGCATCCTTTACGGCATCTGCCGCTTCTTTGACATCGTCTGCGGCGGCATCTGCCTGCTTCTTGATTTCATCTTTCTTGCTCATGCCAATGTTCCCTCCTCTCAGCTCCAGCGTCTGCGCTCAAATACGCGGATCGTCAGATAGTTCACAAGAATGGCGACGCTGATATAGAACACGATGGTCGAAACATTGAACAGACCGCAGGTAATCGCGAAATATTTGCGTCTGAAGGACAGATAGCCAAGCAGGGTGCTGACCCATTCCACGGTCACATACTCCTGAATGACGTCGATCATATAGAGTGCCATCAGCGAGACAAAGCTCACAACTGCTGCGGCAATCTGATTTTCCGTCAGTGCGGAAACCAGTGTTCCGACTGCGATAAACGCTGCGCCAAGCAAAAACAGTGCAAGGAAGTTTGCAAAGAGCATACCCCATTCCACAAGCCCGAAGGTGCTGAGGATCAGCGCATAGACAAAGGGCATCAGCAGGGCGATGGTGTAAAGCGTCAGCGCGGCGAAATATTTGCCGAAGACGATTTCGCCCAGACTCACCGGCGCAGTCAGCAGACCTTGTTCGGTCTTCTGCTTCTTCTCCTCACTGAACAGACGCATCGTCAGAATCGGAATGAGGAACACGCAGATCAGGAACATACTCTGGAACATATTGGACATATCCGTCGTGCCAGGGTAAAGACAGCTCATATAGAAGAAATAGCCTGTGAACATCCAGAACACAGCAAGGAAAATATAGGCGATGCTGGACGTAAAGAACGCACCGACCTCACGTCTGTAAATCGCGCCCATCAGTCAGCGCCCCCTTTCTCGGCATCCGGGTCGGGGAGCGTAATGCCCTCGCCCATTGTGATCTTGAGGAACACATCCTCCAGCGTCAGCTCTGCGGAACGTGCCGCAAGCAGATACCAGTGATGCTCTGCACAAATATCAAAGATCGCTCTGCGGATGTCGGTATCCGGGGCAGCCTCCAGCTCATATTCATAAACGCCCGGCTCACGCTCCATATCGGCACGGCAGTATTTGATGCCCTCGATATTGCGCATTGCCTTGATGATCTCATCACGCGGGCCTTCAATGCGGGCGATGATGCGGTGATCGGTGGAGACATTCTTCGAGAGGTTGTCGGTGGTATCGTGCGCGGCAACATGACCGTGGTTGATAATGATAATCCGGTCACAGACCGCCTGAATCTCGCTCAGGATATGCGAGGAGAGAATGACGGTGTGATTCTTGCCGAGCTTCTTGATGAGCGTGCGGATCTCAAGGATCTGCTTCGGGTCGAGACCGACCGTCGGCTCATCGAGGATCAGCACGGGCGGATTGCCGATGAGCGCCTGTGCCAGACCGACACGCTGCTTGTAACCTTTCGAGAGGTTCTTGATGATGCGTTCTGCAACATCATCAACCTTTGTCAGCGCCATGACCTCTTTCAGATGCGCCTTGCGCGGCAGCTTACATTTTTTGAGGTCATAGATGTAATTCAGATAGCCTTTGACGGTCATATCCAGATAAAGCGGCGGCAATTCCGGCAGATAACCGATATAGGATTTCGCCTTGATCGGATCTTCCAGAATATCGACGCCGTTGATGAGCGCCTGACCGGATGTCGAGGAGATATAGCCGGTCAGCATATTCATCGTGGTAGATTTACCCGCACCGTTCGGGCCGAGGAAGCCGAGGATCTCGCCGTCCTCTACGGTAAAGCTGATGTCATTGACGGCGTGTTTATCGCCGTAATGCTTGGTCAGATTCCGCACTTCAATCATAGCATTAACCTGCCTTTGAAATGAATTTACGCGCACAAAGCGTGCGCATTACAATTATAGTATAATGGTGTTATGTGATAATCCGGTGTCAGTCCTGCGAAAGAATCTCCTCCTGCGGCAGGAGCTTCATGCGGGCTTTGATGTCCCGCCGGATCTGAAGTCCCAGTGCATCCAGCGATGCAAACGGCTGTTCCGGACGCAGGAATTTGCAGAGCGTCACCGGAAGCAGCTTCCCGACCAGTTCACCGGTCCAGTCAATGAGGTGGGTCTCCGCGACCGGTTCTGCCGCACCGCCTGTGACGGTCGGGCGGACACCGATATTGGTGATTGCCGGAATCCATTCGTCATTGATCTCTGCGAAGGAAGCATACACGCCTCTGCGCGGCACACACTGCCACGCCGCAAAATGCTGATTCGCCGTCGGGATACCCAGCACGGTACTGCCCAGATGCTGTCCGGTCTGCACATGGGCAAGGATCTGATAATCCGCGCCCAGCAGCGCATTCGCCTTCCTGATTTCGCCGCTTTCCAGCAGGAAGCGGATCTCACTGGAGGAGACAGGCACTCCGCCCGCATCCTTCACCTGCGGCACAATGTCCACTGCAAAGCCATAGCGTCTGCCGAAGCGGACAAGATCTTCCGTGCCGCAGGCGGCTTTGCGCCCGAAGCGGAAATCCGTCCCCACAACAACCGTATCCACAGAGAGCCTTTCCCGCAAAATCTTCTTGCAGAATGCCTCGCCTTCCATCGTCTGCATTTCCCCGAAGGGCAGCGCGAAGACGGCGTCTGCACCGCAGGCAGAGAGGAGACGGCGTTTTTGCTCATCGCGGTAGATGTACTGCACCGGTCTGCCCTGCTTCTGCGGCATGGATTCCGCGGCAAAGGTCACCACATGGCAGACACCGTGCAGGGCTGCATGGGCAATCACCTGCCTGTGTCCCAGATGCACACCGTCAAACACGCCCAGTGCGGCTGCAATCGGCTGCCCCTGTGCTTTTTCCGCCTGACGAAGCTCCTGTTCCACGTCGGTCACATCCTCTCATAGATTTTTATAGACGCGAAGCACGCCGTTTTCGCGGTCAGCATCCGCAAGACCCATGAAGCCGCCTGCTGCGTCATAGACACGCCAGCGGGATGCATCGGTCAGACCGCGCAGACGCGCAAGATCAAGCCTAACGCCGTTGCGGTATTTATTTGCCTGTGTTTCATTCAGATGCAGCGCAGGCAGCGCCGCAAAGAGTCTGTCCGTCGGGATGATGAGTGCATCGGCACAGCCGTCTGATGCCATCGCAGATTCCACATCTGCAAAGGAATGTGCCTCAGCCAGCGTAAAGCCGCAGGCAGCGGTACGCGTCAGCGCGGTCATGATGCAGCCGCAGCCGAGCGCCTGTCCGATGTCATGCAGAATGGTGCGTACATACGTACCTTTTCCGCAGACAATCTCGCAGACACCGCAGCCGGTTTCCGCATAGTAAGCTGTCAGCGTAATGCGCTGCACTTCCACGCTGCGGGCGGGGCGTTCGATGACCTTGCCCTCCCGTGCGAGTTCATACAGCCGCTTTCCGCCGATCTGCACCGCGGAATACATCGGCGGGATCTGCTCGATCTGCCCCACAAAAGCGGGGATCACGCGCAGAAGATCCGCTTCCGTCACATGAACCGGATGTGTCTCCAGCACTTTGCCGCTGCTGTCCTGCGTATCCGTGACACTGCCCAGTGCAAAGCCCGCACGGTACGCCTTTGTCTCATCGGGCAGAATGTCGCACGCACGCGCAGCCGTCCCGACCAATACCGGCAGCACACCGGTCGCCATCGGATCCAGCGTACCAGTGTGACCGAGTTTTTTCATTTTCAGGATGCCCCGCAGTTTGCCGATCACATCAAATGACGTAAATCCCTGCGGTTTATCCATGACAAGCACACCGCTGCGGGTCATGCCTGCCCCCTTGCCGCCTGTCCGCGCAATGCCTCTGCTGCAGTTTCGATCAGCAGTTTGCAGACCGCCTCCGGTGCGCCTTCCGTGACCGAACAGCCGCTTGCCTTGACGTGTCCGCCGCCGCCGAAGCGCTGTGCAATCTCCGAAACATCGGCGTGTTCACCGCCGCGCAGGGAGATGCGGTAGCTGCCGTCGGGCTGCTGCTTGCACGAAATGCCGACCTCCACGCCTTTGATCTGCATTGGCAGATTGGCAACGCCGTCCACTTCTTCACGCGAGACCTCCAGCTCATCCATCCACGCATGAGGCAGATAGATCAGCGCGATCTTCCCGTCCGGGGTAATCTGCGCATTCGCCATGAGTCTTGCATCGAGTGTGATGCGCCCGCGCGATTTCAGCACGAACATATCACGGTTGATGCGCGCATAGGGGAGATCAGGGTAGGCGCGCTTGATCTCCGCGACGGCATCGAATGTTTCCGCGCCGGCATTGGAAAACTGGAAGCAGCCGGTATCGGTTGCCATGCCGATATACAGGCACAGCGCAAGTTCGCGCGTCAGCGGGAGGCCGCAGTCCTTCATCAGATAGAACAGCACCTCACAAGCCGCAGAGGAATGCGGATTCCAGTGCAGCGCCTTTGCATAATGGGTATTCGAGATGTGGTGGTCGATGCACAGAACGATCTCTGCATCCTTGTCCGCCGCGGGCAGATCGCCAAACAGATTTCTGTCAGCGACATCCACCGAAATGCGGCACTGCGGCGTGAAATCTTCAAACTCCACGCCCTCCGTGATGTCGTGATACAGGGGCGGAATCGGATCCGCACAGCAGACGCGCGAACGGATGCCCGCCGCCTTCAGGAGATGATACAGCGCATAGCCGCCTCCGATGCAGTCGCCGTCGGGGGAGCGGTGAATGAGAATGTTGACATCGCGGAGCGAGCAAAGCATCTCATACGCCTCTCTGCTGCTGATTTCGCGGCAGATTTCCGTGTCTGTTGCCGGTGCCATAGCCGTTGCCCTCCTTCATTCAGATTTGCTCAGAATTCCTCCGTCTCCGGCATTTCTGCCGCTGCGGAGTTGCCGCCGGTCAGACCGAGATTTGAGAGCTTCTCGCTGATGTCGGCTGCGTATGCGATGGAATCATCGGGAATAAAATGCAGCTCAGGGGATTTGCGCAGCTTCAGGCGGTTGAAAAGTTCCCGCCGGATGAAGCCCGAAGCAGAAGTCAGCACTTTGCAGGCGATCTTCGCGTCATCAAAGCCCTTGAGGCTGGAGACATACGCCTTGCAGTGTCCCATATCGCCCGAAAGCTCTGCCCGCACCACCGTCAGTGCCGGTGTGACGCGGGGATCTTTGATGTCCTCGCGCAGAATGGCAGTCAGCTCCCGCAGAATATCCTCCTGCAAGCGTACAATCTTAAAACTTGCCATGATGTTGTCCTTTCGGTTGCGGAAAGCTCAGAATTTAATCGAGCCTGCCTGATCGGGATTGTAATAATCGCCGCTGGTATCGGTCTCGTTGAAGAAGCCTTCCTCATCGAAGATACTGTCAAGCGGATCATTCTGTTCCAGCGGAGAGATCTCGCCGGTGATAATGCGCTTGACGGTCTCGAAAAAGAGCGTGTCAATGGGACCGAAATCATCCCACGCAAGCGCTTCGTTGCAATACTGGAGCATATCTGCGTTGCTCATTCTTTCTGTACCCATAATATTCCTCCGTTCCTGTTTCGGGATCCTGCGCCGTGCGGATGAAGATGCACGGCGCATCTGATTTCTGTCTGTTTTTTATGCTTCGCGGTACTCCTCGACGATATAGGCTTCGAGGATGTCGCCTTCCTTGATGTCAGCAAAGCGCTCCAGCGAAATGCCGCACTCATAGCCCGTTGCGACTTCCTTCACATCGTCCTTGAAGCGGCGCAGCGAGTCGATCTTGTCGTCTGCAACGACGATGCCGTCACGCACAACACGGATCTGGCACTGTCTGTTGACCTTGCCTTCCAGCACGTAGCAGCCCGCGACCGTTCCGACGCTGGAAATGTGATAGACCTGACGCACCTCGATGCGTGCCATATCGACATCGCGGTATTTCGGTGCAAGCATACCCTTCATTGCCGTCGAAATCTCCTCGATGGCGTCATAGATGATGCGGTACAGGCGGATGTCCACGCCGTCTCTTGCGGCAGATTCCGCTGCAACCGGCATCGGGCGGACATTAAATCCGACGATGATGGCATTGGAAGCGGTTGCAAGCATGACATCGCTCTCAGAGATCGCGCCGACCGCACCGTGAATGACCTTCACGCGGACTTCCTCATTGGAGAGGCGCTCCAGAGACTGCGTAACAGCCTCCACAGAACCCTGCACGTCCGCCTTGACGATGAGCGGCAGTTCTTTCATCTCGCCCTCAGCAATCTGCGAGAACAGGTTATCCAGCGTGACCTTGCGGTAAGCTCTGAACTGTTCCTCCTTCGCCTCATGCTTTCTCTGCTCGACCAGTTCCTTTGCAAGGCGCTCATCCTCAACTGCATTGAACACATCGCCTGCGCTCGGCACTTCTGCAAGACCGGTAATCTCGACCGGCACAGAAGGACCTGCCTCCTTGACGACCTTGCCCTTGTAGTTGGTCATGACACGCACTCTGCCGACTGCCGTGCCTGCGATGATGACATCGCCGGTATGCAGCGTACCGTTCTGCACGAGAATCGTTGCAATCGGGCCTCTGCCCTTATCCAGACGCGCCTCGATGACAGTACCCTTTGCCAGTCTGTGCGGATTTGCCTTCAGCTCGCGCACCTCTGCCACCAGCAGGATATTCTCCAGCAGCTCCTCGATGCCCATACCGGTCTTTGCGGAAACCGGCACGCAGATCGTATCGCCGCCCCACTCCTCGCAGACAATCTCATGCTCTGTGAGCTGCTGCTTGATGCGGTCGGGGTTTGCGCCCTCTTTATCCATTTTATTGATCGCGACGATGAGCGAAACGCCCGCCGCCTTTGCGTGGTTGATCGACTCGATGGTCTGCGGCATGATGCCGTCATCGGCTGCGACAACCAGAATTGCAATATCGGTGATATTCGCACCGCGCGCACGCATCGAAGTGAATGCTTCGTGACCCGGCGTGTCTAAGAACGTGATGGTCTTGCCCTCGTGCTTGACCTGATATGCGCCGATGTGCTGCGTGATGCCGCCCGCCTCGGTATCGGTGACGTGTGCATGGCGGATGCGGTCGAGGATCGAGGTCTTGCCGTGGTCAACGTGACCCATGACGACAACGACAGGGCTGCGCTCCTCCAGCGAATCCTCCGGATCTTCCTCATCGGCAATGAGGCGCTCCTCAATCGTGACGATAACCTCATGCTCAACCTTTGCACCCAGCTCCTCTGCCACCAGAGATGCGGTGTCGAAGTCGATTTCCTCGTTGATATTTGCCATGACGCCCAGACCCATCAGCTTCTTGATGACGTCCTTGACCTGCACCTTCAGGCGGACTGCCAGCTCCGAAACCACAATGGCATCCGGAATCATGACCTTGAGCTGCTGCTTTCTGGCGCGCTCCAGCTCCAGACGGCGCAGCTTTTCCGCTTCGGTCTCGCCGCGCTGCTTGCCGCTGCGCTGCTGCTGCTTGCGCTGCTGGGATTTCTGGTTGATCTTCTGCTTTTTGGCAGCGAGCGCGTCATTTTTGCCGCCTCTGCCCTGCGGCGCAATCTGCTCATAGCGCTCGTTGTACTTGTCGAGATCGACATAAGTACCGCGGGTATCGACGGTATGGCGCTGCTGACTCGGCTGCACTTCCGTTGCAGCAGCAAAGCTGCTCTCCAGCTTGATCTGTTCGCCGCGCTCCTGTGCCTTTGCGGGCTTCTTGGGTGCTTTTGCGGCGGCACGCTGCTGCTGTGCCTGCTGTCTCTGCGCCTCGCGCTCCGCCTTCAGCTCTGCCTGACGCTTTGCCTCGGCTTCCTGCTTTGCCTTCAGCTCCGCCTGACGCTTTGCCTCGGCTCTTGCGGCTTCCTCCGCCTGCTGACGTTTCCGCTTCTCCGCCTGACGTGCTGCCTTCGCGAGCATCTCCTGCTCCTTCTTTGCAGCACGCTCTCTGGCTCTGCGCTCCGTCTCGGCGGCAGTCAGCACACGAGGGCCGGCAGCCGGTGCTTCCGCCTGCGGTGCAGGTGCGGCAGCGGGCTTTTCCTCTGCCGGTGCAGCCGCCTGTTTTGGGGCAGCAGCTTCCGGTTTTGCCTGCGGTGCATCCTTCGGAGCAGATGCAGTCTTTGCCGGCTCAGCCTTCTTCGGCGCATCCTTCTTCGGCTCTGCCTTTGCAGATTTCTCCGCAGCGGGCTTCTCCGCGGCGGCAGGCTTCGGCTCAGCGGTGCGGTCGGCAAAATATGCCTCAAAATCCGAAACCTGATTCTGCTGCGTATAATACTCCAGCAGTTCGTTCATCTCTGCATCGCTGATCGAAGCTGTTCCCTTGCGGGTCTTGCCGTCCAGCTCCTTCAGACGATCAATAACCTCCTGCTCGTCAAGCGCCATTCGCTTGGCAAATTCACTTACTTTGACCTTCGTTGTTGGCATAGGCAGAAACCTCCTTTGGTTCATTGAGATACACTGGCTGTGCATCTGCAGTGTTTCACCGCGCCGCACCCGCGTCTCAGCCGGACACGGCGCGCTCTTTTACTTCAATTCTCCGGATTCCGGCAGCAGCGTCATCAGCTTTGCCGCGAATCCGCTCTCGGTCACGCCGAATACAGCCGTCCGCTTCCGGAAATAGGCTTTCAGCGCATCCATATCAAGGGGCAGCTTCCGCACAGGAAGCGCACCCGCATAAAACCGGATTTCTTTTTCCGTTTTGGCAGAGGCATCCGCCGCCAGCAGAATGCACTGCACCTGCTTTGCGGTGACGGCATCCTTCACGGCATCGAAGCCGAGAAGCAGCCTGCCTGCCTTTCTGCACATTGTCATGACCGCGAGGGTGCGGTCTGCGGCTGCATCAGGCATCGGGTGTCTCCTCCTGCATCAGCGACTGTTCCAGCGCACTGTAGATCTCATCGGAAATCTTCATGGAAAAGGTGCGCTCCAGCCGGCGGGATTTCCGTGCCTTTTGCAGACATTCCGCCTGCGGGCAGAGATATGCACCGCGTCCGGCAGCTTTTCCGGTGCGGTCCAGCAGCACCGTACCGTCGGGCTGCTTCACCACGCGGATCAGTTCCCGCTTCGGCTTCATCTCACTGCATCCCAGACACATCCGCATCGGGACTTTTTTCGGTGTCATCAGACTTCCTCCGCTGCGGCATCCTGCTCAGCAGCATTTTCTGCGGCTTCTGTCACATCTGCGGCAGCAGTCTCATCGGCAATTTCAAAATCCGCCTCATCCGCCTCGTCTGCACCGAACATCTCCGGCTCAGGCTGATTTTCCGGCTTAATGTCGATCTTGTAGCCGGTCAGTTTTGCAGCGAGCTTTGCATTCTGGCCCTTGTTGCCGATTGCGAGCGAGAGCTGGTCATTCGGGACGATGACCGTTGCAGACTTCAGCTCGCCGTCTGCAATTTCCGTCGAGATGACAGTCGCAGGGGCAAGGGAATTTGCGATGAACTCTGCCGGATCTTCCGAATAGGCAATGATGTCGATTTTCTCGCCGTGCAGCTCCTTCAGCACGGAATTGATACGTGTGCTGTGCGAACCGATGCACGTTCCGACGGCATCGACATCGGGATTATTGGAGCTGACTGCAATCTTGGAGCGGAAGCCCGCCTCTCTGGAGACGGCATGAATCTGGACAATGCCCTCCTGAATCTCCGGAATCGCCGCCTCAAAGAGCTTCTGCACAAACTGCGGATGCACACGCGAAATGCGGACGATCGGCTTCTTTTCCTTATTCGCAATCTTGGTGATATACACCTTGATATAGCTGTCTTCGCTGAGGCGCTCATATTCGCGGTAGGTCTTGCCGTCCGCGCTGGTGCGCTCGCTAAACATCTGCTCGCTGCGGGAGAGATACAGCTCTGTGCCGTCATACTCCACCGTGACCGTGCCGCGTGCAGGATCAACCTGCGTAACGCGCACCGTGATGAGCTGATTCTCAAACTGCTCGAACTTATCGAGAAGCTGCTGACGGTTGATCGCGCGGAGATCGCCGCGGATGCTCTGCTTTGCAAACTGCGCAATCGTTCTGCCGAATTGCAGCGGAGCAATCGGGCATTCGATCAGATCACCGACGAGATCGCCGTACTCGCGGTTCGGCTCAAGCAGCATTGCCTCGCGGATGCTGATGGTGTAAGCATCGGTGGCTTCGCCTTCCACGACGGTTTTCTTCATATAGATCTCAAACCGCCGCTGCTCCGGCACGATTACGACGCGGAAATCATCGTCCTCCGCCTTCGGATATGCCTTGCGGGCTGCCTTGAGCAGTGCCTCCTCGATCTTCTCGATCAGCACGGACTGATCTATGCTGCTGTCCGCGACGAGATCGCTGAGCTGATCGAAGAAATCGTAGCGCTCCTCTTCTTTTTTCAGGTGCCGCTTCTTAGCCGGCTCTTTTTTGGTCTGTTCCATATTCTCAGCTTCCTTCCTGCCTTGATTTATGAAATTGATCGTACCGCTTCCGTTTGCGGGAGCGGGGGATATGCAGTTTACTCCTTGACCGCTTTCCGGATTTCCTCCTCATCGAAATCCGCCAGTCTGACAAATGCCACACCCGCAAGCGGGAGTGTGCGCTGTGTGCCGTCATCCACCGTGACGTTTTCTCTGTCACAGGAAATGAGCGTACCGGTCAGTTCCTTTGTGCCGTCCTCCAGCGGGCGGATCAGGCGGACTCTGACTTTGCTGCCCTCGCAGGCATCGAAATGCGTTTCGCGGATCAGCTCGCGCTCCAGACCCGCAGAGCCGACCTCCAGCGTATAGGTCTGCGGGATCGGGTCGGTGTCGTCGAGGATCTTGTTGAGCGGCCGCGTGACTGCCTCACAGTCTGCGATATTGACCGCACGTTCCGCATGATCGAGCAGGACGCGCAGATACCACATTGCGCCCTCCTTCTCAAAGCGGACATCCCAGACAATCAACCCGTTTTCCTCAGCGATCGGGCGGACAATCTCATAGATGTTTGCCTCGGTACTGCCGAATTTTTTGATCTTCATAAGCTGTACATTGCCTCCGTATCCTTCGGTGGGATGTGCTGCACACGGCGATCAGACGCCTGCACAACAAGAAAGACCGGAAGGGGTTTCCGGTCTTTCATCATCTCATCGTTTTTACTATTGCCAGTATAGCACATTTCACACGAAAATGCAAGCGTTTTTGGATGTTTTCGTCCGGTTTTCGTCATTTTGCACAATCGCATTCCGGAACAGTCCCGAAAATTTTGCACCCGTTCTTTTCATTTAGGCAATACCGCGCAGAGCTGGTGGCGCAGATGCGCAGTCAGATTTTTCGTCAGATTGTATAGAAATGACGCCGCTGGGCTGGCGCCCAGCAAGGAATTTCTGTGCAAGATGACGGAAAAGATGCAAGCAGATGCGCCGCCAAGCCGTCAGGCGGGCTTTGTGCGGTGTTGCCTTTACTTCTGCAATGCCTCAGGCGGCTGTTCCGCTGTGCCGTTCTCCTCCGCAGAACCTGTGCGTTCGCTTCCGCGCACACGGAAATACTGTTCCCGATAGCGCCGCGGAGTCAGACCCGTGCGCCGCCGGAATACCTGTATAAAATGGCTCTCCGAACTGAAGCACAGATAATCCGAAATCGCCAGACAGGAATAATCCGAATAGCGCAGCATATTCTCCGCCGCATCAATCCGCATCTTTGAAATGTACTCCGAAATCGTCATGCCGACCTCCCGCTTGAACAGCCGCGAAAGATACGACGGGCTGAGTCCGGTTGCGGCAGAAAGTGCATCCAGTGTCAGGCGCGTGTGCAGATTGTCATATATATAGTCCATGCAGACCGTCACCGCACGCGGATACCGGTTTGTCTTGTGCAGAAGCTGCATCCGCTGCGCATAATCCGAGACCAGCTCGCGGTGCAGCATCTGCACTTCCTCCGTCGAATGGCATTTGTCAATGCTCCGGATATAAATGTCACTGAGGTTATACGCCGCCTCCATGCCCATGCCGCCTTCAATGCACGCACGCGTCAGCAGGGCAACCGTGATGATCAGATGATATTGCAGATTCCGCAGCGGATCTTCACTCAGCAAGCCCATATCTGCGCCGTCAAACGGCTTGTACAACTGCTTGACAGTCTCCGGTTCACCGTCGCGGATTGCCTGAAAGAACGCATTTTCCCGCTCATAGGAAAGATGCGAAATATTCAGCTCCCGATTGATAAACGCCTGATGCGTCAGTTTTTTTTCGATGTCTTTTTTCTCCATATCCATGATGCAGCAGACGCCTCCTTTCCGCAAAATTCAAAGCGTAATTTTGATAAAAACCGCATGAAAATGGTATTATCACAAAACGAACTGTGCTATACTGAAAGCAACGATAAGCCGACTCACAGCGAAACATAAAGGGGGATTTGTGATGAACGCTTTACAGCGGTATGCTGCTGTCCTCACGGCAGCAGTCTTGACAGCCGGCGCAGTCTGCACCGGTATCTTCGCAGCCGTCAGCGGAGACGCGGACGGCAACGGCACAGTCAACAAGGGTGATGCACAGGCTCTGATGGATTTCCTGCTCGCAGAACCCGCCAGCAACGCCGTCGGCGGCGACATGGACGGCAACGGAAAGGTCAATGCCATTGACCTTTCGATTCTCAAGCAGACGCTGCTCAATCCGCAGCCCGATACCGATATTCAGGATTTCGGTACTGCTCCGAAGCTGCCCGCAGATATGTATGCAAACTTCCGCGAGGGAGAAGCAGGCGACTTCTTCGCCTCTGCCGGCTGGACAAACGGCAAGCCGTTTGACTGCTGGTGGTATGAGAAGAATGCCGTCGTTGAGAACGGTCATCTGACGCTCAGCATCGACCAGAAATGGAATTCCGCTGACCAGAATCCTGACTGGAATCCCAGCTTCTCCGGCGGCGAATTCCGCACCAACGAATTCTACCACTACGGCTACTATGAGACCTCCATGCAGGCAATCAAGAATGACGGCGTTGTGTCTTCGTTCTTCACCTACACCGGTCCTTCCGATGTCGTCAACGGACAGAAGAATCCGTGGGATGAGATCGACATTGAAATCCTCGGCAAGGACACCACGAAGGTTCAGCTCAACTACTACCGCAACGGTCAGGGCGGTCACGAAAAGATGATCGACCTCGGCTTCGATGCTTCCGAAGGCTATCACACCTACGGTTTCGACTGGCAGCCCGATCACATTACATGGTATGTGGACGGCAAGGAAATTCACACGATGTGGGGCGACGTTCCCGTCACACCAAGCAAGATCATGATGAACGCATGGCCGGGCAAGACCGTTGATGACTGGCTCAAGCCGTATAACGGCAACAAACCGCTGACGGCGCATTACCAGTGGGTCACCTTCAAGGCAAGCGGCAACAGCAACAACAACAATAACAATAACAACAACAATAACAACACCGACGGCATCAAGGATTTCGGCACGAAGCCGCATGAAAATGCCACGATGTTCTCCAATTTCGCAGCAGGCGATGCAGGCGACTTCTTCGCCTCCAACGGCTGGACAAACGGCGAACCGTTTGACTGCTGGTGGTATGAGAAGAATGCCGTCGTTGAGAACGGTCATCTGACGCTCAGCATCGACCAGAAGTGGAATTCCGGCGACAGAAACGACAACTGGAATCCCAGCTATTCCGGCGGTGAATTCCGCACCAATGATTTCTACCACTACGGTTACTATGAGACCTCCATGCAGGCGATCAAGAATGACGGCGTTGTGTCTTCGTTCTTCACCTACACAGGCCCATCGGATGTGGTCAACGGGCAGAAGAATCCGTGGGATGAGATCGACATTGAAATCCTCGGCAAGGACACCACGAAGGTTCAGCTCAACTACTACCGCAACGGTCAGGGCGGTCACGAAAAGATGATCGACCTCGGCTTCGATGCTTCCGAAGGCTATCACACCTACGGTTTCGACTGGCAGCCTGATCACATCACATGGTATGTGGACGGCAAGGAAATTCACACGATGTGGGGCGACGTTCCTGTCACGCCCAGCAAGATCATGATGAATGCATGGCCGGGCAAGAATGTCGATGACTGGCTCAAGCCGTATAACGGCAACAAGCCGCTGACCGCACATTATCAGTGGGTCACCTACGAAAAGAGCGCAAACAGCAACAACAATAACAACAACAATAATAATAACAACAACAATAATAACAACGGCGGCACAACGCCCAGCGGCATCAAGGATTTCGGTACTGCACCGAACACCAATGCCCAGATGTTCTCCAATTTCGCAGCAGGCAAGGCAGGCGACTTCTTCGCTTCTGCCGGCTGGACAAACGGCAAGCCGTTTGACTGCTGGTGGTACGAGAAAAATGCGACCATCGCAAACGGCTGCCTGAGCCTCATGATCGACCAGAAGTGGAATTCCGGCGACCAGAATCCCGACTGGAACCCCAGCTACTCCGGCGGTGAATTCCGCACCAATAATTTCTATCACTACGGCTACTACGAAACCTCCATGCAGGCAATCAAGAATGACGGCGTTGTGTCTTCGTTCTTCACCTACACCGGTCCTTCCGATGTCGTCAACGGACAGAAGAATCCGTGGGATGAGATCGACATTGAGATCCTCGGCAAAGACACCACGAAGGTTCAGCTCAACTACTACCGCAACGGTCAGGGCGGTCACGAAAAGATGATTGACCTCGGCTTCGACGCTTCTGAAGGCTATCACACCTACGGCTTCGACTGGCAGCGCGACCACATCACATGGTATGTGGACGGCAAGGAAGTTCACACGATGTGGGGCGACATTCCCGTCACACCCAGCAAGATCATGATGAACGCATGGCCGGGCAAGACCGTTGATGACTGGCTCAAAGCGTATAACGGCAATAAGCCTCTGACTGCACGGTACCAGTGGGTAACATACAATCCCCAGCGGTAATTCCGTGAACCATTGTAAGCTTCTTCCCCGCCCCGCTCCCCTGCGGGGCTTCTTTTTTTCCGTTCACAAATGCATATTCAAGCAAGGGGAACTCTTACACGAGTTCCCCTTGCTCAGCTTGTCGATAAAGGTATCGCTGCGCGATGATTATAATGGGGCGCT
>DGVV01000155.1 GCA_002395085.1 Ruminococcus sp. UBA4275 | reverse complement strand
GGGATGCTATCCCTTTGGAATCCCATTATATGTATGGGTATGTAACTTTTTATGTGGTTACACATGATTTGTCAAATGAATGATCTGTTTATCCAAACTGAAGTTTTTGGTCGAGCTTTTTTCAAAAAGCTCGCGGGTCGAGGGCAGAGCCCTCGCCGCGCTCCGCAGAGCGCGGAATTCTCTTAGCGTGCAAAGAGCTCCGCAAGGGGTGAATTGCCGCGCAGCGGCAAGAGGGGACGCCCTGCGATAGAGGGCGTCCCCTGAATCTGACACTTTATCTACAGACTGAACGGACAATTTGTCCGTTTTCTTTTTGCTTTTTTTTCCGGCAGGCTGTCAGAAAACACTCCGCCGCACTGACTGTACTGAGTGAAGGACCTTCAATTCCCCTTTTGAAAGGAGCGAGACACATGACGGACGGCGACTTGCTTGCGCTGCTGCGCGATGACCCCGAACGCGGGCTGGCACAGATGATTGCACAGTACGGCGGATATGTATACACAATCGTGCGGAATAAGCTCTGCGATGCAGCTGCGCGCGAGGATATTGAGGAGACAGTCAGCGATGTGTTTGTAAAGCTGTGGCAGTGGCGCAAGGCGCATCCTGATGAACCGGCAAATCTGCGCGCACTGCTGGCAATCATTGCAAAGCGCCATGCAATCAACCGCTTTTACGCCATCACAAAACAGCCTGTCTGCGACAATTTCGAGATGCTTCTGGAGACTGCACAGGAGGGTTCGCAGCCGGATGACAGCGTGATTCTGATGCAGGCTGTCAGAGATCTGGGCGAGCCTGACAGCGAGATCATCCTGCGGCGGTATTATTTCGGGCAGACAAGCAGGGAAATCGGTACGGCGTTGGGTCTTGCGCCGAATACGGTCGATCAGAAACTCTCGCGCGGGCTGAAAAAGCTGCGTGCGATCTGGAAGGAGGAGTAATTATGGAGAAGCGTTTTGAGGAGCTGAATGTGCAGGCAATGAGTCTTGCAGATGACGAACTGACGCACATTGCACAGACGGAGCAGCTTTCGCCGGAGGAGACCGTGCGGATGATTGCAAGGACGCTGAAAAAAGCGGACATTCCCGCGGAGAATATCATGCAGCATCCGCTGCTGAAAAAAGCACCGCCGAAAAAACGCATCCGCATGATCGGCGGGCTGCTGGCTGCGGCAATCGCGTGTGCGGCAATGGGCATCGGGGTGTCGGGCTGGCTGAATTACAATAAGCCGCTCATGGAAAAATACTTTGGTCTGGAAGGTGAGGCGCGTCTGGCGTCCATGAATCTGCCGGAACAGGAAAGCGTTGTCTCGGAAAGCGGCGTGCGCATTACGCCGGAGGCGTTTCTGTGGGACGATCACCGTGCGGTCGCGCTGGTGACGTTTGAATCGGCGGATGAAGCACACCCGATCAACTGGATGAAACTGCTGCACGGCGATCCGGATCATGTGCTGTACTACAACTGCTCTGTGCTGAACGAAAACGGCGATGAGATGGGTACGGAGGCGCATCCGTTTACCGGTTACGGTTCTGTGGTGCCTTCCGGCATGAGCATTGCATGGGCAAAATCGAAATACTGTGTGACCGCGAAAATCGAATTTAATGTTGAGGAAGGCTTTCAGGCGGACGATCTGACGCTGCAATTCCGGAACGAGAAATACGGCGAGATCCATGTGCCGGTGCGGGTTGGCGAAAAGCTGCCGGTGAAACATCTGGAGACCGCAGCCGGCAGGGAGATGTATCTGTCTCCGATCGGCTTCTGGGCAGAGGGCATCACGGAAACAACGGAAGACAGCGCATGGTGGGAGCTGACGCTGCACCGCGCGGACGGCACGGAACGTGCTGTGCATCTCGATATGCTTGCCGGATATGAAGAGGAAACGCCGGAAGGGCACACGGGATATGAGACGGCGAAGGTCTATGAGGTGACGGACGGCATGACGTATGACTGCGACAATCCCGCATCGTACACGGCGTTTGTGGATGTGGACGGCGTCACCGCGATTGACTGGGCGGAGTACCATTTTGAGGTTGTGCCGGAGGATGATTCTGCGGATACTGCGGAAGATGAACCTGCTGAGACCGCCGCCGCAGACGAATCTGCTGCATAAATCAAATGAGCCTTCCCGCAAAAGGGAAGGCTCATTTCAGCTTGTCGATAGAGGTATCGCTGCGCGATGATTTGTAATGGGGGCGCTCGCCGCTCCGCACACTCCGCTGTGAGTTTGCAAACAAACTCACCCAAATCCCGCCAAAGGGATGCTATCCCTTTGAAATCCCACTATAAGAAAAGTAATGTAAATGCGTTGAAATTCTAGGCTCACAAAATAAGGGATTCTTAAGGGCTAGTAGCCCTTAAGCGGGAGTTTGAGTGCGGAGCCCTCAATATAAATCCGTCGGAGACACTTTATCTACAGACTGACATCCCCGCATTTCCTTGTAAATGCGGGGATTTTTACAGTATATTATAATTCACGCCGATATAGATATCTATGATACAGCTGCCGGCGCACGCTTCATCCAGCCGGA
>DGVV01000005.1 GCA_002395085.1 Ruminococcus sp. UBA4275 | reverse complement strand
CCCACTATAAGAAAAGTAATGTAAATGCGTTGAAATTCTAGGTTCACAAAATAGGGGATTCTTAAGGGCTAGTAGCCCTTAAGCGGGAGTTTGAGGGCAGAGCCCTCAATATAAATCCGTCGGAGACACTTTATCTACAAGCTGAAGCCACCGTATTTATGCGGTGGCTTTTCTGTGTATATTATGCCAGTATCTGCACAAAATAGCAGCAAATCAAAAAAGGAGATGCTGCTATGACAGAGTATGCAAATCTGATTCATCTGCCCAAGCCGCCAAGCATTGCCGCATGGAGCAGCACAGTCGGCAAAAAGGAGGGCGACGGCCCGCTGGGAAAGTGCTTCGATGCCGTTGAACCGGACAGCCGCCTCGGACAGCAAACTTGGGAACAGGCAGAAAGTGAACTGCAAAAGCGGACAATCCGGCTGCTGCTGGAAAAATCCGGCTGCAAACCGCAGGATCTTGCCTGTCTGTTCGCGGGGGATCTCATCAACCAATGTACCAGTTCCACATTTGCCATCCGCGGGAGTGACATCCCGTATCTCGGACTTTTCGGGGCGTGTTCAACCTTCGCGGAAGGCTTGCTGCTTGCGGCATCAATGGTCAGCGGAATGGATCTGCCGCGCTGTGCCGTGCTGACATCCTCCCATTTTTCCAGTGCGGAACGGCAGTTCCGATTCCCGCTCTCCTACGGCGGTCAGCGGACGCCGAATGCCCAGTGGACTTGTACCGCCGCCGGCGCTGCCCTGCTCACGCCTGCCGCAAAACCACCGTATGTACGCGGTTTCTGCATCGGCAGAATTCGGGACGCCGGCATTACCGATGCCAGCAATATGGGCGCTGCAATGGCTCCTGCCGCTGCGGATACCATTGCGCGCTACCTCTCCGCCACCCGCACCAGTCCCGCCGATTACGACGCGATTGTGACGGGAGATCTCGGAATTGTGGGCAGCCGTCTGCTGGTACAGCTTATGGAGCAAAACGGCTACGACATCCGCAGCGTTCACCGCGACTGCGGCGTGATGATGTTTGATCCGGCGCGGCAGGATACCCATGCAGGCGGTTCCGGATGCGGCTGCTCCGCAAGCATCATCTGCGGATATTTTCTCCCCAGACTGCAATGCGGCGAAATGTGGAATGTCCTCTACGCCGCAACCGGCGCGCTGCTGTCCCCGATAATCTGCCAGCAAGGCGAGAGCATACCGGGCATCTGCCATGCCGTACACCTCTCGCACGAAACCGGAAAGGAGCGTTGAAAATGACGTATCTGTGGTCGTTTTTGATTGGCGGACTGCTCTGCATGATCGGGCAGCTCCTCATCGACTACACCAAGCTGACCCCTGCCCGCATTCTGGTCGGATATGTCGTCGCAGGCGTGATTCTGGGCGCACTGGGCATCTACCCCGCCTTGCTGGAATTCACCGGCGCAGGAGCATCCGTACCGCTTTCCGGCTTCGGGAATCTGCTTGCATCGGGCATCCGCGAGGAGATTGACCGCAGCGGCGCACTCGGCATTCTCACCGGCGGACTCAGCGCAGCAGCAGGCGGCATCTCGGCAGCCATGCTTTGCGGATTGCTCGCGGCAGCCGCCTTCCGTGCGCGGGAAAAATAAAACAAAAAACCGCTCTGCATCAGCAAAGCGGTTTTCGTTTTGATTCAGATGTTTCATTCAGCATCATAGTCGATCCAGAAATCATTGATGTAATCCACCGTCGTGATTTCCAGTTCCACAACCTGATATGTCCAGCCTTTCATGTACGCCGTAAACGGCAGGAACACGGTGTTCTCGCTGATGGAAACACCCTTTGCGGTCTCGACATTGCCGCTGAGGCAGCGGATATGCTGCACAGACTCGGCATTTTCGCAGACCAGCGGCAGAATCAGGTTGTGATTCAGGGCTGTCGGGCTGTCATTGTAGAGATGCACACGGACACGCTGCGTGTAGATATTCTGCTCCTCGTCAACCAGTTCCCAGTCCAGCACCTCAAAGGAAACCAGATCAATCGAAGGTTCAGGCGGCGGTGCAGTTGTGGTTGTGGTGGTAGTGGTTGTCGTGGATTTGCGCGTGGTAGAAGCCGTCGTCGGACGCGAAGTTGTCGTGGTGGTAGTGGTGGTGGTCGTCGTGGCAGACTTGCGGGTCGAGGCGGATGTCACCTTCTGCGTCGTCGCAGAAGCAGAACGTCTGGATGTCGTAATCTTCGGGGCAGCAGAAGTACCGTGGCTGGTATATCGCTGCGTACCGCTTTCATCATCCTCATGATAATACTGCACATCGTCTTCGGGATCTGCCGGTGCATAATACTGTGCAACGGGCTGCGACGGGACAGCGGAATTCGTTCCGCCGGCAGTACGGGCATCTTTGGGATCGAGAGAAGCGGTTGTTGCGGCAGAAGATCTGGCCGCAGCGGTAGAGAGTACGGTAGACTGCTTCGGCTTCGGGAGTGCAGAAGACTGCACAGTTCCGGAGATTTCTGCGGTAACAGCGGGGGCGGTCTCTGTCAGCCCGGTCTGCACATTCTGCACTGTCTGTTCCGCAATGGCAGCAGTCGTTTGCTGCGGGGTGCGGATGAGATCATCCGCTGCATTATGTCTACCGGAAAAGACTGCGAGACTGGTCATCACCAGCACAGCCGCAAGCGTCACGCCGGCAATACCGCCGATCCATGCACCGGAAAGACGCGGTCTGACAGCTTTGCGGGCAGCCTGTTCCTCCTGACGTTCCGCGACCTTCTGCAAACGTATCCGGTCTCGGCTGACCTGCCGTTCGATTTTCTTCTGGCGGCGGGCTTCTTTGCAGACATCCGACTTTGTCTCTGCGGATGCAGACTTGCCCGAACGCGCACCCGCCTTCTGCACGCCGCGCTGTTTCGGCGCACGCACAGGACGTTTTGCAGCAAGCAGCTTATGCTGTTCCTGCATAAAAGATTCCGTGGCACGTTCCAGATTGTCAATATCAGAAAAATCATCGTTCAGTTTCGGATTTTGGCTCATGTGCTTGCTCATGCTGCTCACCCCGTTTCTGATTCGGGAGCGTTTGCCCCCTCGTTCCTCATTCTTATTATAGCACCGCATCGGCAGATTGTCAATGATTTCCGGCGTATCTGAATAAAATTTGTTTGGTTTCACATTTTCATACCGCAATATTTGTACTATTATCCAAATTTTGCGGTAAACCATACATCTTTAAGCTTCATTTCAGATATACGTGGTATGATAATTGGAATTCGGGGTATCTTACAATTTTTTTTGCAGTTTTTTTCAAAATCTGGAGAAACCGTAAAGAGTCCTTTGCGTCGTTCTGCACGCTTTTTCAAGCGGAAACTGTCTTTTCATCTCCCGCCCATTGAATTCTCACATAAAGTATGATATAATAAATAGTAATCAAGCGCATTGCGCGATACCGGAGGTGTCACATGACAACAGTCTTTCACATGAACGAATGCATCCGCAAAACGAAGCAAGGCATCCCGCTGACAGAATCAGAGATCCGGCAGCTTGTGCGCGGAATCGTGCCGCAGCATGAAAACGAACGCATCCCGGATTATCAGCTTTCGGCATGGCTGATGGCGGTCTGCCTGCGCGGACTCTCAGACAGCGAAGCCATTGCACTGACCTTTGCCATGCGCGATTCCGGTCAGGTTCTGCACTGGGATCTCGACGGCGCAATTGCAGATAAGCACAGCACCGGCGGCGTGGGCGACAAAACCACCCTCATTCTCGCGCCGATTGCCGCTGCCTGCGGCATCTATATGCCGAAGATGTCCGGCAGAGGGCTGGGGCATACAGGCGGTACCATCGACAAGCTGGAAAGCATCCCCGGCTTCCGCACAGACCTCGCACCGGATGCCTTCCGCAGACAAGTGCGGGAAATTGGCTGCGCCGTGGCGATGCAGACAGGTGATCTTGCGCCTGCCGACAAAAAGCTGTACGCCCTGCGCGATGTCACCGAAACCGTGGACAGCATCCCGCTGATCTGCGCAAGTATTATGAGCAAAAAACTTGCAACCGGCGCTGACCATATCCTTCTGGATGTCAAGGTCGGCAGCGGCGCATTCATGAAAAACAACGAAGATGCTGCAAAACTCGCAAAACTGATGCTGCGTGCCGCAAAGGCTGACGGCAAGCACTGTACCGCTGTGCTGACCGACATGGAACGTCCGCTTGGCATGAACATCGGCAACGCACTGGAGGTTGCGGAGGCAATTACGGTGCTGCGGGGCGATACCGCATCGGAACTGGGCGATTTCTGCATCACCCTCGCCGCAGAAACCCTCGCCGCTGCCGGCATGGGCGACAAAGCCTCCTGCCGCGAAAAGGCGCTGTGTGCAGTCGAAAGCGGTGCGGCACTGGCGCGCTTTGCAAAAATGATCGAGATGCAAGGCGGCAATCCGCGCGTGACCGAAGATCTCTCGCTGCTGCCGGAATCCGCCTGCAAACGCACCCTGCATACAACTTCCGCCGGCTGGATTACCGCGATGCAAAGCGAGGAAATCGGGCGTGCCTCCGTGCTGCTGGGCGCAGGCAGAATGACCAAGGAAGACGGCATCGACCCCGGCGCAGGCATTGTGCTGCACGCGAAAAACGGCGATGCAGTCGCGGCGGGCAGCCCCCTGCTGACCATGTATGCAGCAAAGGAATCTCAGCTTGACGAGGCAGAGGCGCTGCTGAAGCAGGCAATTCGCATCACGGAAAAACAGCCTGCACCGCAGCCGCTGATTCGTGAAATCTACAGCACAGGAGACTGAACACAAATGGACATTCAAAACAGCAAAATCGACGGCGGAAAAGCATTTGACTGGGGCAAAACTTCCGCAGACTATGCCCGTTTCCGCGATATTTATCCGCAGGAATTTTATGACAATATTGTCAAGCGCGGACTCTGCATCAAGGGGCAGCGCGTGCTAGATCTCGGCACAGGAACAGGTGTTCTTCCGCGTAATCTGTATCGCTTCGGTGCAGAATGGGTCGGCACGGATATTGCACCGGAACAGATCGAACAGGCAAAACAGCTTGCTGCATCTGCCGGTATGCAGATCGACTTTCGTGCCGTATCTGCTGAAAATCTAAACGAACCTGACGCCTCCTTTGATGTGATCACCGCGTGTCAGTGTTTCTGGTATTTCGATCACGAAAAAGTAATGCCGGAGCTTGCTCGGATGCTGAAACCGGGCGGAAAAATCGTCGTGCTGTACATGGCATGGCTTCCCTTTGAAGATGCAATCGCAGGCGAATCCGAGCGTCTCATTCTGCAATATAATCCCAACTGGACCGGCAGGGGCGAAACCCGTCACAACAACTGGATTCCCGACATCGCAAAAGACTATTTTGACCTGACAGAGGAGACGTTTTATGACATTCCCGTCCGCTTCACACGCGAAAGCTGGCACGGCAGAATGCGGGCTTGCCGCGGCACAGGCGCATCCATGTCGCCGGAAGTCTTTGCACAGTGGGACGCGGATCACCGTCTCATGCTCGAACAATCTGCACCGCCGGAATTTGATGTGCAGCACTATGCCGCCATCACCGTGCTGACAAAGCGCTGACTCCGGCACACATTCCAAAAGGAGGAGCAACTATGCACAATCCGCTCAGGCGCCTGACGGCATTCCTTGCCGCAGCGGTCTCCCTGCTGACAGCATCAGGCTGTCAGGGCAGCGGCGATCCGCAGCCCGAAAGCAGTGAAATCCCGCAGGTCAATACAGTGCTGACTGTGACTGCGTTCAATGTCGGCAAGGCGGATGCTATGGTCATCCAGACAGACAACAGCGTCACCGTCATCGACGCCGGCAACAAAGGCGACGGCAAAGTCATCGAAAAATATCTCACGAATCAGGGCATCGAAACAGTCAACAATTTCATCATCACACACTTTGACAAGGATCATGTGGGCGGCGCGGCACGGCTGGTCAACCGTATGAAAATCGAGAATGTCTATGTACCGGATTACACCTCGGAATCAGACGAATATACAAGCTTTATCGAGAAAATCGACGAGACCGGCACGCCGCTGCACGTTATGGCGGCGAAAAGCAGCGAAAACTGGTCGGTGGATGAAGCTGATTTCAGGTTGTACGCGCCGAATGAGACGGATTACGGCAAAAATGAGGAAAACGACTTCTCACTGGTCTTGTACGTCACACACGGACAAAACTCGCTGCTGTTCACAGGTGATGCAGAAAATGCACGTATGGACGAGATTATGGCGCTGAATCTTGGCAAGGTTGATTTCCTGAAATTCCCGTATCACGGCAATTATCTCACGAAAACAGAGGCATTTCTGGATGCCTGTGATCCGTCGTACACAGTTGTATGCTGCTCCGAGAAGGAGTATGCGGATGACTACACGGTCGAGACGCTGAAAAAGCGCGGCATCGAGACCTACTATACCTGCGCCGGAACGGTCACGGCCGTCAGCAACGGACAGACCATCTCCTGCACGCAGAACACCGCCGACGCTGGGGAATAAGGTATCGCTTCCGCGCAGCGATACCGCTTTCAGCATACAACCAGACAAGCATACAAGCAGACAGGACAGAGCGTGGAAAACTCTGTCCTGTCTGTTTATTCATCTTCCATTGTATGCAGCAGCTTATAAAGCAGCTTGTAGAGCGTGAGCGCCTCCTCCGGCGTCAGACGCACGCATCCGCCGATCTGTTTCGGGATGTCCGCGGCGTTCTCCTGCAAGGCATCGCCGGTTTCGGTGATCGTCACAATCAGCACGCGCTCATCCTCATGGCTGCGCTGCCGCGTGAGATACCCCTTCTGCTCCAGACTTTTCAGCACGGGCGTCAGCGTACCGGAATCCAGATACAGCTTCTGCCCCAGCTCTTTGACCGACAGAGTACGGGCTTCCCAAAGCACCATCATCACGACATACTGCGTGTATGTCAGCCCGATGCCGTCCAGAAACGGGCGGTATCGCTTGATGACCTCACGGGAGCAGGCATAGAGCGGAAAACAAAGCTGATTCTCAAGTTTCAGTTCCTCATGATCCATGCGGCAGACCTCCGGTCAACCCTGTGCCTGCTCGTATGCCGCTCGTACTGCCTTTGCAAGCTGATCGGCACAGGAGGTCGGGCGGAAGCCGCAGGTATTGCCCTTCAGCTTCTCCTCGATCTGGTCTACGGTCATGCCGTCCACAAGGATGCCGATGGCTTTCAGGTTGCCGTTGCAGCCGCCGGTGAAGCGCACATTGCGGATGACGTCGCCGTCAATATCAAAGCGAATCTCCTGCGAACAGACCTGTTTCGGACGATATACAAATTCCATGATGTCTCTCCCCTTTCGGTTTTGCACTCAATTCGATTGAGCTTAATATAATTATACCCGATATGATCCGAAAAGTCAAGCCCTGAACAAAAATTTTTATGTTAATCAAAAAATCCGCTTGACAACCTCGGATTTATGTGCTATAATTCAGCCATAAATGCGAAGAAGGGAAACCAAATCCCGCCGGAAAGATCTACAGAGAGCCGCTTTTGCTGAGATGCGGCGGTCCGGGCAGGAGGCGTATCATCCCGGAGCAGCCCCCCGAACACCGCCGTTTCTGCGCGGTCAGTAGACAGGGACGGGTCCTCCCGTAACAGAGGGATGCGTTCAACAGTGACGCAGTGAGCGGGCGCGAAAGCGTCAAGAAGAGTGGTACCGCGGAGCATTGCAGCAGCAGCTTCGTCTCTTTCCGATCATCAGACGGAAGGAGTTTTTTTATACCTTCCGCCAAAACAAAACGGAGGTAATTTTTATGCTGACACTGGATGCGATCTATCACGCAAGATTTGTCCTGAAACCGATCATCCGCGAAACGGACATCATTGCTGCCCCGAAAATCTGCCCCGGCGCAGAAATCTATCTCAAGACCGAGAATTTGCAGATCACCGGCTCTTTCAAGGTACGCGGCGCTTATTACATGATGTCGCAGCTCTCAGATGAGGAGAAAGCACGCGGTGTGATTGCCTGTTCTGCGGGCAATCACGCACAGGGCGTTGCGCTTGCCGCCGCAAAAAACGGCATCCGCGCCGTGATCTGCCTGCCGGACAGCGCTCCGATCTCGAAGGTTGAAGCGACAAAGGCATACGGCGCAGAAGTCTGCCTTGTGCCGGGCGTTTACGACGATGCCTATGCAGAAGCACTGCGGCAGCGCGACGCGCAGGGTCTGACATTCATTCACCCGTTTGACGACGAAAAGGTCATCGCGGGACAGGGCACAATCGGACTGGAACTGCTCGAACAGCTCCCCGATATGGACGCTGTGGTTGTGCCGGTCGGCGGCGGCGGACTGATCTCCGGTGTCGCATTTGCGGTAAAAAAGCTGAACCCGAAAATCAAAGTTTACGGCGTACAGGCGGCGGGCGCACCGAGTATGTTCAATTCCGTGCGCGACCATAAAGTAGAACGTCTGGACAGCGTTTCCACCATTGCAGACGGCATTGCGGTAAAAGAACCCGGTGAACATACATTTGCGTATGTTTCGGAGTACGTGGATGAGATCGTGACCGTCACAGACGACGAAATCTCTGCGGCAATCCTCGCGCTGATGGAACAGCACAAACTGGTCACAGAAGGTGCAGGCGCAGTAGCGGCTGCGGCGGCAATGTTCCGGAAGATCCCCGTAGACGGACAGAAAATCGTGTGTCTGCTTTCGGGCGGCAATATCGACGTGACGATTCTCTCGCGTGTCATCAAGCGCGGCCTGCTGATGACGGGACGCACGTACTCGGTCATCATCGAACTGATCGACAAACCCGGTCAGCTGATGGATGTCTCGCGCATCATCGCGGAGCAGGGCGGCAATGTCATCTCCATTCACCATGAGCGTGCCAATGAGGGCGCGGCAGTCAACGGATGTTATCTGCGGCTTGTCATGGAAACGCGCAATTACGAGCATATCGCACAGATCCGCGATGCCCTGCGCGCTGCCGGATTCAAGCTGCTGCATGATTAACAGCATCACAAAACAAGGAGGAATCAACCATGAAAACCATTCACACGGACAAAGCACCGGCAGCCGTCGGACCGTACTCGCAGGCAGTGATCTGCGGGAATACGGTTTACACATCGGGTCAGATCGCGATTGACCCGCAGACGAATACCGTACACGCAGAGGGCATCGAAGCACAGACCGAGCAGGTCATGCAGAATCTTGGCGCGGTGCTGAAAGCGGCAGGATCTTCTTTTGCAAATGCGGTTAAAACGACCTGTTTCCTTGCCGATATGAACGATTTTGCTGCATTTAACGAGATCTACGGCAAGTATTTCACATCTCTGCCGGCGCGGAGCTGCGTTGCAGTCAGAACGCTCCCGAAGGGTGTGCTGGTCGAGGTCGAGGTGATCGCGGAGATCTGAGCTGCGCAAAAAAAGAAATTTTCAAAACCCCTTGACAAAACCAAATTTTCATGCTATGATGAAAATACAGAATGCGATGAAGGGAACCAAAGCCCGCATGAGCCTTCACAGAGAGCCGTCACCTGCTGAGAGACGGCATCGCTCCGCGCGCCATAACTCCTCCCTGAGCAGCCCGCTGAACCCGCATCTCCTGCGGCATTAGGTCGGGACGGGTCCTCCCGATACAGAGGGATGCGTTCAACAGTGACGCAGTGAGCGGGCGCGCAAGCGTCAAGAAGAGTGGTACCGCGGAGTATTTCACATAGAAACTTCGTCTCTTCCCATAACCGAATGGGGAGAGGCGTTTTATTTTTGCCCTCCTCATGCCGACAGACAATAGAGGAGGGCATTGTTATGCAGAATGCAGCCAAATACACAAGACAATTTTTCCCCGCACCGAACCCGCAGATGAAGTGGACGCAAAAAGAATACGTTGACAAAGCGCCGCAGTGGTGCAGCGTTGACCTGCGCGACGGCAATCAGGCACTTGTAATCCCGATGAGTCTGGGAGAAAAACTGGAGTTTTTCGCGGAACTTGTCCGCATCGGATTTAAGGAAATTGAGATCGGATTCCCCGCTGCTTCCGAAACGGAGTATGAATTCTGCCGCACGCTGATTGAGCAGAATCTCATCCCTGACGACGTGACCATTCAGGTACTCACGCAGTCACGCGAACACATCATCCGCAAGACCTTTGAGGCGCTCAAGGGATGTAAGCACGCAATCGTGCATCTCTATAATTCCACCTCCGCCGCACAGCGCGAACAGGTCTTCCGCAAGGATAAGGCGGAGATCATGGAGATTGCGGTTTCCGGCGCGAAAATGTGCAGGGAATACCGCGAGAAATACGAGGGCAGCTTCCGGTTTGAGTATTCGCCGGAAAGTTTCACCGGCACAGAACCCGAATATGCACTGGAGGTCTGCAATGCGGTGCTGGATGTCTGGCAGCCGACCGCTGAAGATCCGGTCATCATCAATCTGCCGGTGACTGTACAGCTCTCCATGCCGCACATCTATGCGAACCAGGTCGAGTATATGTGCGATCACCTGAAATACCGCGAGAATGTGATCGTCTCGCTGCATCCGCACAATGACCGCGGCTGTGCGGTCGCGGATACTGAAATGGGTCTGCTCGCCGGCGCAGACCGCGTGGAAGGTACGCTCTTCGGAAACGGCGAACGCACGGGCAATGTGGACATCGTGACGCTGGCACTGAATATGTACTCGCAGGGCATCGAGCCGAACCTCGATCTCACGGACATTCCCGCGCTGGCGGAGATGTACACCCGCGTCACCCGCATGGAGATCAACGAGCGGCAGCCCTACAGCGGAAAGCTCGTATTTGCAGCATTTTCCGGCTCACATCAGGATGCAATCGCGAAGGGCTTGAAGCACCGCGAGGAGACCGGAGATCCGGTCTGGAATGTCCCCTATCTCCCGCTCGACCCGACCGACATCGGCAGAGTGTACGAATCCGATGTCATCCGCATCAACAGTCAGTCGGGCAAGGGCGGCATCGGCTATATTCTTGAGACGCGCTACGGCTACAATCTCCCGAAGCGGATGCGCGAATGTGTCGGCTATCTGGTCAAGGGCATCTCTGACCGCAGCCACAAGGAACTCCTGCCGGACGAAGTCTACCTGATCTTCAGGCAGCATTATGTGGACATCACTGCGCCGCTGAATCTGACCGAGGTTCACTTCAAACAGCGCAGCGGCATTGAAGCAACGATTGACATTGAATACAATGGAAAACCGGCATCTGCAACCGACAGCGGCAACGGCCGTCTCGATGCTGTCAGCAACGCAGTCCGCTCCTATACGGGTCTCAATTTCATCATCAATACCTACACCGAACACGCACTCGAAGTCGGTTCGTCGTCGAAAGCAGTCTCCTATGTGGAGATTCATTCGGGCGACGGCAGAAGCTTCTGGGGTGTCGGCATCGACAATGACATTATTACATCCTCCATCAAGGCACTGGTCAGCGCTGTGAACAATCTGCTGAAAGACACCGCCGGCGAAACATCCGGATCGTGACACAGAAACCGCCATTTAACAGGAAGGAAGGAAACTGTCATGGGCATGACAATGACACAGAAAATCCTCGCGGCACACGCCGGCGTCAGGCAGGTACAGGCGGGAGAGCTGATCCTCGCCTCTCTGGACCGTGTGCTGGGCAATGACATCACCTCGCCGGTTGCAATCCGTGCCTTTGAAAAGCTCGGTGCTGCGAAGGTTTTCGATACCGATAAGATCACAATGGTGATGGATCATTTCGTCCCGAACAAGGACATCAAAGCGGCAGAACAATGTAAAATGTGCCGCGATTTCTGTACGCAGCAGCAGATCACGCATTTTTATGATGCCGGAAGAATGGGCATCGAACACGCCCTCCTGCCGGAACAGGGACTCGTCACGGCGGGTGATGCGGTCATCGGCGCAGATTCGCATACCTGCACCTACGGCGCACTCGGCGCATTCTCAACAGGCGTCGGCTCAACCGATATGGCGTGCGGCATGGCCATCGGAAAAGCGTGGTTCAAAGTTCCCTCTGCCATCCGCATCAACCTGACCGGCAGACTGAACCGGTTTGTCTCCGGAAAAGATGTCATCCTGCACATCATCGGCAAACTCGGCGTAGACGGCGCACTGTACCGCTCTATGGAATTCACCGGCGCGGGAATGCACACACTTTCCATGAGTGACCGTCTCTGCATCGCGAATATGGCGATTGAGGCAGGCGCGAAAAACGGCATCTTCGAGGTTGATGACATCACCCTGACATATCTGCGGGAACACGGTGCTGCTGAACCGCGCATCTATCAGGCAGACAGCGATGCGGTTTACGAGGAAACCCTCAGCATCGACCTCTCGGCAATCAAGCCGACAGTGGCATTTCCGCATTTGCCGGAAAACACGAAAACCTTTGATGAAATCGGGGAGATTCCGGTGGATCAGGTCGTCATCGGTTCCTGCACAAACGGCAGGCTCGAAGATCTGGAGATCGCGGCAGAAATCCTGAAAGGGCGTACCTGCGCGAAAAATGTCCGTGTCATCGTGATACCGGCAACGCAGCAGATCTATCTGGATGCGATGGAAAAAGGCTTGCTGCGCATCTTTGTCGAGAGCGGTGCAGTCGTCTCTACCCCGACCTGCGGGCCGTGTCTCGGCGGATATATGGGCATTCTCGCAGCGGGCGAACGCGCCGTAACAACTACAAACCGCAATTTCGTCGGGCGCATGGGGCATCCGGAATCGGAAGTCTACCTTGCTAGTCCGGCAGTCGCGGCGGCAAGTGCCGTCACGGGCAGAATCAGCAGTCCGGAGGAGGTCATGAACGCATGAAATACGAAGGAAATGTCATCCGCTACGGCGATAATGTGGACACAGACGTCATCATTCCCGCACGCTATCTGAATACGAGCGACCCGAAAGAGCTTGCCGCCCACTGCATGGAAGATCTCGATGCGGGATTTGCAGGGCGCGTGCAGGCGGGCGATATTCTGGTTGCAGGACAGAATTTCGGCTGCGGTTCATCCCGCGAACACGCCCCCATTGCGATCAAGGCAAGCGGCGTTTCGCTGGTAATTGCGGCAAGCTTTGCGCGGATTTTCTATCGCAATGCCATTAACATCGGGCTTGCGATTGTGGAATGTCCGGAAGCGGCAGCAGCTATTTCAGACGGAGACCGCGTGGAAACTGATCTTGACCGCGGCATTCTGCACGACCTGACAACAGGTGCGGAATTCCGGACAGCACCGTTTCCGGCGTTTGTGCAGCAGATCATCGAGAACGGCGGCCTGACGGCAGCAATCGCAAAGGGCGTCATACAATAAAGGAGGGCATTCAAATGGTATACCGGATCGCAGTCCTGAAAGGCGACGGCATCGGGCCGGAGATTGTGGACAGCGCACTCGCTGTGCTGCACCGCATCGGGGAAATTTACGGACATACGTTCCTATTCCTCGAATGTGCAATTGGCGGTGAAGCAATCGACACCGTGGGTGTTCCGCTTCCGCAGGAGACCGTGGACTGCTGTCTCAAAAGCGACAGCGTGCTGCTTGGTGCAGTCGGCGGCCCGAAATGGGACAGCCTCGCGGGAGATCAGCGGCCGGAAAAAGCGCTGCTTGGGATTCGTGCGGCTCTGGGTCTGTACACAAATCTGCGGCCTGCGAAGCTGTTTCCGGCACTGCGCGGGGCATCGCCGCTGCGGGAGGATCTCATCAATGCCGGTTTTGACATCCTGATTGTGCGCGAACTGACCGGCGGCATCTATTTCGGAGACCGCGGCTATCGCACGGGCAAATACGGCGAGGAAGCCTTCGATACGGAGGCATACAGCGTCACGGAGATTGAACGCATTGGCAGGGCTGCATTTGAGGCGGCAATGAAGCGCAGCAGACGTCTGACCAGTGTGGACAAGGCAAATGTGCTGGAGACTTCGCGTCTGTGGCGCAAAACCATGCACCGGCTTGCGGCGGAATATCCGGAAGTCACATACAGCGATATGTTCGTGGACAACGCCGCCATGCAGCTCGTGCGGAATCCGAAGCAGTTTGACGTGATTGTGACATCCAATATGTTCGGGGATATTCTCTCGGATGAGGCTTCGCAGATCACCGGTTCCATCGGAATGCTGGCATCTGCATCGCTGGGCGGCACAACCCGCGGAATGTATGAACCGATTCACGGTTCCGCACCGGATATTGCGGGACAGAACAAGGCAAACCCCATTGCAACGGTGCTTTCTGCGGCCATGATGCTGCGGTATTCCTTCGGGCTTGGCGCAGAGGCAGACTGCATCGAACAGGCAGTTGACCGCGTGCTGGAACAGGGCTGGCGCACGGCAGACCTCGCCGTCAACGGCGGCGCACCGGCACAGCCGATTCTGGGCTGCACGGAGATGACGGAGAAAATCCTGAAGGAACTGTCCCCCGCGCAATGATTTGGAAACGGCACGCCAGCCTCAAACAATACCAAAACTGAAACAGCCTCCCCATTTGCGGGGAGGCTGTTTGTTTTCGGGTATGCGGCGGAATTTATGCTTCCGCAGCGGATTCCGTTTTTTCTGTCTCCGGTTCGGGGGCAGGTTCAGCGGGCGGTGTATAAACCGGAAAACTCAGTGTGACCTTAAACAGATCACCGTCGGTACTTAATTCCAGCAAACCGTGCTGCAAAGCGGTAAGATCACGCGCAATAGCAAGCCCCAGACCGCTGCCCTCTGTGTGCCGCGAGGTATCGCCGCGCACGAAGCGTTCCATGAGTTCATCGGGCGAGACATTCAGCGGATGCGCCGAAACATTCTTGATCGTGATTTCCGCAAGCTTGCCGTCCGATTTGAGATCGAGATAGACTCTCGTGCCTGCAAGGGCGTATTTACACGCATTTCCGAGCAGATTATCAAACACGCGCCAGATTTGTCTGCCGTCTGCAAGAACCATTACCGGTTCTTCCGGCACATTCATGACGAAGGAAAGCTGCCGTTTTTCGAGCTGCTCCTCATATTCGCCACCAAGCTGCCCGATCAGCACCTGCAAATCCGTCGGTGCAAGCTCCACGGTCATATTTCCGGTCGAGGCCTTGGAAGCATCCACGAGATCGACCGTCAGCTTTTTGAGGCGTGCAGCCTGTCTGCGCAGCACATCGAGGTATTCCTCCGCTGCGGGATTCGGCATCTGCTCCCGGCTCAGCAAATCCACATAGTTGACAATGGAAGTCAGCGGTGTCTTGAGGTCGTGGGAGACATTGGTAATCAGCTCTGTCCGCAGATGTTCCGCCTTTGTCTGCTTGGCGACGATTTCCTCGACACGGCTTGTCATATCCGTGAGCGTGGCATCAAAGCGCCGGAAATCCGCAGTCAGGGGGATTTTGTGCGTCACAGCAGAAAAATCGCCTGTCTCCATGTGTTTTGCGTGCTTATGGAGTTCAAAGTAGGCATAGATGCTGTAGAGAATGGCAGTCAGTGTCAGAAGATCGGCTGCGGCAGCACAGGGAATCAGCACCATCTGCATATCACGCAGCCGGATGGCAGCCGCATTCAGTGCAAGCAGCGCAGTCAGCCAGCAGGTCACGGAGACACTGAAGGCGAGATGACCGCGCATCAGCGAAAACAGATACCGGACTACCCGCACAATGCCGAAACTGGACCAGAATGTATCGGTCTTGAGGCGTACTGCAATCGAATAGATCAGCAGCACAAGAAATGCCGCGATGCAAAGCATCATACCGACGGAAAACAGTGCCAGCGTCCGATACGGTGTGCTGATCTGCATGAGACCGGAAAACGTAATCATAGAACCCACCAGCGCCCCGATCGGCAGCGCCCAGTAGAGTTCAAACGGCATCCGGTGAACACGCGATGCGTGCGCTCCGAAATAGCGTTCGGAGTAGCCCGCGGTACTGCACATCGTAATGCAGGAGATGACCGCAAGCACCGTTGCGGTAAACAGGATGATGACCAGCACTTCTGTCCGCTTGAACAGGAACTGGAACACTGCAAAGTTCGTGCGGATCGAATCGTTGACCGGCAGATTTTCAGGCAGATAGGTCCGGATAAAATAGGTAAGGTCATCAGTCTGGGTCGCACGGATGGTAATACTCAGCGGACTTACGAGTTTCTCCTCCAGCGTTTCATCGCTCGCGGTAATATTGATGCCGTTCGCTTTGCAGCTGTAGTAATCGGAAAGCAGCAGATGAGAATGTTCCGTCGTAGTATCGCCGGTCAGAACCACCAGCACACCGGAATTATCATTTACGCCTGTGTAGCAATCCGTTCCGTCGCTTTCCATAATGACATATTCTGCTCCGTTCCAGTGAATCACCGCATCGACTGTCCGGTATGCGGGGTCGCCGTAAAAATGCCAGCTCAAATTCTCATAATCAGGGAATGCAGCCTGAAAATTAAAAGCATTCGCTGCTTCCTTTGAGGGGAACGGACGCAGTCCGAAGATCTGGGTGTATTCTGTCACGGTATCCAGACCCTTGTGCAGCGCATTATCCACCTGCGTATCACTGAAATACCAGAGACGGTAATCCTCCGGATGATCCAGCATATCTTTCGGATCCTGCCCGATGAACTCCGCAAAATTGTGGACAGGATCATCCAGGGTCTTCTGCACCCGATAGTCACTTGTCGAAATCGGAATGCTTTCCGGATAGACATTAGAAGCGAGAAGCGCCTGTTCCATGCCGTAAAGCGGATCATTCGTGAGGAACAGTTCACCTTCCGTATCTGTGACCGCAAACCGGAAATTCGTATTTTCGCTGTTAAAATGCGTTTCATAGGTATGCAGGTTTTCAGAGAGACCATAGTTCACAGTCACATCGTCGTACTCTGCACCTTCCGCGCTGTAGCTGCTCATCAGCAGATAATTATAGAGCAGTTCGTATTCATTCTGCGTGGTCATCGCAAGGAAATTCGACCGGAAATCAGCCTCATTGCTGGCAAAACCAATCGAGACATTGAGCATGACGACCATCAGGGAAACTCCGGCAATCCAGAGGAAGATGATAGCGAACAGGATTGCAAAGAGTCTTGCGGCAGATGACTGCCGCCAGTCTTTATTCATGCAGAGACGCACCTCCTTCCGGGAACATCAGGCAATGCGTCATGCTTTTTCGAGCTTATAGCCCTGTCCCCAGACCACCTTGATCCAGCGCGGTTCCTGCGGATTGATCTCCAGTTTTTCGCGCAGATGGCGGATATGTACCGCAACGGTATTCTCCGAACCGATCGGATTTGCCTTCCAGACAGCGCTGTAGATTTCGCGCGGGGGAAAGACCGTTCCGGGGTCATGCATCAGCAGCGAGAGAATATCGTATTCAATCGGAGTCAGCGGCACAGGTACGCCGTCGAGATAAGCAGTTTTCGCCTTGGTATCAAGGGAGATGCTGCCGACGGTCAGCAAATTGGGATCATCCGTTTCCGCCGCACCGAGGCGCAGATAGCGTCTGAGCTGCGAGCGCACGCGCGCCACAACCTCTGCGGGCGAGAAGGGCTTGGTGATATAGTCATCCGCACCGACATTGAGACCGAGAATCTTATCGGAATCCTCGGACTTTGCCGTCAGAAGAATGACCGGCACATTGCTGAACCGCCGGATTTCGGTCATCGCGGTAATGCCGTCCATTTCGGGCATCATGATGTCCATGAGGATGAGCTGGATATTCTGGGTTTTGGCAAGCTCAACGGCTTCTCTGCCGGAGTATGCAAGAACGGTTTTCCAGCCCTCAGCGGTGAGGTAGATATTCAATGCAGAAACGATGTCGCGTTCATCGTCACAAATCAGAATAGTTTCCATGCAAAAACGCACTCCTTTTCGGATTAGTATACAATTCTATTATACACGCTTCTGCGAAAAAGCGCAAGAGCAACCCCGTTTAAGGTTTTATGAATATTGCAGGCGGCGCGGATATAGACGCTTTCCGCCATCGTATTTCTGATTGACCGTCAGAAGTACGATGGCGTTTTAATTGACAATGCAGCAATGTTATGCTATAATTGTTACGACATAATCGGAATATTAGAGGAGACAATCATGCAAAAGGCATTGAAAAAACTGATAAAGATACTGAAATGGATCGGGATCGTTCTTCTTGGAATGATCCTCATTCTTCTGATTATCCGCCTGATCGGAAAGATGTATTATAACAGAACGCCTGACGGCGGCATCAACGAATCCATGTATCTTGATGTGAACGGGCAGGAGCAGTGGATCAGCATTTACGGTGAAAACAAGGACAATCCTGTCATGCTCTTTCTGCACGGCGGCCCCGGCGATTCCTACAGCTATGCCGATTTTAAAATCTGGCGAAAACTCGCAAAGGATTACACGGTTGTCAACTGGGATCAGCGCAATGCGGTCAAAACATGGCTGCACAATTGTCAGGACAGCGAGATCACACCGGAGCTGATGCGCAGCGATCTGGAAATGCTGACCGATCAGATTCTCGCATACACAGGCAAGGATAAGCTGACGCTGCTTGGGATGTCGTGGGGAACGCTGTACGCCGGCGATTATGCGCTGCGGCATCCGGAGAAAGCGGAATGCGTCATTGACCTCTCGATCACTTTAGAAGTCGGAATCTATACGAAGCAAATGCAGCAGGACGCAAGAGATTACTGTGACGGTGTGCTTTCCTATGAGGACATCATCGCAAAATACAGCTATGACTTCTTCGAGTGTCCTTGTGATGAACTCGGCATAACCGCGCCTGCGGATATCCGGAAAATGAACGAGGGATTTAAGCTGGTTCTTCTCGAATGGACTGAAAACGATCCTGAACTTCACGCACTTGCAGAGCAATATGATACGGAGCTTCAGACACAGGTACAGCTTGATCCTGAGAACAGTGATCTGATAAATGCTGTCATGGAACGCCATCTCCCGATTTTTTCTGAAATTTTTGCGAAATACAGCGATCAGCTTCATTTCGGTGTGCAGGAGAGCATTTTTGATACGGATGTCGGCGTGCTTTCTTCGGTATGGTTCAATCCGTATTACACGCTGCCGGAGCTTTGCAAGGTTCTGACCTATGACTATGACAACAACAGCTATACCGACAAAATCGAATTGCTCTGCAATGACTTCGCACAGACGCTCAAAGACAATCCGGCATATCAGATGCCGTTTTATGTATTGCAGGGCGATCACGATGATCCGTGCGGCATCATCCGGAATTATTATGACAGTGTCACGGCACCGGATAAGAATTTCCGGTATCTGGAAAACGGCGGGCATATGTCCACGATGCTGCGTTCGGAGGAGCTTGCAGCGTTTGTTCATGAAATTGCCGGGAAGCAGAAGAACAGCTAAATACTGATTCAGGCGAGCAGCCGTATAAAATGCAATGCCCCGAAGCACTTTCAAACGCTTCGGGGCATTTCAGCTTGTCGATAAAAGTATCGCTGCGCGATGATTATAATG
>DGVV01000004.1 GCA_002395085.1 Ruminococcus sp. UBA4275 | reverse complement strand
AGCGCCCCATTATAATCATCGCGCAGCGATACCTTTATCGACAAGCTGAAGCCGCCGGACACATCCGACGGCTTTGCATCATGATACACGGTAATTGCTGATTCCAAAGAACACACGGTCAAAGAAATCGCGGGTTTTCTCTGCGCCCATAGCCTTCTTGAAGACATCGGTTGAGATGCCGCCCTTTGAGATAAGCTGATCGCTGTACTGCTGAATGATCTGAAGCTGCGCAGCGGTCTCCTCAGCCGAAGCAAGCGGCGCTGCCTTTGCGGCATCGAGCCAAGTGCAGAGGGCATCGCAGAACATATCCGCATTGCGCGCATCCTGAGAAGCATGGAGCTGCTTATGCATGGCAATGCTCAGGAGATGGTCATACCAGGCAGGTGCAGGTGTCAGTTCCGGCAGATCTGCATAGCGCGCCCGCATGGCAGAGAGCTGTGCGAGAACATTCTGATAGGCTTCCGCACGGGTATCCGTCACAAGATCATAGAACTCCACATAGGATTTGCGTTTACCGAGAATGTACATAAAATCGAGCGTACAAAGCGGCACTTTTCTTCCGGCAGGCGTCAGCATAAAGGAGACCATCTGCATGAAGCCCATATTCGCGGTCATGACGGAGACATTTCCGAGTTCCTTCGCATCATACTGCTTCACACGAAACCGCAGAATACCGTACAGCCGCAGGTCGGCATATTCCCCTGCATCCCGTTCTGTCAGCGGAAAGCGTTCGCGGACGCAGCCGCACGCACGGCGGATCATCTCCTGCATAGTTTGATTATTCCGGTAGCTGAAGAAGGTCAGCGCGCACACAATCAGCAGAATCAGTGCAAACAAAATACCCAGCACCAGCAGCAGCGTTTTCATGATTTGATTTCCTCTCAATCCGTGCAGCTGCTCCTGTCAAGAGAAGATGAGAAGAAAAACAAACATCACAGCTCCAATTATTGTCCGCGCCGTATGACCGGTTCGCAGCATATCTTATTTATTATACCACAAATTGCAGAGAAAATCAACCGCAGCAGATACGATGGGCTGATAACAATTCAGGCGGCTATTAAAATCAAGCAATATCATCAATATAAAACGAGCGCCCGTATTGGGATTCCAATCAGTGCTTCTGATACAGCAGCAGTTCAGGATTTTCCCCCTGCCCCGTATAGGTGCAGACCAGCAGAAAATCCGCATTGCCGATGACGCCGAAAAACTGATTCGGCACAGTTTCATGCGCAAGCTGACAGCCCAGATAGGTCGCCTGATCGTCCAGAAACTTCACGGATTCGCCGCCGGGCAGCTTATAAGCGAGATTGACAAATCCGCCGACCAGAGCATTCAGCTTCTCCGCCTTTGGCATTCCCGCGATGTGCAGTGCATTCACCGCATCGGTCAGGAATTGTCTGAGAGCATCCATTTCGCCGCCGTCGCTGTAAGCATCGTGCTGTTTCCAGTAAGCAAGCTGCGGAAGTGTCTCCTGCAAATAGGCCCGCACCTGCGCCTCCGGATGTTCATCGCTGACCATGTGCTGCGTACAGACCTCAATGAGATCCTCCAGATTGCTGTACATAAAATGCCCGTCCGCGTAGCACCATTTGCAGAAGTCGTCATTGCTGGAGCCGTCCTTTTCGCGGCTGACCATCGTATCATCCAGCGGCATTCCGCAGCACTGGCAGACAAGCTGGCGCGGAGAACCCAGCAGCGTATTGATGGACACGCCGAAGATGCCGGACAGCAGTTTCAGCGTTTCGGTGTTCGGAACGGTCTCGCCGGTTTCCCAGCGGCTGACCGCCTGCCGCGTCACAAAGACTTTTCCGGCAAGGGCATCCTGAGATAAGCCGGCTTTGGTGCGCAAATCGTGTAAGACTGTTTTCGTTTCCATAAAGGCATCCCTCCTGTGATTGATTATAGCACGGGGAGACCTGTTCCGTCAAGCAACCGGCTGTTGCGGAAGCAGCCCTCCGGATCGCAATATGACAAAACTGTAAGATTCAAATAATGAATCTGTCAGATCTGTATGCTATAATAAGATCAACAACCACAAAGGAGGCATTGCCATGGAAGTTTTGAGAGTAGAAAATCTTTGCAAGGTATACGGCAAGGGCGAGAACGAGGTCCGCGCAGTTGACGGCGTATCGTTCAGCGTTCCGAAAGGACAGATGGTTGCAATCATCGGTGCAAGCGGTTCGGGCAAATCGACTCTGCTGCACATGATCGGTGCAGTAGACCGTCCCACCTCCGGCAAGATCTTTCTGGACGGTCAGGATGTTTTCCGGCAGAATAACCGCGAACTTGCGATCTTCCGCCGCAGACAGGTCGGGCTGATCTATCAGTTTTACAATCTGATCCCCGTGCTGACGGCGGAGGAAAATATCACGCTGCCTGTGCTGATGGACGGCAGAAAGCCGGACAAGGCGCATCTCGAAAAGATCCTCGGTATGCTTGGACTGGAAGCACGCCGGAATCATCTTCCCTCGCAGATGTCCGGCGGTCAGCAGCAGAGAGTGTCAATCGGGCGGGCAATCTTCACGTCGCCGCAGGTCATCCTTGCGGATGAACCGACCGGCAATCTCGACAGTAAAAACAGTGCCGAGATCATGGAGCTGTTCCGCCGTTCAAACCGCGAACTGAAACAGACCATTCTTATCATCACACACGATGAAAACATCGCGGAACAGTGTGACCGCATCATCGTGCTGCGCGACGGCAAAATCATCTCCGATGAAACCATGTCATCACCGGAGGAGGCGACCTGATATGATAAGCTATGAAAATCTCCTTGCATCCCGCTATATCAAAGCGCAGAAGCGGCAGTCGGTGTTCACGACTGTCAGCATCACGGCGGCGGTTGCCGTCATCACGATGATTTTTGTTCTCTACAGCGTCTGCATGAACTGTCTTGAGAACGTCTGTTTCTCCTCCGCCCCCTTTCATCTGCTGTTCAGCGAACTGACCGAGGAACAGGCCAGGGCACTGGCGGATTTTGCGGAAGTCCGCTCCGTGAATCTGGAAGCCAAACCGGACGGCATCTCGGCTTATGTGCTGTTCAGCAGCGACATCGGAGACCGTGAGCTGTGGCTGCAAAAAGCCGCACAGAAGATCGGCGCGCCGGAAAAATACGAGCGCAGCAAGAATAGCAGTATGCACGGCTCGTATGAATGGAACGACAATCTCATGAAGCTTGACGGCGTCTACGACGGCGCGCATCTGGTCAAGCTGCGGATCTTCTGTATCTTCTTCATTTTCGCAATCCTGATTGCGTTTGCGCTGCGCCTCATCATTGATACGGCGTTTGAGGTTTCCTCCAAGGAGCGCGAACGGCATTACGGCGTATTGCAGTCGATCGGCGCAACGCCGGAACAGATCGTCCGCATCATCACGCTGGAAGGACTGCGGCTCTGCGGCATCGGTATCCCGCTTGCGCTGATCGCAGGCACCGGCCTTGCGTATCTGATGTTCAATGTGCTGCTGCGGGCTGGCATTGCCGAGCTGTTTCCGCAGGTTTCCATTTTCGACCTCAACCTGTTATTCACCGTGGACTGGAAAATGCTGCTGATTGCGGCAGCAGTCGGTGTTGTATGGGTATTCCTTTCCGCTTACGGTGTCGGAATGCGCGTCATCAAAAAGACGCCGATGGAAGCGATCACCACCCGTGCCGACACGGTGGAGAAGGTCAAAAAGCGCACGCTTTCGGGTCTGCTGTTCGGCATTTCGGGCAGCATCGCCTCCCGCAATGCAAGGCGGCAGAAGAAGCGCTTTGCCATTACGGTGCTGACGCTGACGGTTTCGATCACGCTGTTTTCGCTGTTTTCCAGCCTGACAGAGACAATCGAGCGCAGCATCACCAATTTTCTCCCGACAGTGGGGCTGGGGCTCACGGAAGAAGAAGCAGCCAATGTTGATTTTATTATGCCAATCGGCAATTATCAGAAAGGCATCAGCTATACTGATGCAGCCGAAGAACTTGCAGCAAGCGGTCTGTTTGAACACATCGCTTTGTCTCTGCCCCAGACCGTTGGGCTGCATACGGAAGATGACAAAGAGCAAATACTGGTGTGTTATGTCAACCGGGAAGCCTACACGCAGTATTTCGGCGCAGATGCGCAGATCAGCTATGACGATCTGTGCAGCTCCGGCGGATATGTTTACAATCTGAGCTGCAACGATGCCGGGAAGTATGCAGAAAAACTGCAAAGCGGTTCTGTGACGCTTACCAGTTTTTTTATGAAGCTTCCGGAAGACGCAGACATTGAAAATATGAGCCACAAAGAGATTATACAGACTTGTACACAAGAGAAAAAGGACCATACCGTCGAAATCATCGGAACGGTATCGCTGGAAAAAAATAAGCATTTTGAATCAGCCGGCCATTTTCTGCTGATCGGCGCGCTTGAGACGTATGAAACAATTGCGCCGGAATGGTACGGTGTACAGTACATGAATCACGATGCATCATTTGCCCTTGTCAAAACCGGCACCGGCGAATACCGGTACAACGCTGCGGATATGAAAAAAGCGCAGGATTGGTTCATGGAGCATTCGGATTTCGTGAATACCGTAGAAGGCAGCATGATAAACCTTTACGAGCTGAAGTGGAAAACACACAGTATCATGGCAGCTTTCCGTGCGGGTATGCTGGTTCTCAATCTCCTGATTGCACTGGCGGCGCTCATCAATCTGCTGAATATTATTTCCACGGGTATCGCAAACCGCCGCAGTGAGCTGGCATCGCTGCAATGCGTGGGCATGACCGACAAACAGCTTGACCGCATGGCGGTCATCGAGTGCCTGCAATTCACCGGCGCGGCGGCGATCATCTCCGCGGTGATCTGTGCAGTCGTGGTCTTCGGCGCACAATTCGTTCTGACGGCGCTCATCAACGCTTCCTTTGTCGATGAGGGCGAAGAAACCAGAAAAATGCTCATCAATATGATCCACATAGATCATATCACACCGTTCATCCGGATCATGCTTTCTGCACTGACGGCATTTGCGGCGGGCTGTGTCACATCGCTTGTCATGCTGCGGGCACAGAATACCGACAGCCTTTCTGAGCAGATCCGCGGCACAGAGATGCAGCTCGACACCAGAAAATCGCATCTGCTCCGCAATACTTTGATCGCGGCGGCGGGTGCAGCGGTGCTGGTGATCGGCGGGCTGCGGATCTACAGTGTCACCGCGTATCACATTGACCGCAGGGAATACGAAAAAGCAGGCTATCTCAATCTCGTGGACGGCGCAGACAAAAAGATCAATGTCTACAGCACCGGCGCTCAGAACGGCAAGCATACGATTGTCGGAATTGCAGGCATGGGCGTGAATTGCTTCCCGATCATCACGAAAGAACTCAATGCGCGCCTCGGCAAAGAGAATACGCTGGTCTATCCTGACCGCGCAGGCTACGGCTTCAGCGATGATACCTGCAAAACCCAGACGCTGGAACAAGTCGTGGAGGATTACCGCACAGGTCTGAAAAACGCAGGCTTCACAGCGCCCTATGTTCTCATGGTTCATTCCTACGGCAGCTACTATGCGCTCTGGTGGCAGGCGAAATATCCCGATGAAGTCGAGGCAATCGTATTTCTGGACGGCACATGGCTCATGAAGGATGACTTCTGGATGATGTACACCGAGGAGGAGCATCCGGAGGGCGAAGCTGCTGCGCAGGCGCGCAAACTGAAACTGCGCACATGGCTCGGTCTTGACAGACTGTTCCCGTCCCCGAATGGCGACGGTTCATACGGCAGATCGCTCTTTAACGATGAGGAAATCGCACTCTGGAAACGATGCGAGAACCGGACCTACACGGCTGCCAATCTGTCCGAGACCCTGAATGAAGCCGATGCCGCGCACGACCTGCGGGCGGTCTTGCAGCCGACTGATACCCCCAAGCTCTATTTCTCGACCATGTATACGAGCGAGGAGCAGATTCGTGAAAATTATGAATCCACGAATGCAGATATGCGCGCTGCCGGCCTTACGCCGAAGCGGGATCCTGCAACGGCTGCAAAAGCCGAATGGCAGCGCGACAGCTGGATGTATCAGGATATTTACGACAATATACTGAAGCCTTTTCTGGAGCAGTGCGGTAATTGCAGGCTCATATCCATCGGCAGCGAACACGGTCTTTTCTATGCACGAAAGCCCGATGAAGTCGCAGATGCGATCCTCAGTTTCCTCGCAGAGACAACCGAATAACCAAAAGCGGACGGCGTTTCAGTGCCGTCCGCTTCAGCTTGTAGATAAAGTGTCT
>DGVV01000056.1 GCA_002395085.1 Ruminococcus sp. UBA4275 | reverse complement strand
AGCGCCCCATTATAATCATCGCGCAGCGATACCTTTTTCGACAGCCTGACGAACCGTTCCTCCAAAGGGAACGGTTCGTTTTCTGTATCAGTTCAGGGCGATGCGGAGGGTCACGGTCAGACCATCTGTACTGCCGGAACAAATCAGCCCGCCGTGCATCTGCTCCATGAGCTGCTCCGCGATGTAGAGTCCCAGACCGCTGCCCTCTTTCTCCGCCGCCCTGCTGCCGCGATAAAATTTCTGTGTCAGCAGGCAAAGTTCCTCCTCCGGTACGCCCTGTCCGGCATCCGTGAAGGATGCCTCCAGATAGTCCCCTGCCAGCCGGTACCGCACCGTAATCTGCGTGCCGGCATATTTATAGGAATTGCTCAGAATATTCCCGATGACCTGTTCCAGCCGCTGCGGATCTGTATAAATCATGCAGCCGGGAATCAGGTCTGCCTGCACCGTCAGTGAACGGTCATCCTGTTTCGCAATCAGCGTTTGCAGGATGTCTGAGGGTTCATAGCGGCAATGCACCTGCATTTCACCGAGATCGTCCAGTGTTGTTGTCAGCAGATCATTCACCAGAACGTGCATCTGCTCTGCCTTCTGCCCGATGCTGCTGATTTTTTCCAGCACATAGCGATCCTGCGTTTTCACGCTCAGTACCTCGCAGATCAGCTTGATACCGGTCAGCGGTGTCTTGAGATCATGACTCAGCGACGCGACCAGTTCCTTTTCACGGCGCTTCAGTTCCACTTCTCTGCTGTGCGATGCTTTCAGTTCCTCCCGCATCAGATCAAAGCTCTCCGTGAAGATCCCGAACAGATTCCCTTTTTCGCGGATGAGCGGTTCATCCAGTCTGCCTGCTGCAATCGCGCCCGCGAACTGCTTCATTCTGCGAAAAGGCATCACGATTGACTGCTGCACGTACACCCCGATGCAGACAGCCGTCAGCATCAGCAGCCCAAAGCAGATTGCCGCTGCGGCAAATAACTGGCTGTGCCGTCTCCGGTAGTTCTCATCTCCGGCATCCTGCAGCACAACCGTCCCTATAAACCGCGACTGTGTTGCTGCGGGCATACAGAGTGCGCCGTTTTGCAGCGCCGCGGTCAGATTGCCGTGCTGCGCTGAATCGGCATCAGCGGAAGCGTAAATCAGTCTGCCCTCTGCATCGTAGATCAGAAACGGCGCACCGAAATCCCTGCCGTCCAGTGTGTGCAGATCGGCGGGGTGTGCCTTCAGGGTCTCCGCGATGTCATTCATCAGCACCACTTTTTCACCGCCGTCGCGTTCATAATCTGTCAGATGCCAGCAAATGCCCGTTCCCAGCGCTGCCAGCAGCATAAGAGCCGTCAGCCAAATGGCATATCGTTTCATAGCACGTCAGTCCTCACCGTTTTCCATGATATATCCGACGCCCCACACCGTCCGGATCAGCTTCGGGGCATTCGGGTCGGATTCCACCTTCTCGCGGAGATGCCGGATATGCACCGCAATCGTCCCCTCCCCGATATAGGCATCCTCCCAGACATTCTGCATGAACGCATTCTTCGTCACAACTCTGCCGCGGTTTTCCAGCAGATACAGCAGCGTCTTGTATTCCATTGTTTTCAGCGGGATCAGTTCGCCGTTTTTGCAGAGTTTCCGCTGATTCATGTCGAGTTCCATGCCGCAGGAAATGCGGATTACGCCGCCTTTCACAAGTGCCGGAGACCGCTCGGAAAAAGCGCCGGCGGAGACTGCACCTGCGGTCTCCGCTGCTTTTTCGTATCGGCTGAGGATTGCCTGCACTTTGGCAAGCAGGATGCTCAGTGTATAAGGCTTTGTGATGTAATCGTCGCCGCCGATGTGCAGCGCCATGAGAATGTCGTCCTCCGAGGTGCGTGCGCTGATAAAGAGAATCGGCATATCATATTGCTGCCGGATCTGCCTGCACAGTGCAAATCCCGACTGTTCACCCAGATTGATGTCCAGAAGCAGCAGCGAAACCTGATTGTTCTCCAGAAAAGCGACAGCATCCGCATAGCTTGTAACAAAGGCGGTTTTGACATCGAACATATTGAAATACTCTGCTGTATTTTCCGCGATGGTCTGGTCATCATCTATCATCAGACACTGATATTTCATCCTGCTTCTCCTTTTTACGATGTGATCGTGACGCTGCTGCCGGTCATTCCGAGGAAAACGATTTTCCCTTCTGCCGGCAGCGGAACGGCATCCCCGCAGCTCAGCATTTTGCTCGACCAGATCAGATTGTCATAGCGGTCAAATACATGAACGGCAGCGCCCTCCGGCAGACTGAGCGTCAGGGAGCGGTTCGCGGTATCCTGCCCGATGATGTACCATGCCGCCTGCTGTGTCCGCAGCGGCACTTCGGACAGATCCGCAGGCAGCACCGGCATACTGTTCTCTGAGAGCAGAACCGTGCCGTTTGAATCCTGTAGGAATTCGCCCTCCGCATTGCGGAATGCGGTGTAGTCATGCAGATCTCTGCCGGTGCTGCCGGGGCAGTCCATCGCGGATACAGCGCGGTCAGCATCCAGAATTTTTGCATTGCCGGCATAGCCTTCGGTAACGTGCAGTCTGCGGCCGCCGTCCAGATATAACGCACCGGAAGCCGGCTCATTGTAAATATAATACCGGACATCGCTGCGGGCATCCCACGCCTGCTGCGCGGCGGCATCGACCGGATTTGCCTCCAGCCGCTGCAGCGCATACTGTGCCATGTACCCCGCGCCGATCTGCCTGACCAGCTCGTAAGAGTCTTCACAGATGTAATCTCTGCCGCCGCGCTGCCGGAAATACAGAAGCTGCTGCTTCGGATCCTGACGGCTGTACCCCGATGTCACGCTGCCCTCCATCCGGACAAAGCAGTCCTCATCCGTGTAGAGATACTGCGTGATCCTGCCGCGCGTGACGCAGAGGTTTTCAATCTGCATATACGCCATATCCGGAAACGTGACGCGGCAGACCTGCTCACCGCCCGTGCCGTAAAGCCCCTCATACTGCCTGTAGGATTCGGGCACGGCAGAAAGCGTCGTTTTCTGCTGCGGGGTACTGTGCGTGAGCGTAATCCCCTGCTCCTCCAGTGCGATGTCCATGAGCGCCTGCGCCATCATCAGATTCATCATGCTGCTGCCGGTGCTGGAAAGCACGGAAACACTGATGTTCTGATCCGGCGCGACCAGCAGCTCCGCGTGTTCATGCAGAACACTGCCGCCCTTTGAGAGCAGCTGTACGCCCTGCGCATCGTAATCCGCAAAGCTGACAAAATCCCAGCCCAGACCGTACTGGTCTTCAAATTCGCCCTTCGCCTGATTTTTGCGCATTTCGCGCTTTGAGGCATCGGAGAGGAGCGTCTCATTCCCGGTGAAGAACTGCGCCCCGAACCGGCTGACATCCTCCGCCGAGGCAAGCAGACCGCCCGAACCGATCTCATCCAGATATTCCGGCGCGAAATACACGCCGTTTGTGAGCTGCACATCCACACGATCCGGTGTGCGGAACTGATTCCACAGCGTACCGGTTGCAGTCAGACCCAGCGGCTTGCAGATGTTCTCCGCAAGATAGTCGCTGAAATCCATCCCGCTGACACGCTCCACGACCTGTTCCAGCAGCGTGAAACCGTCATTGCAGTAGCAGGAATACGCGCCCGGATCGGCTTTCAGGCGCTGCTGCCGCAGACAGTCCAGAAATGTATCATGAAACTGCGCACTCCTGTCGTCCAGCAGAATCGAGCCGATTCCCGAAGTACCCATCAGACCGGAACTGTGATTCATCAGCATCCGCACCGTGATGTCCTTGCAGCGCGGATCAGCCGTTTCAAATTCAGGCAGATAATCCTGCACCGGTGCATCGAGATCGAGCTTTCCCTGCTCAGCAAGCTGCATGGCTGCCGTCGTGACATACATCTTGCTGACCGAACCGATCGTATACACCGACTGTGCCGAGACCTGCATCCTGCCCGCTGCCGTCAGCAGAACGGCACAGACGGCGGCTGCCAGCATCATTTTGCGTATCATATCCACACCTCACTCTGTCATTAACTGCATCACAGAAACCGCACGAATCTTCCGCGCACTCCAATAGGCGCTGCAAATCGCCAGCAGCAGCACAATTCCGTTTGCCGCCGCAATCAGCGGAACGGAGATCAGCGCCGTGCCGATGTAATCACTCAGCATCCCGATGCCTGCCACACTCAGCAGATCGCCCGGCACAGCCGCGGCAATCACCATCGGAATGATGCGCAGGAAGATCTGTTTCATCAGCATTTTCGTTGTATAGCCCATGCTTTTCATGATGCCGAAATGCATCCACTGCTTTCTCACGGAAGCTTCCGTCAGCACATAGACCGTCGCAATGACAATCATCGCCGCGGCAATCAGGAACAGCACCGAGACCGCCCGAATGGCAAGAACAAGCGTTGCATCGGCGCTCTGAATGAGATCAACTGTCGAATCTGCAAACAGGAGCCGGAAATAACTGCTGTCTCCGCTGATGACCGTATCCCCGACTGTAATCGCATAATCCACATGATTCACACCGTAATTCTGCATCATCGCAGAGATTTTCTGCTGCGCTGCCTGCCGGATGCGCTCCTCAAAAGTCTCCGCGCCGCTGCCTGCATCCTGCATGGCATCGTGTGCAGATTTGCCGTACCGCTGTGAGAGATTCCGGATATACGCTTCCCGATCCACGCCCTCACGCAGATAAACGTGCAGACCGTTGTTCCGGTAGGCGGGATCTATGCGGCGGAAGCCGTCTCCGGTGAGAAAAACAGTCGAGCTGCTGATGCCTGCCGCAAAGCCTGTGAGGATATACGGCTTTTCCACTTCCCCGAACGAAAGAGTCAGCGTATCCCCGATCCTGAGCTGATACTGCTGCCGGTCAAAATTGGTCAGCATGATCTCGTTTTCATGCTGCGGAAATCTGCCGGATGCAGCTTTCACGCATTCGAGCTGACTGAAATCATCGTAAACCTGCGGCATGAATGCGGCATCGCGCTCTTTCCAGCGGAACTGCCGGTGATCCTCGCCGCGCGGCACAACCTTGCGCACATCCGGATCTTCCAGCAGCTCCGCCGCAAAGGCATCCAAATCGGTCTGCGGGGTCACGCCCAGCAGCACATCGCTGATCTCAAAGCCTGTCACAGCCCGCATGAAGTCTATCTCATGCAGCGTATAGACCGTGAGGATCAGACAGAAAACCAGCGTCAGCGTGGCAAGCATAATGCACAGCCCCACACCGATATTCCGGCGCAGATCCTGCATAAAACCGTTCATGGCAAGCCGTGCCGTCACACTGCTTCGGGTCTTTTCCAGCGGAAAGAGGTTTTTCCGGTAATGGTGATCGCGGATACCCCTGCGCAGCGCCTGCACCGGCGGATACCGATGCACGCTGCGGGCGCGCATCCATGCGATCATCAGGACAAAGCCCGCCAGAATTGCTGCTGCGATCAGCAGGCTGCTGAAATGCCAGTGCATTGCACCGTGATGCCCGGACATCAGCTCGCCCAGATGGTACAGCATCGGGATGACCGGCACGGCGGAAGCTGCACCGATCAGAATGCCTGCCGCAGCAATCAGCAGATATTCCAGCGTAAACATCGCACTGATGTCTGCAAACCGGTAGCCCAGTGCCTCCAGCACACCGATCGAAACCATCTGTTCGTCGATGTCATTCGAGATACGGTAGCGGATGATGAACAGCACCGTCAGCATCACCAGCACAGTCATTGCGCTCATCAGGATCAGCAGCAGCTTCACTTCCAGTGCTGCATCACTGACACGCTGCAAATAGAGCATACGTGTCACAGTCAGATTCAGATCCTGCTGTGAATACGCCTCGCATTTGCTGATGAAACGGCTGCACAGCGCATTGGTATCCGTATGTTCCGGATCAGCCGTGTTAAACCAGACAATCACAGCGGGATCGGCAAGCTGTTCCATCACACGGTAATCCGCATCGCTGACGATCAGCTTGAAGCCCGCCAGACTGTCTGTATAGACACCGGATTCATAGAAGCCTGCCACCTGAAACGGATACGCCCTGCCGCTGATCAGCACTGTGTAAGTGTCGCCTTCATTCAGGCGGAAATTATCCTTCAGCCCGTAAGGAATCCACACCGGATGCTCCATCGCTGTAATTTCCGCTTCGGACAGCGCAGAAATCAGCGGAGACTGCTCAAGCTTCCGCTCATTTTCCTGATTGATGAACAACTGTGAAATGGGCTGTTCTCTGCCCTCCGGATCGAGACACCGTGCATAGACCGACTGCACCAGTTCTGCATAGCCGTATTCGGTCACGCTGTCTTCTTCCGCGAGCAATTGCAGATATGCCGGATCAAAGTATCTGGCATCCATCATCAGGAGGTTTTCCACACCGTGAATCTCTTTGACGGCATTCGGGAACAGATCACGGATCTCCCCGAAACTGACCAGCACCGCACCCAGCATACACATTGAGAAGGCAATCAGCAGAACCAGCAGCAGCGCCTCCCCCTTATGCCGCCGCAGATTTGCCCGCGTCAGACGAATGATCTTCTGCATGACAGTCACCATCCCATCTGATCGAGGAACTTTTGCAGACCGTTTCTGCGGCTTTGCAGATCATCCTCCCCGAACGGCTGCATGACATATTCACCGCTGACAGCGCCGTCGCGCAGATAGATCACTCGTGTGGCGCGAAGTGCCGTTTTCAGATCATGCGTCACCATGACAATGCTCTGCCCGCTGCGGTGAATCTCCGTCATGGCATCCAGCACATTCTGTCCGGAGGCAGAATTCAGGCTGCCGGTCGGTTCATCCGCAAAGAGAATCTGCGGGGCATTCACAATGGCACGCACGATGCCGACGCGCTGACATTCACCGCCGGAGAGCTGATTGGGATATTTGCTCCACAGCTTCTCCCCGATCCCGAACTGCTCCAGCAGCGTGCGGATCTTCGCATTGAGCTGCTCGGAGGGTTTCTGCACCAGCAGCGCACCCGTCAGGATATTGTCCATCACGTTCATGTTGTCCATCAGATAGATACTCTGAAATACAAAGCCGCAGTGAACGCGCCGGAACAGCGCAAGCTGATCGTTGCTGTAAGCAGAAATCTCCGCATCCCCGAAAAACACCTTGCCCAGCGTCGGCTTATCCATACCGGAAAGCGCATACAGCAAAGTCGATTTTCCGGAACCGGATGCCCCCATGATTACAGTGAAATCGCCCTGCCGGATCTCCAGATCCAGATTGCGGATAACGTGCTGCTGCACACCGCCGTTTGAAAAGCTTTTGCACAGTTTTTCTGTGCGCAGAATCACAGAATCCATATACGATATACTCCTTTCTGTCTGCAAGCTGTTTCCTGTAAGTATATTATATACGATTCACCGCAAAATTTCTTTAAGATCTTTATAACGGTTTCTTATCTGTTTCTTATCTGCAAGGGCATTGAAATCGTGTATTATGAATGCCTGTGCATTCATTATAACATATTATACACAGAAAAACAATGGGAACGGAAGATCCGGTCTCAGAATGAAAACATGGATGCTATGCGGAAAATGCAAAAATGTATTGACCGCAGACCGCATTCATGGTACAATAGAGATGCTGTATTTGCTGCAATCTCAACGACCGTCCCTGCCTTCGTTTTCCCGAATGACTTTTCTCTCAGGAGGATTCCATGCAAACATCGCATCAACATACTCTGTTGCTGTGCTGCACAATCAGTCTGCTGCTGACTGCCTGTGCCGGTTCAGACAGCAGTTCCGGTCAGCCGGCAGAATCCGATGTCGGTAAGACACAAGCCGAAACCGCAGATTCCGTATTCGCGGATGTACAAGCGCCGTTTGACGCTGCGGGAATGCATTTCTCTGCCGGAAGCGGCTTCTATGATTCCGCATTCTGTCTCACCGTTTCCGCAGATTCCGGCAGCACCGTTTACTATACCCTTGACGGCAGTATGCCGGATGCGGACAGTCTGCAATATACAGCGCCAATCTGCATTCAGGACCGTTCGCAGGATGAGAACAAACTGAGTATGCATACAGACATTGCACAGCCCGCCGCCTATGCAGAGTACTTTCTGCCGGCTGGGAAAACTGACAAGGCAACCGTTTTAAGGGCTGTCGCGATTGACAGCAGCGGCAGACAGAGTGATACGGTAACACTGACCTATTTCATCGGGTATGACCAGAAGGCGGCGTACTATCAGGATACCGCAGTCATTTCGCTGATCACCGATGAAAAGAATCTGTTTGACTTCGATACCGGCATCTACACACTGGGAAAGACGTATGATGACTGGAAAAACGGTCCGGATTATGATGCGGAAACGCCGGATTATTTCATGCCCGCCAATTATACGCAGAAAGGCAAAGCGTGGGAACGGCAAGCCACACTCCAGTTTTTTGCAGACGGACAGCTTGCGGCATCGCAGGATTTCGGCATCCGCATTCACGGCGGTGCTACGCGGTCCTATCCGCAGAAAAGCCTGAAAGTCTACGCCAGAAAGGAATACGGCGCGGGAAAACTGGAATATGACCTCTTTTCCGGTACAGTCCGGCAGCAGAACGGCAGCGCGCCCATCACGGAATTTGACAGCTTTGTGCTGCGAAACGGCGGCAACGATGCACAGTACACCCGCTTCAGCGATAAGCTGGTGCAGTCGCTGACTGCTGACAGGGCGTTTCTCACGCAGGGTATGACCCCCTGTATTCTGTTCATCAACGGCGAATTCTGGGGACAGTATGAGCTGACCGAAAAGGTCGATGCCGATACCATCCATTCGCATTACGGTGTTCCGGCAAACGATGTCTGCCTCATCAAAAAAGAGGCACTCGAATCCGGCACAGAAGCAGGCTTTCAGGAATGGAAACAACTCTGGAACTGGATCCGGAATACCGATTTTTCGCAGCAGGATACCTACGGTCAGCTTTGCAGCGCTGTGGATATGCAGAGCTTTATGGATTATGTCAGCACAGAAATCTACATCAACAATGCAGACTGGGGCAAGCCGAATTCTGCCATGTGGAAGGCACAGACCGTTGACGGATCAAATCCCTGTGCCGACGGAAAATGGCGGTTTATCCTGTTTGATACAGAGTTCAGTTCGGGTCTTTACGGAAAAGCGCAGCCCGATGAAAACAGCTTTGAAACGCTGCTGGAAAAGGATTGCTTTTTAGCAGACCTGTTCCGCGCCGCACTTGCAAACGACAGCTTCCGTTCCGAATTCGCTGACACCTTTCTGGAAATCGCTGCACAGAATTTCGGCAAGGCGCGCGTCAGCAGCGAAATTGACCGGCTTTCTGCCGCCCGTCATGATATGGCAATCGACACCTATAACCGCTTCTGGAGCAAGATCGTCGGCGGAGCGGAAGCCGAACGCAATTATCAGGATGCGGTGGATTCCCTCCGGCAGTTTTATGATCAGCGGTACGAATTCATCACAGAATGCCTCGAAGAAACCATTGGCAAACCCTGAAACAGATGTACTGCTGAACGGCACATCAGCAGCAAAAGAGCTATCTGATCCGCGTGTGAATCAGATAGCTCTTTTTATATATTGTCACCGCCGGATCATGCCGGCGTACTCTGCCCGCGAAAAGCTCCCGCTTCAGGATACAAGATCACAATGCAAACCGATCAGAAGGCAGTGTTCAGCCAGTTTTGAATGGTCTGAATCAGATTGCTGTCAAGCGGTTCTTTCACAAGGCTGCGGTACAACTGATTGGCCTTCAGAATGCTGGTCTCGCCGCTGCTTACCCGCAAAATATGCGTCAGACCATCCGGCGCACAGCAGCAGATATGACTTTCTCCCTGAAAGGCTTCCAGTTTGTGATAATCCGCCTGAAAATCTGCCTTGCCTGTAATTGCAAGCACAGGCTTTTTGTATTTTTTCAGAATGTCAACATATTTCTCTGTGGTAAATGCGCCGTGTTCTCTCAGCCATTTTGCAGGCACGGCTGCCCCTTTGAAGTGTATCGTATCTTTGGTGGTTTCCCCGCTTTTCCGGAACATTTCATCCAGCAGGGCAAGCTGTTTTTTCAGGTCGAAAGATTTCCGCATGATGGCACCGGACAAACCCTTCATGCGGGGAATATCCTTTGCTGCAAACTGATTCTGATAATACATCGCATCTTTCAGATTCGTGCCTGCGCCGCCCAGCAGCACCAGCCCTGCTGTCTCCTCACGCTCTGCCAGCAGCGTGGCAATCATCGTTCCCTCGCTGTGTCCGCAGACAAGAATTCTGTTTTCATCCACATAGGGCAGCTTTTTCAGATACTGAACGACGGCAATCGCATCATTGACCAGATCAGAAAGACCAGTGCTGTTGAATCTGCCGCCTGAAGCGTGCGTACCGCGCTTGTCATAGCGTGCGGTTACACAGCCGCAGTCCGCAAAAACCTGCGCCAGATCTTTGTAGAGATTGGAACGGAATCCGAAGCCGTTGCCGTCACGGTCCAGTTTTCCTGTTCCCATGATGATGACCACAGCAGGAGATTTCCGGCTCTCGTCTTCATAAGTGATTGTTGTCCCGATCAGATATTCGCCCTGAATTGTAATTTGCTTTTCCATACTATTCACCTCATCAAACAATCAGCCGCCCCGCAGACATACGTGAACGGCAAACGCGCGCTGAATCCTTCACTATTTCTCCGCATCCGAAACAGGTGCAGAGATCACAGAAAGGCTTCTGCTTTTTCCGCCTTTTTCCGGTTCAGCATACTTTCGCAGAACCTCGCGGATCTCCTGAAGGCAATGTGCGCAGCTTTCGTCTGTCAGCGTCAGCATATAGGTCCGCAGAGACAACATATCCGCAACAGGATCAGCATTTTCCTGTTCACTGTACCGCTGAAAGCTTCCGTACAGTGTCATGAGGAACTGATATGCCGTATCAGCAATATCTGCATTTTCAGACACCTTGTCTTCATTCAGTGCCAGAAGTCTTTCCAGACTTCCGCGCACCTTGCGTTCCGCTTTGACAACCAGCACTTCTTCCTTCAGAAGATAGTTGATATGCCGGTAAAGCGTGGGCGCAGGAACATCCGGAAGCGCCTCGCAAATCTGTCTGGTCGTCGATTCGCCGTTCATCTGGATAAACTGCATGATCTTCATTCTGACGGGGTTTGTGATGATTTCGGAGAGCTTCATAGCCGCACCACCTTTCTCATGTATTATTATATTCTCAAAAGTGATAATAGTCAATAGTGTTCACAGAAAATTTACAATCAGGCGTTCTGATTCGGTATCGCTGTGCTATAATAATTTTATCAGCCGCGAGGAGTATGACCAGTGGAGGTATAGGGATCCGAGGTCGGAAGCGGCGAGGAATGAAGCTGAACGCAGAGCCTTAAAGGATAACAAATCTGAATAAACAAAAAGAGCTATCCGATTCCAATACGAATCGGATAGCTCTTATCTTTTCAAACAGATTATTTATAACTGTTGCCAATGATAGGCAGCCTTACATGATCGAACCAGCAGACAATATCTCGCGGAATGTGCGCCAATACGCGCATAATGCCAAGGCGCGAAATTGCCTGCCCGGGCTCCGGGCTTATTCCCACTCAATCGTAGCCGAGGGCTTCGGGGTGAGATCGAACAGCACGCGGTTGACGTTTTCGACCTCAGCGGTAATGCGCGCAGTGATATGCTGGAGCAGATCAAAGGGGACATTCTCGACGGTCGCGGTCATGGCATCGGTGGTATTGACCGCGCGGATGATGACGGGATAGGCAAAGGTACGCTTGCCGTCCTTGACGCCGACGGAGCGGAAATCCGGAACAGCGGTAAAATACTGCCAGACCTTGCCTTCGAGACCGTTCTTTGCAAACTCCTCACGCAGGATGGCATCACTTTCGCGGACGGCTTCGAGGCGGTCACGGGTAATTGCGCCAAGGCAGCGCACGCCGAGACCGGGGCCGGGGAACGGCTGACGGAACACCATATTATCAGGCAGACCCAGTGCTTTGCCGACGACACGTACTTCGTCTTTGAACAGCAGCTTGATCGGCTCGACCAGCTCAAACTGCATATCCTCCGGCAGACCGCCGACATTGTGATGCGCCTTCACGCCGTCGCTTTCGAGAATGTCGGGATAGATCGTACCCTGTGCGAGAAATTCGATGCCGTCGAGTTTGCGCGCCTCCTCCTCGAAAACGCGGATGAACTCTGCGCCGATGATCTTGCGCTTCTTCTCCGGCTCTGCGACGCCCGCAAGCTTATCGAGGAAACGGTCAACCGCATCGACATAGACGAGGTTTGCGTTCATCTGATTGCGGAACACATCGACAACCTGCTCCGGTTCGCCCTTGCGCAGGAGACCGTGGTTGACATGGACGCAGACAAGCTGCTGACCAACCGCCTTGATCAGCAGTGCCGCAACAACAGAGCTGTCAACGCCGCCGGACAGTGCCAGCAGCACTTTCTTGCAGCCGATCTGTGCGCGCAGCTCCTTGATCTGCTCGTCGATAAAAGCCTTAGCAAGTGCTTCATTGGTGATTCTTTCCATAGATTCGGGTCTGACATTGGAACTCATAGTGATCCTCCTTTTGCTGGCGCGATTCTGACAGCGCCGTATTTTCTTCATTATATCATACTGCCGCAGGATTTGTCAACTGCGAATCGGCATACCGGAACTTCGGAATCGCTCTATCAAAAATGGATTATCCTGCCACATCCGCCTTGACAAATACCGGCAGATTTGCTATAATATGAGAGACTGCGCATCTTTTTCAGGAATGCGCGAATCAGTATATGAAAGACAGAAGGAAATCATCATGAACACAGAAAAACGGAATTCGTTCTCAAGTTCACTCGGCTTCATTCTCGCAGCGGCAGGCAGCGCCGTCGGACTCGGCAACATCTGGCGATTCCCATACCTCGCGGCAAAAGACGGCGGCGGATTGTTCCTCGTTGTCTACATCATCCTCGCACTGACCTTCGGCTTCACGCTGCTGATTACGGAAATCGCAATCGGCAGAAAGACCAAGCAGGGATGCCTCACCGCATACAGCAAGCTGCACCCGAAAGCCGGCTGGCTTGGTGCATTTGCAATGATTGTCCCGTTTCTCATCCTCCCCTATTACTGCGTCATCGGCGGCTGGGTACTGAAATACTGCACCGCCTTCCTGACCGGCGCGGGAGGAATCGCGGCACAGGACGGCTATTTCTCCGGATTCATCTCCGGATATGCGCAGCCGATTGTCTTTGATGTGATCTTCCTGCTTGCAACGGCATTTGTTATCTATAAAGGTGTCAACAAGGGCATTGAGGCGATCTCGAAAATCCTCATGCCGATTCTGCTGCTTGCGGTCATCGGCATTGCGATCTTCTCGCTGACGCTCTCGCACAACGGCGTGACCGGTCTGGACGGTATGCGCGTCTACGTGATTCCCAATCTGCACGGCAAGAACATCCGCGACATCTTCACCGTCATCATGGATGCGATGGGACAGCTTTTCTACAGCATCAGCGTTGCAATGGGCATCATGGTCACTTACGGCTCATATTTCCGCGATGACGACAACCTTGTCAAGAGCGTCAACCGCATCGAGCTGTTTGATACGCTTGTCGCATTCCTTGCGGGCGTTATGATCATTCCGGCTGTCTACGCCTTCTCCGGCGAGGAGGGGCTTGCAAACAGCGGCCCCGGTCTGATGTTCATTGCGCTGCCGAAGGTCTTTGCGCAGATGGGGGCTGCCGGTACGGTCATCGGCGCGGCATTCTTTATCATGGTGCTGTTTGCGGCACTCACCAGTGCGATGTCGCTGCTGGAAGCGGTTGTCTCTGGTTTCATGGATAAGTTCGGCTGGAGCAGAAAAAAGGCGGTTGTGTTCGAGACGGCAATTGCACTCATCATCGGCGTGATCGTCTGCCTCGGCTACAACACACTCTATTTCGATGTGATGCTTCCCAACGGCAGCCACGCACAGGTGCTGGATCTGGTCGATTACACAAGCAACCAGATTCTCATGCCGGTGCTGTCCATCGGAACCTGCATCCTCATCGGCTGGGTGATCAAGCCGCAGACCGTGATTGACGAAGCAACGAAAAACGGCGAGCGCTTTGGCAGAAAGGGGCTGTATCTGGTGATGGTGCGGTTCATCGCACCGGTGATGCTCTTTGGATTGCTGCTGGTCTCGCTCGGCATTCTCTGAATATCAAACAGCGGCAGACAGTCTTTGAACTGTCTGCCGCTCAGCTTGTCGATAAAGGTATCGCTGCGCGATGATTATAATGGGGCGCT
>DGVV01000154.1 GCA_002395085.1 Ruminococcus sp. UBA4275 | reverse complement strand
AGCGCCCCATTATAATCATCGCGCAGCGATACCTTTTTCGACAGCCTGCGCCTTTTTGTTTCGGTGAAGATGCGGCCGTCAGGTGTAATCCACAACATTGACCCAACGGGACAGCAGCGCAAAATCATCGTCGCTGTTCTCCTTGACAGACTGCGATGCCGCAACAATCGGCATCCAGTTCTGCACATACTGGAGTGCAGTATCGCTCATCTTGCAGAAGAGCTTGAGGTAATCTTTTGCAAGCTGCTCCTCGCCGCTGAGCATCAGATACAGATAGGTGCGTGCGACATCTGCGGAGGCATTGCCCTGCGTGACGTGCGCCCAGTCAATGATGAAGGGCGTGCCGTCCGGCGTGATGATGACATTGGAGGGGTTGAAGTCGCCGTGGCAGACCTTATTGTGCTTGGGCATACCTTCCAGACGGGTGTGCAGTTCAAAGCGGATGGTCGCCTCGAATTTGCTGTCGGAGATTTTGCGGTGCATCTTGTCCTTGAGCTTGGTCAGGAGCTGTGCGCGCTTGGTGTGGATCTCCATTTGCAGCGCCACGAACTGTCTGAGATATTCGTCGCGCTTGTCGGGATTTTCGTCCATGAGCTGCTGGAGCGTCTTGCCCTCGATGAAATCGGAGCGGATCGCCCACTGATCCTCAATCTTGAAAACCTCGTGGATGCGCGGGACATTCAGCCCGATGTCCTCAACACGCGCCTGATTGAGCGCCTCATTCAGCACAGAGGCCTTGGAGTAATCCGCGCTGAACACTTTGAGAACGGTGTCGCCCTCGCGGTAAACCTTCTTGCGCGGACGGGTTGCGATGATCTGATCGTCTTTGAGTGCCATGATATTTGCCCCCTTTTACACAGTTTCGGCATTCTTGCCGTAGTATGCGTTGAGATACATCTGTCTGATCTCGGCAACCAGCGGGTAACGCGGGTTTGCACCGGTGCATTGATCGTCAAATGCCTGCTCAGACATCTCATCGAGCTGTGCGAGGAACTTCTCCTCGTCAACGCCCCATGCCTGAATGCTGTCCGGAATGCCGATGGTGTGCTTGAGGTCATTGAGGGCAGCGATGAGATTTTCGAGTTTTTCCTTGTCATTTTTGCCGCCCAGACCGAGGGAATCTGCGACCTCAGCATAGCGGGCGAGGGTATGCGGATAAGCATACTGCGGGAACGTACCCATCTTCGGCGGAACTTCTGCTGCATTGAAGCGCAGCACCTGCTCCAGCATCAGGGCATTTGCAACGCCGTGCGGGACATGGTGGAATGCACCGAGCTTATGCGCCATCGAGTGGCAGACGCCGAGGAAGGCATTTGCGAATGCCATACCTGCCATATTGGCGGCATTTGCCATATTCTCCCAAGCCTTCGGTGCGCCTGCGCCGAGCTTATAGGTCTGCGGGAGATTCTCGAACACGAGCTTCAGCGAACGCAGCGCGAGGCCGTCGGTGTAATCGGTTGCCATGACGGAAGCGTATGCTTCGAGCGCATGGGTTGCAACGTCAATACCGGAAGCAGAGGTCAGACTCTTCGGTGCGGTCTTCATCAGGTCAGGATCGACAATCGCCATATTCGGCATCAGCTCATAGTCTGCGAGCGGATACTTGATGCCGCTGGTCTCATCAGTGATGACGGCGAACGGCGTGACCTCAGAGCCGGTGCCGGCAGAGGTCGGGATGGCGATGAAGTAAGCCTTTTCGCCCATTTTCGGGAAAGTGTAGATGCGCTTGCGGATGTCGGAGAAGCGCATTGCCATATCCATGAAGTCTGCTTCCGGATGCTCATACAGCACCCACATGATCTTTGCAGCGTCCATTGCAGAGCCGCCGCCCAGTGCGATAATGACATCGGGCTGGAAGGAGCGCATTGCCTCTGCGCCTGCGCGGGCAGATTTCAGAGTCGGGTCGGGTTCGACATCGAAGAATGCGGTATACATGATGCCGAGCTTTTCGAGCTGCTCCGTGACAGGCTTTGCGTAACCGTTCTTGAACATGAAGTTATCCGTGACGAGGAAGGCGCGCTTCTTGCCCAGCACATCGCCCAGCTCACGCAGCGCAACGGGCAGGCAGCCCTGCTTGATATAAACCTTCTCAGGCGCACGGAACCAGAGCATATTCTCTCTCCTTTCGGCAACGGTCTTGATATTGAGCAGATGCTTCACGCCGACGTTTTCGCTGACGGAGTTGCCGCCCCACGAGCCGCAGCCGAGCGTCAGAGACGGGGCAAGATTGAAGTTATAGAGATCACCGATACCGCCGTGCGAAGACGGGGTATTGACGAGAATCCGGCAGGTCTTCATGCGCTCTGCCATTTCGTCGATCTTGGCGCGCTCCGTGACAGCATTGAGATACACCGAGGAGGTATGGCCGTAGCCGCCGTCCGCAATGAGGCGCTCTGCCTTCTGCACAGCATCCTCGAAGTCCTTTGCGCGGTACATTGCCAGCACCGGCGAGAGCTTCTCGTGTGCAAATTCCTCGGTAATGTCCACAGACTCGACCTCACCGATGAGGATTTTGGTGGTCTCCGGCACTTTCACACCGGAAAGTTCTGCGATTTTGAATGCACTCTGACCGACGATCTTGGCATTCAGCGAGCCGTTGATGATAATGGTCTGGCGCACCTTGTCGATTTCGTCAGGCTTGAGGAAATAGCAGCCTCTTGCGGTAAATTCCTTCTTGACCTTTGCATAGATCTTATCCAGGACAATCGTAGACTGTTCCGAAGCGCAGATCATGCCGTTATCGAAGGTTTTGGAGTGGATGATCGAATTGACTGCGAGGATGATGTCTGCGGTGTCGTCGATGATGGCAGGGGTATTGCCCGCGCCGACGCCGAGTGCCGGCTTGCCGCTGGAATACGCCGCATGAACCATGCCCGGACCGCCGGTTGCGAGGATGATGTCCGAATACTTCATGACGGTATTGGTCATATCGAGCGAGGGCTTGTCGATCCAGCCGATGATGCCTTCCGGCGCGCCCGCCTTATATGCCGCTTCCGCAACGATCTTTGCCGCTGCGATGGTGGATTCCTTGGCGCGCGGGTGCGGCGAGATGATGATGCCGTTGCGCGTTTTCAGCGTAATGAGCGTTTTGAAGATTGCAGTCGAGGTGGGGTTGGTGGTGGGGATGACCGCAGCAATCACGCCGAGCGGCTCAGCAATGCGCATCGTACCCATAGAGGGATTGCGCTCAATGACGCCGCAGGTTTTGGTATCGCGGTAAGCGTTGTAGATATATTCCGAGGCGAAATGGTTTTTGATGACCTTGTCTTCCATGACGCCCATGCCGGTCTCCTCGACCGCCATTTTTGCGAGCGGGATGCGTGCCTGATTGGCAGCAATTGCGGCTGCACGGAAGATCTCATCGACCTTCTCCTGCGGGAATCCGGCAAATTCCTCCTGTGCGGCGCGGACTCTGGCAAGCAGCGCCTTCAGCGCATCCACAGTGTCAACGATCGGGTAGTCGTTCATAAATATCAGACCTCCGGTGAAGATGATAATAGAGCGGTCACAGCCAGATGCCGAAGCAGGAAGCTGTGTCTGAACCAAATGGTAAGCATACACTAACTGCTCGCATAATATGACGGGCAGAGACACGCTCTGCCCGTATCATATCTGGTGACTCAGCGCCGGGCAGAGCCGTATGCGACTGTAAAATGCAGATGCTTAGTTTCCGATGACGGAGAGCAGAACGCCCGCCGCAACCGCAGAACCGATAACGCCTGCGACATTCGGACCCATTGCGTGCATCAGCAGGAAGTTGGTCGGATCGGTTTCCGCGCCGACCTTCTGGGAGATACGTGCAGCCATCGGCACAGCGGAAACGCCCGCAGAACCGATCAGCGGATTGACCTTGCCGCCGGTGACCTTGTACATGATCTTGCCGAAGATCAGACCGCAGGCAGTACCGAGCGAGAAGGCGATGACGCCCAGCAGCATGACGCCGCCGAACTTGATGTTGATGATCTGATCCGCCTTGGTGGTCGCGCCGACCGAGATGCCGAGGAAGATCGTGATGATGTTCATGAGGGCGTTCTGGGCGGTGTCGATGAGACGTGCCGCAACGCCGGATTCCTTCAGCAGATTGCCGAACATCAGCATACCGACGAGCGGTGCAGCCGACGGAACAAGCAGGGAAACGATGATCGTAACCGCAATCGGGAAGATGATCTTCTCGGTTTTGGAGACGGTGCGAAGGGTCTCCATCTTGACGGAGCGTTCCTTCTTGGACGTCAGCGCGCGCATGATCGGCGGCTGAATGATCGGGACGAGTGCCATATAAGTATATGCAGCGAGCGCGATATTACCCGTGGTGATTGCACCGCCGCCGGTGAGGAGCTTCGTGGAAACGTAAATAGCAGTCGGGCCGTCCGCACCGCCGATGATGGCGATAGAGCCGGCCTCCGCAGCCGTAAAGCCGAGGATGCCTGCCACAACAAAGGTGAAGAAGATACCGCCCTGTGCTGCCGCACCAAGCAGGAAGCTCTTGGGGTTTGCGATGAGCGGGGAGAAGTCGGTCATACAGCCGATGCCGAGGAAGATCAGCGGCGGATACAGCTGCAATTTGACGCCGAGATATAGAATATCGAGCAATCCGCCGTCCCTTAGCACCGTTCCGTAATCGACATGGCCGTCAACCAGAACCCAGAGTTCCGGATGATAGAGACCTGCCATCGGGAGGTTGGTCAGTAGCATACCGAAGGAGATCGGGAGCAGCAGCAGCGGCTCAAAGCCCTTCGCGATTGCGAGATACATAAACAGGAACGAAACAAGAATCATAATCAGATTCTTCCAGCCGCCCTCAGCAAACAGCGCATGAAGACCGCTGTCGCCCCAGAGGCCGCCGATGGTATTTGAGAAAAAGTCTAAAACGCCTTGCACGGTTCAATCCTCCAAGTTATTCTGTAGTTTCGGAAACGGGGGGTATGTCAGAAGGGTCTGGTTGCATCCGAGAGACCGGCCTGCGCCCAGACAGAGCGTCCGCCGCCGCGGGTGACCTGCTTCACGGAACGAAGCTGATACTGCTTGCCTTCCGCAGCGCCCATTGCCGCGATTGCCGCCATGATGACTGCCACGACTTCTGCATCATCCTCTGCGCTTGCAGCGGGGGCAGGAGCGGGAGCCGCCTGAGCGGAACGGGCAGGTGCAGCCGGTTTTGCAGCCTGTTTGACAGGTGCGGGGGCTGCGGGCTTTTTGGGAGCAGGGGGCTTGGCGCTGTTCGATTTTTTGAACAGAGAGCCGGAGCCGTAGAGGAACGCGACCAGGATCAGCAGCGCACAGAAGACGACGAGCAGACCGATGATGGTCATTGCTGCGATCTGTGTACCGTTGAGCTTCTCCGTGCCGACAAGAACCTTCTCTGCCGCTGAAATGATTGGGTGGATGTACATGGTGAAAGAATACCTCCCTTAAAATTACATTCAAGACTATTATAACCGATTTTTCCAAAAAAGGCAAGGGTTTTCCGCGGAAAAGTCTGTGCTTTGGCAAATATTTTTTCTGCGGCGGCATCTGCGCGAAAAAAGCGCCGCGCCATCCTGCCGGACAGTGCAGCGCCTTGCCGCATCAGATCAGTCCCATTCGATCTCGTCTCCGAACTCCTCCACAAACTCAATCAGTTCATCGCCGTCTTCCACAAGTTCCGCGATGAGATCCGCGAGTGCCTGTGCGCGGGGGAGATTCTCCTCATTGTCATCATAATACGCAGCATACAGACCGGCTTCCGGATCCGATTCCATGCCGGTGAGCAGCGAGCGCATCTTCTTGCGCAGATAGAAGCTCAGAAGGGCATCCCAGTTATAGCCGTTCATGTAAGCATCCTCGCAGACCTCTGCGAGCCGTTCGCCCAGTGCCATGACCTTTTCATCCTCGATGAAGAATGTCACCGTGAGACAGTTATCTGCTTTTTCCAGTTTTACGTAATCTGCCATAATTCACATCCGCCTTTCGTGTGCGCAGAATGCTGCTCTGCGCATTGTCAATATGATTATAGCATATAGAATGTGCGGTGTCAATACGATATTTGCGATGCAGACAGAAAAGCAGCCCGCCCTGCCGCCGTACAGACGGTCAGGACGGGCTTTCGTCCGGATGCAGTTTTCCGCGGGTTACTTCTCTGCGATCACGTAATCGCCGGCGGTCTCATCAAAGACCAGCTTGTATGCACCGCGGTCAAGCGAGAGAACAAACGTTTCAAACAAATCCTCTCTGAAAACGCCTTCCCAGCTCACATATTTGCCGCCGGAAAGAAGCTGTGCCGTATAGTGCTGTGCAATCGCAAGCGCATCGCCCAGATCCAGAGAATCCTCACCGCGATCAACCGACGGATCATACATCACATTGCCCAGCGCCATTTCCGCCTCGGATGCGGTATTCGGCATCCGCAGCAGCACGCTGTCGTTATAGACACGCAGCACATCCAGCGCATCATACAAGGTGATCTCGCCGTCCATATCGTAATCTCCCAGAACATAGCCCACGGGAGAAGGTGCAGCCGCACAGACCGGTGCAGCCATTGCGCTGCCCGCCAGCAGCGCCGCAGTCAAAGCAGCAAATGTCATTTTCACGGTTTTCTTCATGATCATTACCCCCTCGTAACAGTATAGAGAAAAACCGGTTTCCGAGCCTTTTGCTCTACATCCAGTATACCATATTATTGTCGAAAAGTCAAGGTGATTTTGCTACTTTTTTTAATTTTTGCATTGCTCTGATCTTTGGAAAACCGGTCGCCTTCTCTTGCTTTGCGGAATAAGGATGATGCCGGCATCCGCCGACGGGGCGGATTTTTGCTTTTCGCTTGACGCGGCGGCGCTTGATGTGGTATAATATACTCGCATACTATGGGTCATTGCCCGAAGCGTGCGAAATTTTACATGAAAAGGGGAACGTTACCATGTCCTTTGACCGACTGATTGCGAGAATCATTGAACTCAAGAACCCGACTGTCGCCGGCCTTGATCCGAAACTCGAATATGTGCCGGAATATCTGCGCAAGGGCTTCCTCGATGAGGACGGCGAGAGCCTGAAAGCCGCTGCCAAAGCCATCTACCGCTATAACCAGATGCTCATTGATGCCCTCTATGACATCGTGCCTGCCGTAAAGCTTCAGGCTGCTTACTATGAGATGTACGGGCATCACGGCGTGAAAACGATGGAGCGTACCATCCGCTATGCAAAGCTGCGCGGAATGTATGTCATCACCGACGGCAAGCGCAATGACATCGGTGCAACTATGGAAGCCTATACCGCCGCACATCTGGGTACAGTCGGCATCGGTTCGAGTGAGTGCGAGCCCTTCGGCGCGGATGCGCTCACCGTCAACGGCTATCTCGGCTCGGACGGCATCACGCCGCTGCTGCCGGTCTGCAAGGAGCGTGATAAGGGCATCTTTGTCCTCTGCAAGACCTCCAATCCCTCCTCCGGCGAATTTCAGGATCTCCTCATCGACGGTGTGCCGCTCTATGCGCGCATGGGCGATCAGTGCGAGAAATGGGGCGGGGAGACCGTCGGAGAATACGGCTACAGTGCCGTCGGCGCGGTGGTCGGCGCAACCTATCCGGAGCAGCTTACCGAGCTGAGAAAGCGTCTCCCGCACACGATGTTCCTTGTGCCGGGCTACGGCGCACAGGGCGGCGGCGCACAGGGCATCGCAGGCGGCTTCGATGCAAACGGTCTCGGTGCAATCGTCAACAGCTCCCGCGCCATCCTCTGCGCCTATAAGAAGGAAGGCTGCGATGAGCGTGATTTCGCACAGGCTGCCCGCAGAGAGGCAATCCGGATGCGCGAGGATCTGACCTCCTATATCAGCATCGGCTGAGCGAACGTCAATCCGCATACGGCGCAGACTGCGTGCGGTCTGCTGCCGTATGCTTCCGCTGATACTATATATAAATATGTAGTATAACAACATAAGCTGGTGATAGAATGAAACAGGACAAATATACCGAAAAGCTCACTTACTCCGTCCGCAGCATGGAGCAGCTCACCGCAGCGGCATGGAGCATGGTCATTGAATGTCCGGATGTCGCCGCAAAGGCACAGCCCGGTCAGTTCGTCAATCTGCTGCCCGACGGCAATTTCACCCTGCGCCGCCCCATTTCCATTTGCGGCATCGACAGGGAGCAGGGAACGCTCCGCATCGTCTTTGAGGTGCGCGGCAAGGGGACGGCGGCACTCTCGCAGCTCCGCGCCGGCGATACCGTCAATATGCTTGCACCGCTCGGCCACGGCTTTACGCTTCCCGCAAAGGAGACCCGTGCCATTCTGATCGGCGGCGGCATCGGCACTCCGCCCATGCTCCCGCTTGCACAGTATTTCGGCGCAAATGCGGTCGTGATTTCCGGCTTCCGCAATCAGGATGCGGTCATCTTGCAGGCGGATTTCGCCGCTGCCGGCGCAAAGACAATCCTCTGCACCGATGACGGCTCTGCCGGCAGATTCGGTCTCGTGACGCTGCCGCTGGAGGAGGAGATTGCCGCACAGAAGCCCGGTCTCATCTGCGCCTGCGGCCCGCTGCCGATGCTTCGTGCAACCGCTGCCATCGCAAAGGCAGAAGAAATCCCGTGTCAGGTCTCGCTGGAGGAGCGCATGGGATGCGGCATCGGTGCGTGTCTGGTCTGCGCCTGCCGTACCGTCGATCCGGACGGCACAGAGCAGTATCGGCACGTCTGCAAGAACGGCCCTGTTTTCAATGCAGAGGAGGTGCAGTGGTAATGGCAGATCTGTCTGTCAATATCTGCGGGATTCCTTTCAAGAACCCGATCATTCCGGCGTCCGGCGTTTTCGGCTACGGGCGCGAATACGAACAGTATTATGAGCTTTCGCGGCTCGGCGGCATCGCCACAAAAGGCACGACCGGCACAAAGCGCACGGGCAATCTCCCGCCGCGCGTCGCGGAAACCCCGATGGGTATGCTCAATTCCGTCGGCTTGCAGAATCCCGGCATCGACGCCTTCATCGCGAATGAGCTGCCGCATCTGCTCGCCTGCGATACGGTCATCCTCGCAAATATCGCCGGCTCTACGGCGGAGGAGTGCGCGGAGGTCGCGGCAAAACTCGACAAAACCGATGTCCACATGATCGAGCTGAATATCTCCTGCCCGAACGTCAGGCAGGGCGGCGCAGCATTCGGTACTTCCTGTACGGCGGCTTCGCAGGTCGTGGCTGCCGTGCGCAAGGCAACGTCCAAGCCGCTGGTGGTCAAGCTCTCCCCGAATGTCACCAGCATCACGGAAATCGCAAAGGCAGTCGCCGCAGAGGGCGCAGATGCAGTCTCCCTCATCAATACGCTGCTCGGTATGCGCATTGACCTGCGCACCCGCAGACCCATTCTCCACAATAACATGGGCGGATTCTCCGGCCCTGCAATCTTTCCGGTTGCGGTGCGGATGGTCTGGCAGGTGGCAAACGCCGTGGATGTGCCGGTCATCGGCATGGGCGGCGTGATGTCCGGCGAGGATGCCGCTGAACTCATGATGGCAGGTGCATCGGCGGTGCAGGTCGGCACGGCAATCGTGCAGGATCCCTACGCCCCGCTGCGCATCATCGACGAGCTGAATGACTGGCTCGACAGCAATCACATCGCATCCGCAGCAGAGCTGACCGGAAGCGTGAAGCCGTGGTAACAACCGTCTATCTTGTCCGGCACGGCGAGGCGGAGGGCAATGTACTCCCCTATTTTCAGGGTACTGCCGATACCGACCTCACCGACAAGGGCAGAACGCAGCTCGATTATCTGGCGGAGCGCTTCCGCGATATTCCGCTGGATGCGGTCTACTACAGCCCGTGGCGCCGCGCAAAGGCGACTGCGGAGGCTGTGAACCGCGCGCATCATGTGGAGATGATCCCCGAATACGATCTGCATGAACTCGACGGCGGCGACTGGGAAGGCATTCCGGTCTCGGAGCTGCAAACACGCTATCCGGCGGAATTCCGCGTATGGACCGATCAGATCTGGAAATTTCAGGCACCGCACGGCGAAACCATGCAGAGCGTCTATGACCGCATGGCGGCTGCCGTCACCCGCATTGCGCGGGAAAATGCCGGCAAGACAATCGCGGTGTGTTCGCACGGCTGCGCACTCCGGAATTTCCTCTGCTATGTCGAATTCGGTGACATCGCACGGCTCAATGACACCGGCTGGGCGGATAATACCGCGGTCTCCTGCGCAGAATACGATCCGGAGAAAGGCTGGCGGCTCATCATGAAGAACAGTATCTCGCATCTCCCGAAGGAGCTGCGCGCCAGACCGAATCCCGCATGGAGCGCGGATTCTGAGGAGGAGACAGCATGATTATTTTCGGCGTTGATTTCGGTGATACGCGCACCGGCTGGGCGGTCTGTGACCGCGCTGAAATGCTCGCTGCACCCGCAGGCGTACTCACCGAGCGCAGATTCGATGTCTGCGCGCAGAAAACCGCAGAAGCAGCCCGCAATGCCCGCGCTGAGGAAATCGTCGTGGGGCATCCGCTCAATATGGACGGCAGCGCCGGCGACCGCGCAAAAAAATGTGAGGAATTCGCGGAGATGCTGCGCGAACTGACCGGTCTGCCGGTAAAGCTCTGGGATGAGCGCCGCACGACCGTCACCGCACACCAGTATCTCAACGACACCAATACACGCGGCAAAAAGCGCAAAGCGGTCGTGGATGCGGTGGCGGCAACGATCATTCTGGAAGGCTATCTGAGCTACCGGAAAAACCATCCGGATGCGGAATGACAGCGCAGCCCGCACATCATCCGTGAAGGAGGTCTGCGACGCTGTCCAGCATCGCACCGATTGCCTGTGCTGCCTTGACCGTCCGGCGCTTGAGTCTGGATTTCTCGCTGCTGCCTGCACTGCTGACCAAATATCCGACCATGCCTGCCGCAGCACCCAGCGCCATGCCCTTTGCAATTGCCTGAATCTGCATATTGACCGCTCCTTTCTCTGCGTGATACTGTTAGCATTCCGCACGGAGCGCCTCCGCATACACGGCAAATTTTAACGAAAAAGGATGTATCATCTTGCATAAGCTCCATCTTGTACTGGTAGAACCGCGCATTCCGCAGAATACCGGCTCGATTGCGCGTACCTGCGCCGTCACGGGCGCTGTGCTGCATCTCGTCCACCCGCTGGGCTTCCGCATCGACGATGCCAAGCTCAAACGTGCGGGACTGGATTACTGGGATAAGCTCGAAATCATCCACCACGACAGCATTGATGCGTTCTTCGCGGCATATCCTGCTGCGCAGTTCGCCCAGAACCCGTTTTTCTATTTCACCGCGAAAACCGGCACGCTCTATACCGATGTACAGTATCCGGAGGAGACCTTTCTGCTGTTCGGGCGCGAGGATCTCGGTCTGGATGAGCGCATTCTCGCGGCAAATCCGGAGCGCTGCGTCCGCATCCCCATGCGCGAGACGCTCCGCTGCCTGAATCTCTCCAATTCGGTTGCAGTGGCGGCTTATGAGGTGCTGCGGCAGCACGATTTTGCCGGTCTGACCCGCGACGGCAGACTCGCAAAAAGTGCCTGGGAACCCGATACGCCGCGCAGCTATGATATTAGTCAGATCTGAGAAAGGATGTCAACACTATGCTCAAGCAAAAAATCAAGCTGATGACCGATTCTGTCAGCGATATTGGAAAAGATCTCGCGGATGCCCTCGGCATCAAGCTGCTGTATATGCCGATCAATGTGGACGGCAAGCCGCTGCGTGAGGAGCAGGATTTCACCAAGCAGGAATTCTACCGGCTCATGGATCAGTCCAAGGAATTCCCCTCAACTGCCCAGCTCCCCCCCTTCGATATTCAGGAGGCGTATGAGGAGGCTGCCGCAGAGGGTGTCACCGATCTCATCTTCACGACCATCGGTGCGGGCGGTTCCGGTACATTCAATAACGCCGCCCTCGCGCGCGATGCCTTCTATGAGGCACACCCTGTCTGCGAAGAACGGATGCGCATTCACCTTGTGGACGGCAGAAACTATACCGCGACCTACGGCTATGCCGTCACGGAAGCGGCGAAAAAGCTCGCACGCGGGGCATCGGTCTCGGAGCTGGTCGCGTTTCTGGAGGACTGGACAACCCACGCAGGACTGTATTTTGTCCCGATGACGCTGAAATACGTCAAGCGCTCCGGCAGAGTGAGTGCAGCAGCGGCGTTCGCCGGTGAACTGCTCGGTCTCAAGCCCTTCTGCCGCATCGTCAACTGCAAATCCAGCGTGATCCAGAAGATCCGCGGCGAACAGAATATCATCCCGCGCATGGTCGAAGTCGTGAAGGCGGATATTCAGCCGCACAGCCCGTACCTCGTGATGCAGGGCTCGAATCCGAAAATCGCACAGGAATTCGGCGCGGCACTGACAAAAGCACTCGGCTATCCGCCGGAAGGCTACTGGAATATCGGCGCGGCAATCTGCTGCAATGCAGGCCATGATGTCGTCGGCTTTGTCATCAAGCGCACCGAACTGACTGCGGATTAAGGCAATACCGCACAGAGCTGGTGGTGCAGGATGCTTACGGTCAAATATATTTGACCCGTCAGATTTTTCGTCAGATTGTATAGAAATGACGCCGCTGGGCTGGCGCCATGCAAGGAATTTTTGTGCAAGATGACGGAAAAGATGCAAGCAGATGCGTCGCCAAGCTGCCAGCCGGGCTCCGGCCGTCAGGCGGGCTTTGTGCGGTGTTGCCTCAACAAAGGGGGTACAGAATATGGTACATCATATCGTTATGTTCCGTCTGAAGGATACCGACGGAAAAACCGCGCAGGAGCTTGCTCTGGAAGCAAAAGCCCGTGCGGAGAAGCTGCCCGCGCTCGTGCCGAGCCTTTGCAGCATGGAGGTCGCGGTGAACAGCGAAGCCGCCGACCAGACCAATTATCACATCGCGCTGATCTGCACCTTTGCAGACTACGCCGGTCTCGATGCCTACCAGAATCATCCGGATCACAAAGCATTCGGCAAATTCATTGCGGGCATCCGCGCAGAGGGCGGCAGAGCGTGCATTGATTACGAATCCTGAATACACAGAGAAGGAGGATGTCTGCTGCGGCATTCTCCTTCTTTTTCTGCCGCAGCGCGAAAATGCAGCACCAAAAGATTGCATTTTTCGTCATAGTATGTTATAATATAGAATGTATATCCATACGCCTGTTCAGAAACGGGCGCATCATCAGAAACGGAGGCAATCAATTATGTATTCGTTTACCATCCGCACGGCACAGGCCGCGGATATTCCGGAGCTTGTCAGACTCCGCCTCGCCTATTTCGATGAGGAATTCGGAGAACTGCCGGAGCAGACTGTCCGGCAGATCTCGGATCAGCTGCCGGAGTATTTCCGCAGTCACCTCGGCAGAGACTGCGTGGTCTACGCCGCAGAACTGCCGGACGGTACATTCGCCGGCTGTGCGATTCTCACCATTCAGGAAAAACCCGCAAATCCCTTCTTCCCCACCGGCAGATACGGCTATGTCCTCGGTGTATACGTCATGCCCGAATACCGCGGTGCGCGCGCCGGCACATGGCTCATGAAAATGCTGCTCATCGACGCCAAGCGCAGAGACCTCGATTACGTCTCGCTCTCTGCAAGCGATATGGGGCTGGGACTGTACGCCCGCCTCGGCTTCCGCCCGATCCGTTCCCGCTTCACCGAAATGGAATATGTCCTGCGCGACGGTGCAGGTCACGAACAGATATAATCTCCGCAAAACCGAAAGAAAGGTCACATCAATATGGATATTGGCATTGATCTCGGCACGCAGAATATCATCATCACGCGCCGCAGAAAAGGCGTTGTCCTCAGCGAGCCATCTGTCATCGCCTTCAATAAACGCACAAACCGCGTCGTGGCGGTCGGCACAGAGGCGTACAAGATGGTCGGCAGAGCGCCTTCCTATATCGCCGTTGTGCATCCGCTGCAGGACGGCGTGATCTCCGATGATATTCTCACGCAGGCACTCATCCGCGAACTCATCGACGTGGTTGCCGGCGCGAATATCATCAAGCCGCGCATTGTCATCTGTGTGCCGTCGCTCATCACAGATGTCGAAAAACGCGCAATCCTCGATGCCGCACTCAGCACCGGTTCACGCAAGGTGCATCTGATTCAGGAGCCGCTTGCGGCACTCATCGGTGCAGGCATCGCAATCAATAAACCGGTCGGTCACATGGTCGTGGACATCGGCGGCGGCACAACGGACATTGCCGTCGTCTCCATGAACGGCATCGTGACGGCACGTTCGCTGCGCATCGCGGGCAACCGCTTCGATCAGTCGATCATCCGCTATGTGCAGAATAAATATCAGATCCTGCTGGGCGAAAAATCCGCAGAACAGGTGAAGATCGGCCTGTGCAATCTCTATAACCCCACGGAAGATGTCATCGCACAGGTGAAGGGGCAGAATATCACACGCGGTCTGCCCGATCAGTGCGACCTGAGTGAAGCGGAAATCTTTGAGGCGCTTGAAGACGACATCGCACAGATCGTGGAAATGATCCGGCGCGTGCTGGAGGAAACTCCGCCCGAACTCGTCGGAGACATCTGCAAAAACGGCATCCTGCTGACCGGCGGCGGTGCGCTGCTGGGCGGTCTGGAGGCGTATCTCTCGCGTGCAGTCGGCGTACAGTGCCGCACCGCGAAAGATCCGCTGACCTGCGTGGCGCGCGGCACGGAAAAGGCGTTTGCGCACCGCGATGTGCTGCTCGACGGCTTTGAACGCATCGACAGCTATACACAGCAGTCGTAAAAACGCCTGAAACGGAGGAATCCGCATGATACCGGAGGAAATCTCACCCGCCCTGCCTGACCGTCAGCGCAAACGGTATTTCTGGATCTTGCAGATCATCCACATTCTCGCGTGGGTGATTATCCTGCTCCCGCCCCTGACGGAATTTGCGGTCTCGGCGTATTACACCGGCATCGACGGCTGGTTCGGAGACGGCAGGGCAGGCTTCGGCGCTGCCTTCTGGCGATGTCTCGGTGTGGTCGGGTATGCCTGCGTCATGACCGGCTTCTGCTATTTTCCAAGTCTGCTGTGCTGCATCGGGGCGCTGCTGCTGAAGCGCGGCGCAAGGATCAGCGTCATGGGAACATATCCCAGCTGCACCCGCTTCCGCATCATGACCGCATTCTCTCTGCTCTGCCTTGCAGGCGGCGCATTTTTCCTGATTCCGATTGTGCGCATGGCGGTCTTCCTCTACCAGACGTATCTGCAATACTACGGCTAACGAAGGGCTGCATCAGCAGCTATACCACATCACGCCCGCCAGCGCAATGCCCAGCGCACAGAGTCTGCTCCATGAGAACGCTTCCTGTTCTGAGCCGAGCCATCCGCAGACCGATATGACATAAGCGGTCACGAGCTGCGCCAGAACAATCACCATTTCCGCACGCGCTGTGCCGAGCTTTGCAATGCTCAGCACGACCGTTCCCGTAATGAACGCGCCCAGTACCCCGCCCAGCAGCAGATAGCGCGGGCGAATCTGCATGAGCGCGGAAAAATCCCCCTCGCGACCTGTCACAAACCACAGCAGCAGGCAGACCGCCGCAGCCGTCAGCGAGACGAATGTGCCGGTCACCCACAGCCCTGCTGCTTTTGTTGCGCCGGTATTGCAGACACCCTGTACGCTCATCAGCGCACCCGAAAGCACCGCAATCAGGATTCCAATCCAAAGCATATCATCACCCCGCAGATAGGATTGCACGAAAAAGGAGAATTATCCATGCAGCAGTTTATTGTGGATGCCTTCACCGACCGGTTGTTTGCCGGCAATCAGGCGGCGGTTTGCCTGCCGGATGCCCCGCTGCCCGATGCCCTCATGCTGCAAATCGCCCGCGAAAACAACTTCTCTGAGACCGCGTTTCTCGTGCCGGAGGCGGACGGCTGGCGGCTGCGCTGGTTTACGCCCGCGGCTGAGATTGACCTCTGCGGCCACGCCACACTCGCGGCGGCATACGTTATTTTGCGGATCATCGAGCCGCACCGCGATGCCGTCACATTCCGGACTCGCTCCGGCAATCTGTACATTACACGGGAAAACGGCGCATTTGCGATGGAATTCCCCGCTTATACGCTGCATCCCGCTGCTGTGACTCCGCAGATGTGTGAAGCCATCGGGGCGGATGTGCAGGAGGCGTATCTCGACCGTGATCTGCTGCTGGTGCTGTCTCATGCCGCGGATGTCCGCGCCCTGCATCCCGATGCAGAGAAGCTGACCGCGCTGGAAGGTCTGCTGACGGCAGTCACCGCGCCCGCCGATTCACCGGAATTCGACTGCGTTTCCCGCGTATTTGCGCCGAAAGCCGGCATCGCGGAAGACCCCGTCACCGGCTCTGCGCACTGTATGATCGCGCCCTACTGGGCAAAGCGCCTCGGCAAACCGGAGATTGCAGCATTTCAGGCTTCGGAAAGAACCGGCATTCTGCGCTGCACCGATTGCGGCAGCCGCGTGCGCATCGCAGGAGATGCCGTGCTGTTTTCGTCCGGCAAACTGTCACTCTGATTCCCGAACACAGGAGGTAACAATGTCCGCAAAACCATACGCAAATCTTGCGCTGCTGACCGATCTGGACGGCACGCTGCTGACTCCGGAAAAGACCCTCTCCGCAGAGGATGCCGCCGCCATTGCAGATTTCCGCGAAAAGGGCGGTCTGTTCAGCTTCGCTACGGGCAGAAGTCTGCACGCTTCACAGGCATACATCGCGCAGCTTCAGCCGGATTTCGCTGTCGTACTCTATAACGGTGCGCTCATCTACGATCCGAAAACGGCGCAGACAACCGGCGAAACCTTTCTGCCGGCGGCGGCTGAACCGCTGATTCAGGAGCTGATGCAGCAATTCCCGACGGCAGGTGCAGAGGTGCTGTGTCCGGAGGGCATCTTCACGATTCAGGACAATGAATATGAACGGGAGCATCTGCGCGTCACCAATATTCCGATGATTCTGCGTGATTTCCGTGAGATTGATACCACAAGCTGCTACAAGGCGCTGTTCGCGGATGACCCCGCCGTCATTGACCGCATGAGCCGCTATGCCGCAGCAGAACGCTTCTCTGCGGTGAGTTTTACGCGCTCGCACAAGACTTTTCTGGAGATTCTGCCGCTGGAAACGAACAAGGGTACGGCGCTGCGCAAGCTTCGGGCGATGCTGCCCGAAAATGTGCGCATCGGGGCAACCGGCGATTTCGATAACGACATTGCCATGCTGAAAACCGCCGATTTCTGCGGCTGCCCCGCAGATGCGCAGGATTGTGTGCAGAATGCAGTTGCGGCACAGGGCGGATTCCGCAGCAGCAAGACCTGTGCATCCGGCTTCTTCGCAGACTGGATTCACGCATTTGCACAAAAATACGCCGCGCAGTAAGGCGCTGTCAGGATGATGCCGCAGAGTTCCGATCCGGCATCATCTTTTTTGCGCGCTGCTATTGTATTTTCCCGTGCTTTATGGTATAATGAGAGATAGATTATCAAAGGAAAGGGCTGTTTTTTTCATGCGCGAAAACAATCAGGATTTAACCGTCGGGAAGCCCTCGTCGGTGCTTTGGCGGTTCTGTCTGCCGATGTTCGGAAGCATCATTTTTCAGCAGCTTTACAATCTCGCTGACAGCTTCGTTGCAGGCAAGTACATCGGTGAAGATGCACTCGCCGCAGTCGGCAACAGCTATGAGATTACGCTGATTTTCATTGCATTTGCATTCGGCTGCAATATCGGCTGTTCGGTCGTCGTCTCGCGGCTGTTCGGCGCAAAGCGTTACCGCGACCTGCGAACCGCTGTCAGTACAACGGTCATTGCGGCAGGCGTCATCTGCGGGCTGCTGATGCTGCTTGGTCTGCTGGGCGGCGGACATCTGCTGCGGCTCATCCATACACCGGAGAATATCTTCGCTGATTCGCAGACCTATCTGGATATTTACGTCTGGAGTCTGCCCTTCGTGTTCTATTATAATATTGCAACGGGCATCTTCTCGGCACTCGGCGATTCCCGCACGCCCTTCTGGTTTCTTGCCGCTTCCTCCACCGCAAATGTCGGCGTAGACATCCTGTTCGTCGCGAAATTCCACATGGGCGTCGCCGGTACGGCCTGGGCAACGCTGCTTTGTCAGGGGGTGAGCTGCATCCTCGCAATGAGCTTTGTGCTGCGCCGGATGCACGGTTTCCGCAGCAGCGGATACGCCCCGCTGTTCTCATGGACGCTCCTCGGACAGATTGCAGGCATTGCAGTCCCCAGCATTTTGCAGCAGAGCTTCATTTCCGTCGGCAATATCATCATTCAGCGCGTCATCAACGGCTTCGGCTCCGGTGTCATCGCGGGATATTCCGCCGCAGTCAAGCTCAATAATCTTGTCATCACCTCCATGACCACCCTCGGCAACGGCGTCTCCAATTATACGGCGCAGAATCTCGGTGCAAAGAAGCCGGACCGCATCCCCGCCGGCTGGAAAGCCGCCCGCAATCTCGTCTGGATGCTTGCGCTGCCGCTGGCACTGCTCTATTTCTTCGGCGGCAGACTGCTGGTGCGCATCTTCCTCGATACCCCCAGTGAAGACGCCCTCTCCACCGGCGTTCTGTTCCTGCGGATTGTTGCACCGTTTTACTTCATCGCCGCGCTCAAGCTCGTCACAGACGGCGTTCTGCGCGGGGCGGGCATGATGGGCAAATTCATGATCGCCACCTTCACAGACCTCATTCTGCGCGTCATCCTCGCAATTATCCTCTCAGTACCGTTCGGTTCGCCCGGCATCTGGATGGCATGGCCCATCGGCTGGACCATCGCAACGGTTATGTCTGTGACCTTCTGCCGCCGTGCCGTATTCGGCAGATCTCCGCTTCAGAAAACCTGAACACAGCCGCACCGTCCCGCTCCGGACAGTGCGGCTGTTCACTTGTAAATGCGCATTTTTTGACAGTTTCAATCTGCAATAAAGATTGACAAATAACATAGAATGGTTTATAATAGTCATGTCATTATTCTCTGGCAAGAACGTGAAAAGGAGCATCCCTATGATTACCATTCTGCTGACCATTCTCATTGCTGCTGCGGTCGGTGCGGCAGCGGGCGCAGGCATCGGTCTGCTTGCGGTCAATGTCCTGACCTTCCTTCACGCCGACATGAGCATCATGAAACCGCTTGTGCTGTGGGGGCTTGCAGTCGGACTGATCTGCGCCGGATTCCGCATCTGGCTGCTCATGCGCAGAAAGCGCCTCAAGAACTCTTTTTTCCAGAACGAACTCCAGAATGAACGTGCCGCACGGATGCAGGTCATCAGCGAAATGCTGTCCTACTCCAAGTCATCCATCTCTGCAAACAGCAGAGTCATCGGCAGCTCGCTGTTTCCCGCAAAACTCATCGACGGCTCGACCGGCATGACGCCCGCTGCCGCCCATGCAGATACAATCCACAGTGCGCTCGCGGATAATGCCAGCGCACGTTCGCAGCTTGCACTGATCTGCGAAGACCTCAAAGCCCTTGAACAGCAGGAAGGAGTTGACGCAACATGAAATTCATCTACTGTGCAGAATGCGGAAAAGCACAGCCCGCCGGAAAACACTGTCTCTGGTGCGGCAGCACCGCGGAGGGTTCCCGTGTGCAGGAACCGGTCATCCGGAAAAATGCCGCCGACACCTTTGCGGCTGCGGAACGTGCCGTCGCTTCCGGCGATTTCAAGCGTGCGCAGGAACAGACCGCTTCGCTCGCACGGCTGCTGCCCGATACCGCCACTGCATACTGGCTGCGCACCCTTGCTGTGAATCAGTGCCGCGATGCCGCAGAACTGATTGCATCCGGCATCTCGAAGGAAATTGATCCCGATTTTGCTATGGCTCTGCAAACTGCATCTGACATCGAACTGGCTGCCTACCGGCAGATTATGGCGACAGTCTCGGAGATACGCGATGCACTCTGCAAAGCCATCCGCGAATATGAAATACAGTATCTCCGCCAGAAGAATATCCGCGGGCTGGCTTCGGATTATGCACAGCGCACCGATGCCTGCCGCGCCAAGCTCGAAGAACGCTATGCCGCTCTGGAAGCAGCAGAGCGCGCAATTCTGGAGCTTGAATCGGAAGGTACGGTTCTGCTGCACGATACTGTGCAGGCACAGCGCACCTCGGAATCGGAAATCCTTGCGCTGAGCAAAGAGCTTGCCGATGTCCGCGGCATTGAGCCGGAAATGAGTGCCTCGCTGAAACAGCGCATCAGCACCGCCATGCAGCGCTCGGAATTCGCTGCGACGCAATTCCGGGAAATGCAGGAGAAGCATCCGTGGAAAGAGAAGGAAACCCGGCTCCGCCAGCAGCTTGAAAAGGCTGCCGCAGACTGTCAGCGCGCAGAAGCAGAGCTGACCTCGCTCAACCGTGAAATCCAGAATACAACCGCAGAACTCATCGCCAAAGAGGACGATTTGCACGCCGCTGCCACAGCAGCTATGGAATATAACTTTGCATTCGGCATTCAGTTCATCGGTGAGGAACGTGCCGTTGCCGTACTCAGGCAGGCGGGTCTGAAGAATCCCGTGCTGCCCAAAAACATCACGAAAGGACGGTGAGCAGCTTGGAACTTCAGAACAATCAGATGGCGGAATTCCTCAGCGGTCTTGTCAATTTCAACAGCCGCGCCGAACAGGCTGATGCGGAACTGGCATCGGAACGCAAAATATTCCGCGCCGCCTACGGCAAGGACGAAGAACAGAATGCCGCCGATGCCGCTGCGTACGGCAAATCGCTGACACAGCAGGTGCGGAAACAGAGCGAAGCCTATCGCGCTGACCTGACGGCACTCGCTAAGAAAACAGCCGATGATTCCCGCAGCGTCTACGAGATTCTCGCGCAGTGCAGAACTGTGCTTGCGCAGGCTGCCGCCGCAGAGGATTGTGTGGCAGATGCGGAATTCTACCGCGCAAACCGTGAGAAAAGTTCGCCGCAGACCGACCTGAATACGGATCTGCTGCTGACAGGCAAATTCAGCTTCACAGAATTGACAGAACGCTTCAATCAGGCTGTGTTTGCTCATAAAAAAGGCGCTGCTGCTGAGGCGGCTGCGCTGCTTTACCGCTCCTGCCGCCGCGCCGAGGAACTCATGCGGGAGGAAATCAGCAGACAGCGCGAAAAGCTCGCAAATCAGCCGGAAGCACTCCGCACGGCGTTTGCTGCGCTCAGCAGCAGGGACGATGCCGCCGTCAGCGCACACGCGAAGAAAACGGTCTCCGCCTTCGCAGATTTCAGCGATACCCTGATCAGAACGCGCCGGCAGCAGCAGCAAAAGCGAAAGGAACTCAGCGCGAAACTGCGCAGGGAAATGCCCGAATCCCTCAGCAAAACTGCCGCACGTTTTCTGGCAGAATTCCCGCCGGAGGAAATGCGCCGCGAGTACGCCCGCGTCTGCAATGCAGAGCCGGATTTTGAAGGCTATGCCTGCTGCCGCGAAATGCCCCGCGATGTCTGGCTCGGTACGCTGAGTGCCGTTCCGGTACAGGGCAGACTGAGTACGCTGACGGTGAAGTTTCTGCGCCGGTATTATCCCTTTATGATGCGCGGCAGCCGCCTGATTATGCCCCTGCCGATCCCCTTCAGCAGCGCCTTCAACAGCATTTTCCGGTACAGCACCCCGCCTGCGCGCACGCTTGCCGTGCAGGATGCCTGCACACTGGGTCTGCGCCTGTTTATGAGCGTGCCGCCCGGAAAACTCCGCATGACCTTCATCGACCCGCTGGAACTCGGTGCAAGCTTCGCCATGTTCGGACAGCTTGTCGATACCGATGACCGCACAAGCGAGGTCATCAATGGCAAAATCTGGTCTGACCCGCGCGACATCGAAGAAAAACTGCGCGTCATGACCAACCATATCTCCAATGTCACGCAGCGCTGCCTGCAGGGCAAATATAACAGCATCTACGAGTATAACCGCGTTGCGGAACAGAACGCCGAACCCTATCAGGTGCTGATGCTCATGGACTATCCCGCGGGACTGAATGAGCATTCCCTCAAGCTGCTGGAACAAATCGTCACCTCCGGCCCGAAATGCGGCGTGTTTACGATTCTCTACCGCAGCGAAAGCCAGTTCCAGAAGGTGGATGAGAAGCTGCACCCGATTCTTGCAAATATTGAGGGCGATTTCACCGCGTATGATTACGGCGAACGCCCTGACAGCATTACCTGTTCCTTCGTGCGCGGCAAAAAACACACGATTTACTGGGAACCCGCTTCTGCCCCCTCTGAGGCGGAACGTTCCGCCATCATTCCGGTGCTGAAAAAAGGCATCAAGAATGCCGACAAGGTGGAAATCGGCATCGAGAAGATGCACGGCGCGGAAACCACCGATACCACCATCAACGGCATCCGCATTCCCATCGGTGTACACGGCGCAAATGAGAAACAGTATCTCACCCTCGGCACGGGCGGCAGCCACCATGCCCTCATCGCGGGCGTGGCCGGTTCGGGTAAATCCAGCCTGCTGCACACCATTATTATGCAGACGCTCCGCCAGTATTCGCCGGAGGAAATCAGCATCTACCTCATCGACTTCAAGCGCGGCGTTGAATTCAAAATTTATGCAGACCACGTTCTGCCGGCATTCCGCGTTGTGGCAATCGAAAGTGAGCGCGAATTCGGATACAACATCCTCGAAGCGCTCGAACGCGAACAGAAAATCCGTGCGGATCTCTTTAAGCGCGCCCATGTCGATAAGATCGAGGAATACCGCACCGAGACCGGCAGGCCGATGCCGCGCATCCTCGTCATCATGGATGAGTTCCATGAGCTGTTCACCGGCGATAACGACGAATTTGCAAAGAAATCTGCCGTCATGCTGGAACGCATCGTGCGGCAGGGCAGAGCCTTCGGCGTCCACCTCATCCTCTCCTCGCAGAGTTACTCCAATATCCGCGGCGTTGACCGCTCCGTCTATGACCAGATGGCTGTCCGCATTGTGCTGAAATGCTCGAATGCTGACGCTGATCTGCTCCTCGAAAACGGCAGCAGCGAGGTCGATCAGATCTCGATTGACGACCCCGGCAGAGCCGTCTACAACTCCGAAGCCGGCAACAAGGAGTACAATTCGCATTTCCGCGTTGCCTACATCAAGCCGGAACTGCACCGCGGTATGCTTGAGGAGATCAGCGAAAAGACGGCACAGTATGCAGATGCTCAGCACCAGACGCGCATCCTGCTCTCGAATATCGAGGACAACCGCTACAGCTTCTTCAACCGCTTCCTGCGCGGCGAGCTGACTGACAGCACGCAGCAGGGCAAGCTGTATCTCGGTGAGCCGCTGAGCATCGCAAATGACATGGAAATGCGCTTTACACGCAGCGAATTCTCCAATCTGCTCTGCATCGGCAGCGATACCGACAAGGCGCGCAGTATGTTCGCCTTTGCGCTGCTGAGTCTCTGTGCGGGATACCGTGCCGCAAAGGGCAGCGCACCCGCAAAGCCCTTCATCCACCTCTATAACTGCAAGCCGCTGCATGACAGCTATTTCCGCGACATCCCGCAGATCATTGCGGAGAAACTGCCGCGCTATATCCACTATATCGCAGCAGATGCCGACAGCGATGCGCAGCAGACCCTCACATCGCTCTATGACATCGCGCAGGGCAATGCCGCCGCCCCCGAAAACGGCGAATATTTCTTCGTCTTCGGCTATCAGCGCGCAGATACGCTCAAATCGGAGGCAAAACTCTCGCAGGGCGATGACATCGACATGATGTTCAATATCGGCAATGCGCAGTCCCGCGCAACCGCCTCCCCGAAGGATATGTTCCGCAGCGTCATCCAGAACGGCGCACAGCGCGGCATCCATACCGTGCTGTGGCAGGACAGCTTCACTGCGCTCGAACAGGATGACAAGGATCTCATGTCCTATTTCACGATGAAAAACGCCTTCAGCATGGCGCCGGATGAATTCTCGCGGTTTGTCGGTGAAAACGATGTCTCCCTCATGGGCGAGAACAACGCGATCTATTTCAACCGCGCACGCGATAACCAGAAATTCCGCCCCTATCAGATGCCCGATGAGGCATGGGTTGCGGAAATCTGCGAGAAGCTCAATTCGTAAATCAGTGTCACCGGCGGATGCGTCCGCCGGCAGCACAGTTGCACATTCGGAAAGGAGATCTGCGCTATGGGCAGACTGAAACTCGAACAGCAGGGCAAGGTCGAACAGGCAGGCGTCCGCGGAAATGAGATTCGCGAGGTCGCTGAGCAGAAAAATGAGGATGCAGCCCGCTCCGCGGAAGCGGTATTCTCGATTGAAGGCGTGGACGACGATGACAGAGCAGCAGTCGAAGCTGCCGTCAGCGAATCCAGCGGCATCGCAAAGGCACTTGCCGAAAGCGAAATCCGTGCGCCCGGCGCGGAGGTCGGTGAATCGCTGAATGAAACCTCCAGAGAATCCAATGAGTATGCCAATCAGGAGTTTGCGGATGCGCAGACCGCTGCCGAAATGAGCGGCGATTATTCCGATGTCGGCAGCGGACTCAGCAGCAGCCTCGAACAGAGCGGTCAGGAGTTTCAGGAGATCGCCGGTGCAAGCGATACCCTGAACGCTGAATTGCAGGAGATGTTTGCACAGCAGGCATCCCAGCTGGAGGGCGCATTCGGATGAGCAATATGTACTATCTCTGTTTTTCCGTCAACCGCCTGCCCGATCTCACGCTGCGCAAGTACAGCGTCTTTGACGGCTCCAGCGTGGACAATATCATGGAGAAGCACGGCGTTTTTCTGCGCCAGCTTCACCGGCTCGGCTTTACGGCAAATGTCTATTTTCATCTGCTGTATTACTATAACCCCGATCCCTCGCTCGCAAAGGGTCAGCATCTGACGATCCTGTTCTACGCGACTGCCGCAACCCCCGAAAAACTCGACGGCATCCGCGAGTTTCTCACGACCTCTGTTCTCGCCACATACTACGATTTCTTCTGCTATGAGACGGCACGGAATATGTCGGTTGAGGAGGAACAGCTTGCGGACGGCAGCACGATTCCGGTCTTGCAGCTCACCAATATCGCAGGACAGGTCAGGCGATACAGCCTCGGTGATACATCCCGCGAGGAGATTGAAGCCGCGAAAAATGCACCCCACGCCGTCTGTGAGATCGCACCGGATGCGGATGTCATGCTCAGCTTCAATACCGCCCCCGTGGACGGCTCCGGCAGAATCATCACCGATACCCGATTTGCCTGCGGTGCATATCTCACCAAGAAGGACTATTCCCTCCCCGCCCAGAACCGTCTCCCCTCCGATAACGCCGGCGAGGTGCTGCTCTGGTCGATCATGGAGTGGGAACCCTGCCGCACGGGCCGTCTCTACAATGTCCTCAAGCTCATGGAAGGCTACGACCGCAGCGCCGTGCTGCGCATCGACATCTTCCCGGTGGAGCATACGCAGACCATCCGGCAGCGCCTGCCCTACGCAGAGACCCGCCGCCGCATCTCCGACCGCGAGCAGGGCAAGGACGATAACAGCGAAACCATCGTAAAATCGTGGGATAAGTATCTCAGTAACCTCATGAAGTTCCCGCAGTTCGTCGCAAATGTCGTTGCGTTTGCAGAGTCGCAGGATATTGCCGTCATGCTCGCGGACAGCGTTGCCGCGGAGGCGGTTGAATCGGGTACGTATCTCATCGAGACCATCGAATCCGCTGAAGGCTTCGATATGTACCACAGCGACAGCAACATCCTCCACGCGCAGAAGGAGGAGGGCGATTTCGTTGCGCCGTTCCTCTCGCTGTATACGCTGGACGAAATCCGCCCGATGTTCTCCTTCCCGATTCTGTATCCGGGCGAATCCATTGAGCTGCAAAAGGAAACCGACCCCAAGCCCTTCTCGAAAGAGGTCACATTCGATGCGCATACCGGCGTGATGCATGAGGTCATTTCGCTGGGCGAGAGCAGCATGGGCTACGATGTCACCTTCCCGGTGGAGCTGTTCAAGAAGCACGCCTTTATCTCCGGTGTGCCGGGTGCAGGTAAAACCAACACCATGCTCTATCTCGTCACGACGCTGTGGCGCGATACCAAACAGCACGTCCCGTTTCTGGTACTCGAACCCGCCAAGCAGGAGTACCGTGCGCTCGCCATGATCGAGGGCATGGAGGATCTCTGCGTCTTTTCGCCGGGTGCAGATACCCGTTTTCCGCTGCACATCAACCCCTTCCAGTTCCCGGTCGGGCTGACCCTCGCGGAGCATATCGCAAACCTCAATGCCGTTTTCGCGGGCGCATTTGAGCTGATTCCGCCCTCGCCGTTCCTGATTGACCGCTGCATTGAGCAGGTCTATCTCGACAAGGGCTGGAATATCAATGAGCGCAATGACGGCACGAAGCCCTATCCGACCATGCAGGAGCTTTACGATTCGCTGAAAGTGGCGGTGGAGGATTCGGGCTATGAGGGCGAATCCCGCGCCAATATCCGCTCGGTCATGGAAGTGCGCATCGGCAGCCTGCTGCGCAGAGAAATCGGCAATGTCTACAATGTCCGCGAATCCAGTATGCAGCCGGAGGACTGGCTGAGCTGTCCGGTCATCATCGAACTGGAAGCGCTCGGTGAAGGCCCTGCAAACTTCATGTCCCTGCTGATTTCCACGCTCATCCGTGAGGTGCTGAAAATCCGCAAGACCAGCGATACGGATTCTGAGGATAATCCGCGTACAAAGCGCGAGATTGAACACGTTATCTTCTACGAAGAAGCACATAACCTCATCGGCCCGACCACGGATGATCCCGTCGGCGGTTCGGTTGACCCGAAAATCTCCGCGACGAAATATCTCGTGAAGATGCTGGCAGAGGTGCGCGCACTGGGCGAGGGCATTGTCATTGCAGACCAGCTCCCCACCGCGATGGCACCGGAAGTCCTCAAAAACACCGGCCTCAAACTCGGCCACCGCATCACCGCGCAGGATGACCGCAATCTGCTGGGCAGCACCATGTCTGCCTCTGCCGATCAGCTCGAAGAACAGGGTACATTCGGCACAGGTCAGGCGCTCGTTTTCTATGAGGGTCTGCAAAAGCCCTTCAAGATGCGCGTTGCAGAATGGGAAAAGGGCGTTTCGCGCAGCAAATACGATTCCCCGACCAATATGCAGCTTTTCCGGCATCTGCGTGATAACAAGACCTATGATCTGCTGCTGCGCCGCAGCGCAAATATCATGCAGGAGAAGCAGCGTTCCGAATTCGGTGTTCTGCGCAAGCAGGCTGCTGATCTGAAACAGCGTGCCGATGTCCTCTACGCCGATCTGAACCGTCAGAAGCAGGATCTCGAAACGCTCCGCAGACGCTATCAGCGGACACATGATGAGGAAACAGGCAGAATCATCGCAAATGCGGAACTCGCCTATAAGAAGCAATCCGCAGAGGGCGAGCCGCAGATGCTGCGTGAGCTTGTCAAAATCTGCCGCAGCTTCGCAAATCTCTATTACGCCGGCATGACGATGGCGAAAACCTACGACCGCTATGCCGATTCCATGTACGTCAACACCATCACGCAGTATCTCACCATGTTTGAGGCACTGCATTTCACACACAGTGCGCCGCTGCCGGAGAAGCAGATTCTCACGGAATGCGCAGATGTCATGAAGGACATCGCGCTGTACATCGACCTCGATTTCTCCGGCGGACAGAAGTGCCTCGCGGACGGCGCACCGGATGCCGTCATCGCTGCCTATCGCTGGTACGGGCTGATGCTCGCGCAGGAAGCCGCTGATACCGCTGCACCGATCCGCGCACTCGCAGACAGTGATACCGACGACGAAGCCCGCATGAGCGCCCTCGTCTCGGCATTCTCTGCACGATATGCCGTTCTGCGCAAGCGTGCAGATGACTTCGCTGCCCTGTGTGACCGTCTCGCGGCAAATGCAGAGCATACAATGCGCAATTTCGATGCGGACTCCGAAGAAGCACGCACCCTCACCGCAGAGTACCGTCTCTGCCGGAAGCGCCGCACCGCTCTCTATGAACAGCTTGCGCTCTATGTGCTGCACATCGCGCAGGCAGCCTCCGGATTGCTCGGCGCAAACCGCAAGGCATTCCTCGTCGGCACACAGCAGATGCTCGCAGATTTCCGCGAACTGGTCGATTACCGCAGCCCGCAGAAGGATACGCTGCTCTCTGACTGGACATCCTATCCGAGTGTGCAGCGCGGTCTGACCGCAATTCTTGTGCTGGAAATCGGCTCGCGCTTTGCCCTGCTGAACCGTCAGCGGTCAGCGCTGCCTGCCGGCGATGCATCTGCCCTCATGCAGCACTGTGCCGCCGTCAATGTGACCTTTGCACAGTTTGCAGCGGCTGATTCCGGCAATGACGCCGTGACGCAGCTTCTCATCAACCACTATACCGCATTCCTCGATGCGATGTTCAGCCGCGGCGCAGAGGATGCAATCCGGAAAACTTCTTCTGCTGCATGGCAGCGCTGCGCACAGCTCATGAAGCGGATGCTCAGCAGAATGCCGGAGGAAAAACGCAATGCATGGATCGCGCTTTCCGTCCGGATGAAGGATCTCTTTACATCTTAACGAGGAGGTGCGCTGATGCGCTCCGTTGAATTCGTCGCCTATGCGGAAAAAATCCACGGCAGCGAACTGGCTGCCCGTGCGCATCTGGAAGCCGCCCGCATGGCGGAAAGCGCTGCCGAAGGCCGGCTCTCAGCGGCAAACAGCAGACTCGCGGCGGCTGAAGCAGCGCTCGCAGCAGCGCAACCGATCGTTCACTACGACAGCGAAGGCTATGCAACCTATGATTACTCCCCTGTTTACGAGGCAGAGGCACGGGTCTCCGCGGCGCAGAGCGAAGTGAGTGCCGCCCAGAGTGCGCTGGATTCCGCACGCAGCAAACGGTATGCAGCCGAGGCTGCTCTGGACGCTGTCCTCGCGGAGAAGGCTTCCGCGATTGCAGAAATTCAGCAGCGCGCCGCTCAAACCTCGCAGAACATCTCCTATGCCGGCATGATGACCGGCGATTTCGCACGGGTCGGCAATCACTTGCAGGATTCCTTTCATCAAAGTCTCTCTGCGCTCTCCCGCGCTGCCGGTATCCTCGGCAGCTATGTTTCGGGCGGCGGCACGGGCAGCAGCGGCAGCGGGAGATCCCATAGCGGCGGCGGGGCATCTGCCGGCGGCTCAAAACGCGGCGGCAGCAGCTTCACCGGCGGTGTACACGCCATGTTCGGCGGCGGCGCGGGCAGCGGCCGCAAAGCGCGCTTCGCAACTGCCGGCAGCAGCGGTATGCGCTCGCCCATCCGCCCGATGCAGCGCAGCAGCTCCGTTTCCGGCAGCAGCAAACCGGTCGCTTCTGCCTTCCGGTCTGCCAGCAAATCCGGCGTGGGCGGCAATGCCGTCTTCCTCAAAAAGAATGCATCCGCAGTTCATGCGCCGAAGGTTTCCGCATCCTCTGCCGGATTCCAGAGCAGCAGACAGTCCGCAGGCATCAGCAAACGGCTGAACGGTCATGCTGCTCCTGCACCGCCTGTCCCGACCATCAGCCTCAAGAAAAAATATGACCCCAACAGCCGCTTCCGGCAGGGCGCAGACCGCTATTATACCGATGACAACGGCACACCCTTCCGCATGAACGACGCTCTCCTCGCAAATGCCAAATATACCCTGCGCGGCTATACCTACCGCACGGATGCCGTCGGACGGATCTCCTGCGCAGAAGGCAAACTCCGTCTGCGGGAGCAAAAACGCAGCGCACTCAATACCCCGATGACCGATGCTTCCAAAACACATCACCGCAGCAGCGATCAGCGCGGGCATCTCATCGCAGACCTCTTTGATGCCGCTGCCGGTCTCGGAAATCTCGTGCCGATGGATTGTCAGCTCAATCAGAGCCGTTACCGTTCTCTCGAAGCCAGACTCGCAAAGGCACTCGAAGCGGGTAAGGATGTCTATTACCGCATTCAGCCGGTCTATCACGGCAGAAGCTTCCGGCCCACAGGCTTTCTCGTCGATTATACCATCGACGGCAAAAAAGAATCCACAACCTTTGTCAATCATGCGCTGCGCCGTTCCTGAGCGATGCAGCCCGAATATATGGGAGGAATATCCTTATGCAATGCCCTTTTTGTCACGCGGAAACCGCAGATTCTGAGCGCTGCTGCCCGTCCTGCGGACAGTATTTCGGCATTCCTGAAATGAATGCTTTCAATACACAGAAACTCCGCACACTGATCCGGCAGGATGCTGAACGCACCGGCAGCCTCAACAGCAATTCCAGACAGGCAGCATCGAACGGCGAAAAGAAAATTGTCCTCAAATTCGTCCTCGCAATTCTCGTGCTCAATCTCATTGCCGCTCTGGTTTTCTATTTCGCCGTGCTTCGTTCGCTGGGAAAATTCAATCAGGCAAAAGCACTCTTTGATGCGGGCAGCTATTCTGATGCCGCCGTCCTGTTTGAAGAACTCGGTTCATACCGCAATTCCAGTGAACTTGCAGAAAACTGCCGTGAATCGGAACTCCAGACGAAATATGATGCCGCTGCTGCCCTGCTGAATGAAGGCAACTATCCGGCTGCCATTCAGGCTTACAGCGAACTCGGCAGCTACCGTGATGCCGCTGAATGTGTCATGCGCATCAAGAAAAAGCTCGTCAACAGCATTGTTCCGGTCTATCAGTGGGATTTCACTTCCTCGCTGGATGTGCGGCGCGGTGAACTGAACCAGACAATCTGCGGCGATGTCGCACTGACCCCGCCCGATGCCGGCGGATATGCACAGGTTGCTTCCTTCGACGGCGACGGAGATTACATCGACTGCGGCAGAGAACTGAATCTGACCGGTGACTGGGCACTCTCCGTTACCTTCTATGCGGAGGATGTCACCAAGCGCTATGAGGGACTCTTTACCAAATATGAGACCTCCGGCGCAGGCCCTTATGCACTCTCCATCTGTGAGGAATGCGTTGATTTCCTCGTGACCGCCGCGGACGGCACTCAGACCGAGATTCAATCCGCTATGCACATCGCACCGCAAAAATGGTATCACACATTGGTTCAGCGCAAGGGTGACACCATTTCGCTCTATATCAACGGTATGCTGCACGGGCAGGCTTCTGTCTCCGGCGAGCTGATCTCCAATCAGGATACCGTCACCATCGGCAGACAGGCGCTGCTGCATTCCCCTGACCAGCTTCAGTTCCGGGGACAGATGGCAAATGTTACTGTGTATGATCTGACGCTCTCAGACAGCGAAATCAAGTTCCTCTCCGAAGTGAGCCTCGCAAATGCCGGTTCGTAATTCATACTGCAAAAAACAGAGCAGCTCCCCGCGCAAACGGAGAGCTGCTCTGCTTCTGAGAAACAGTATGGAAAAAAGATATATGCTGTTTAGCCGACCAGCGCTGCACCCAGTGCCTTGCCCTGTGCAAGCGCATCGTCATCGGGGGCTTCATTGACAATCAGACCCTCGCCGTTGACCAGATCTGCGCCGGCAGCCTTCACACGCTCTGCCCAGTCGCGCATCCACTGACCGTCGCCCCAGCCGTAGCAACCGAACAGCGCGACCTTCTTGCCGGAAAGCTTGCCCTCAACGCCTGCGAAGAACGGCTCGAAGGTATCCTCCTCCAGAACCTCATCGCCCATTGCCGGGCAGCCGAATGCGACTGCATCCAGTGCTGCGACATCGCCGGAAAAATCTCCGCACTCCACTGCCTCGACGCCTGCGCCCTCTGCGACTGCTTTTGCCAGCGCCTCGGTATTGCCCGTGCCGCTCCAATAAATGACTGCTGCGTTCATGATATTACCTCCTGAAATGGTTGATTTCTTGCGATTAGCTTATGCTAACTAATCCTGTTCCAGTATACCATAACCGCGCTGCAATATCCGCTCCAAAGAGACAGGACCGCCCCGCTGTACGGTTCTGCACAGCGGGGCGGGAGTGGATTATTCGGGGGTCACCAAGCCAAGCGGGTCGACTCTAACACCAGCTGTATTATAAATTTCAAAGTGGAGGTGAGCGCCTGTAGAATCACCGGTAGAACCGACAGTACCAATTTTCTGTCCCTGCGAAACACGTTCATTAAGCGCTACTTTCACAGTACCCATGTGCGCGTAATGGGTTTTTGTTCCGTCGTCATGCGTAATGGTAACATAATTACCGTAGCCTCCGCCGCAACCGCACGACTCACTCTTTTTATAATTATGAGTACACAAAGCATACACAGCGGTCACCGTTCCAGACTTTGCAGCAAGGACAGGTGTGTTCATGATTCCTGCATCACCAACATCAACACCTTGATGCTTGCGACCCCAGCGAGATCCAAACGGGCTGCTGATATATTTAAAGCCCGGCACCGGCCAGATATAATTCTCAGTCTTCTGCTCCGCGCTGACCGACCATGTTTCGGTTTTCGTATCAACAGATTTCATGTAAACCTTACCTTGATCCGAAATAAACAGCCGCGGATGCTTCTTACCACAGGAGCCGGAGCTCCAGAGAGCCTGCTTCTTTGCATCATAGACAACGAGATTACCGTCCTCCTGCATCGCACAATATGATCCTCTGTTGGCAGTTTTAGAACTCCATTTTGCCGCAACCCCGCCGTTTTCACGATGGTAGAATACCAGATTGCCGTCATGCTGAAATACGAAGTAATACTGCTTGTTATTGCTGTAGTACTTGGTTCCCTTCACCAGTTCGCGGTTACCATTTCTTGCACCGTCAGTGGTATCCAGCACAAGGCTGTCATTAGAAGTCCACGTCTCAACTTCCTTTCCGGATGCAGAAGACGTAATATACACTCTGCCATTATCAGAGATGTACAGCTTCGCTTTCTTCTTGTTGTACGTATGCGAATTCCATACATGAGTGCTCGGCGTATAAATCACGAAATTTCCGTCTTCCTGCATCACGCAGCGGTTAGCGCCCTTTCCGTTTGTGCCGGTACTCCAGATCGGCATTGTTCTTCCGCCATCCTTGCGATACAGAACGAGGTTGCCGTCGCTTCCCTGAAAGGTCAGGAAATACTTGCCGTTATTACTGCTGTAATGTGCATTGGGCGTCAAACGGCAATCTCCCTTGGAGCTGTCAAACAGCAGCTTTTCCGTAGATGCCGCATCTGCAGTTATGGCGATGTTGTTCATCAGACCGCCGAATTCTGATTTTGGCATTGCAGCGAGCGAGCAGCAGCTTACCGCCGCCAGCGCAAACGCCGCAGCGCGCTTGCCGAATGTGTGATGCGTTTTTCTTGTCTTTACGTACTTTTTCATATTTTTCTCCCTATATTATATTTACAGCCGGCCATCTGTCTGATGTTCGCCCCCGGTTGCAGTTTTATTATATCACAAAAAAGATCAACTGTAAATACGATTCCTTTAAGCTATCATTTCAATCTGCAAAAGCTTTTCAAAAGATTTTATGAAGTGAATCTTAATCAATCCGTTCACCTGAATGCGCCTTCTGCCCTCAAAATTCCCCTGCCGCCTTGACGAATACCGATGATTGTGGTATAATATGACTATGGAGAATCCCCATACGAAAGGAGCAGGCAATATGCTGCTGTATAATTCCCTGACACGCGAGAAGGAAGTCTTCCGCACAGCCGAACCGGGCAAGGTGAAAATGTACACCTGCGGCCCGACCGTCTATCACTATGCACACATCGGCAACCTCCGTACCTATATCATGGAGGATGTGCTTGAGAAATATCTCAGCTTTTCCGGCTACGATGTCCTGCGCATCATGAATATCACCGACGTCGGTCACCTCACCTCTGACGGCGATACCGGCGATGACAAGATGCTCAAGGGCGCGAAGCGTGAGCATAAATCCGTCATGGAGATCGCGCAGTTCTATACGGACGCCTTCTTTGCAGACTGCGAAAAGCTCAGAATCCAGCGTCCGGCGGTCATTCAGCCCGCGACCGGCTGCATTCCGGAATTCATTGAAGCAGTACAGAAGCTTCTCGGCAAAGGCTATGCCTATGAAGCCGGCGGCAATGTCTATTTCGATACCGCAAAGCTCGATCAGTATTACCGCTTCCACGATTTCAAAGAGGAAGACCTCGAAGTCGGTGTGCGTGAGGGCGTCGGTGCAGATACCAATAAGCGCAACAAGGCGGATTTCGTGCTGTGGTTCACGAAGTCGAAGTTTGATGATCAGGAGCTGAAGTGGCAGAGTCCGTGGGGCATGGGCTATCCGGGCTGGCACATTGAATGCTCCTGCATCGGCATGAAATATGCCGGCGAAACGCTGGACATCCACTGCGGCGGCGTGGACAATATGTTCCCGCATCACACAAATGAAATCGCGCAGAGTGAAGCGCTGCTGGGTCACGCATGGTGCCCGCACTGGTTCCATGTGCTGCATCTCAATGACGCAAGCGGCAAGATGAGCAAATCCAAGGGCGAATTCCTGACGGTCTCCCTGCTGGAGCAGAAGGGCTATTCCCCGATGGCTTACCGCTTCTTCTGCCTGCAATCGCATTACCGCAAGTCGCTGGTCTTCTCCTGGGAGAACATGGACAATGCGCAGGCGGCATACGACAAACTCATCGCGAAGATTCGTCCGCTGCTGGATGCACAGGGCGAGCCCGATGCCGCAAAGCTGGATACGCTGCTGGGCGGTTTCCGCGAGGCGATGGACAACGATCTCAATACCGCACAGGGCATCACGGTGCTGTACGACGTGCTGAAATCCGATGCGGATGCAGCAACGAAGCGTGCGGCAATCGCGGCGATTGATACGGTGCTGTCGATTGGTCTGCTGGAAAGCGCACAGGCAATGACGGATTCGGAGCAGAATCAGGAGATTCCGGCGGAAGTGCTGGCACTGGTTGAGGCGCGCAAGGAAGCCCGCAAGGCTAAGGATTTTGCGAAGGCTGATGCGATCCGCGATGAGATCACGGCGCTGGGCTGGAGCATCCGCGAGACCAGACAGGGCACGGAGATCACCAAGCTGTAAAAGGTATCGCTGCGCGATGATTA
>DGVV01000038.1 GCA_002395085.1 Ruminococcus sp. UBA4275 | reverse complement strand
AGCGCCCCATTATAATCATCGCGCAGCGATACCTTTATCGACAAGCTGAGTCTCCCTTTTCGCGAAGGGAGACTCTTTTTTGATTGCGGAACTGTGCGGGAATAATTACAGGAGATGCTGTGTTTTGGGAAGACTGCAATCAGAAAAATGCCCAGTGACTCAGCAGCCATCCCGGAATGACCACAATCACGAAAAATGCCCAGCTTACCAGTGTGAACACCTTGATGAACGCTTTGCCGTTTTCCGGATATTCCCGCACGTAAATACGGTAATTGATGACCGATGCCAGCGAACCGATCAGCGAACAGAGACCTGCGGTATCTGCGCCGTAAATCAGCCCCGCGAAATTCTCCGTGAAGGGGTACAGCACGATTGACGCAGGTACATTCGAGATGATCTGACTCAGCCCGATGGACCACCAGTATTCATGCCCCGCTACTGCCCGCTGCAAGACTGATGCGATGCCTGCATTTGCAGCAATCGACGAGGAGAAAATGAAGAAGCACAGGAAGGTCACAATCAGCACGTAATCCACTTTGCGGAACATCTGCCGGTCAGCAGCGGCTATCACCGCAAGCACGAGTGCAACCGCAATATACCAGAAGTGTGTCCGGCTTACGATTGTGAAGATGATGACCGCGAATAGCATAAGATAAATGATGCGGTAGCGGCGGCGTTCCGGAAGCTGTCTGCCTGCTGCTGCCTCTGTCGTAAAGGAGATCGGTTCGCGGAGATCTTTGCGGTACAGCACGCAGATGAAAATGACCAGCAGCAGCGCCGACATCACACAAAGCGGGCTCATGTGCAGCATGAAATTCCAGACGCTTGTGCCGGATTTCGCATACAGAAACAGGTTTTGCGGACTGCCGAACGGCATCAGCAGAGAGCCTCGGATTGCTGCGATATTCTCCATGCTGATCACCGGCAGGATGTATTTCTCCTTGCTGCCAGCGCGGAATATGGCGATGGTCAGCGGCACGAAAATGACGAGTGAGACATCATTTGTCACGAACATCGACGAGAAGAACACGCCGAAGACCAGAAACAGCGTCAGCGAGGTCATATTGCCGAGGCGCGCGCTGAACCGGATCACCGGATTCAGAATATGCTCCTGCTTGAAGCCTTCCAGTACGCAAAGCATCATCAGCAGCGTGCCGAGGGTCTGCCAGTTGATGTCTTGCAGCAGACGCATCGACGGCGGGGTGATGAACAGGCTGATGATTGCTGCCGCCGCCGAAACGGTCAGCATGGGTTCTTTTTTGAGGAAGCGGATGATTTTTTCCATGAGGATTCCCTTCTATTATAGTATCCGTGTCAAGTGCGCGATTATTATAGCATATTCAGTATGGTTTGTCAAGCAGCGGGATGTGCAGCGTTCCGGCAGATTGTACAATTCTGAGCCGGCAACTTTGTACAGTATTTTTATTACACCGGTTATGATCGTATTTGCGTGCATTTTCGTATGAGGATGCAAATTCTGCAAAAAAATTCCGATTTTCTGTGAGGTTTTCCCGTTTCATCCCGAATATATAGATGAACGGCAAAGCGGGATACCGTTCCGGTATACGGAAATTGAAAAATTTCCATGAAATCACTTGACAAACTTGCGAGGGGGGATGATATAACCATATCAGCCTTTCAGACGAAACCGATCTCAAAAACGAAATGGAGGAATTATCATGAAACAGCAAAAAATATTCAGATGCCTGACATCACTTTGTATCGCGGCTGCACTTGCCGTGCCTGCGATGCCCGTCTCTGCGGCAGCCGCAGCGGATGCCGCACCGGCAGAACCCTATCAGCTCACAGAACCGGATTTCTTCGTTGCAATCGGAACATACGGCGAACAGTCCATGCTTCGTTATGTCAGGGACGGTTACGCTGAACGTGTGGTCTGGGACGGCGTCTGCGAATACGGCGAAGTGTTCGTGGCGGAGAATGAAGTCACCTCGGAGCGGATCTATCCGATGCAGGATGATCCGGCACATTCGCTGGCCTATTACGATCAGCTCGATGACAGTGTGATCCTGAAAAAGGTCGGCTCATGTGAAGATCTGCTGGAGCATAAAAAGCTGACCATTACCGAGCAGATGTACGGCGGTCAGGGGCACTGGACCATTCTGATGCAGGACGAAGCCGGCAAGTCCTATCAGGACGGCATCAGCACAGTCGGCGGTTCGCGGAAGATCGACCTTGTATTCGATGCGAAGCCCGGCGATGTCTACGATTATGCCATGTGGCAGGATCGCCCCGTCATTCCGCTGTGTGCGGTGGAGACCGATCCTGTGGTGACGCTCAGCACCGACCGGATTGTCACCGCGGAGACCACCGCAGCCGCGCTCACGACGACCGCCCTCACAACAACCGCGCTCACCACGACCACTGCCGTCACGACGACGGATGCATCCGCGGAGCGCTTCCATGAGGACAGCTACTTTGTCTATGTCGGTCTGTACAACGGTATGCCGCAGCTTCGCTATTTCACGCCGGAATCCATTGAGCGCGTGATCTGCGATACGCTGGAAGACTGCGCATACGGTGATGTGTTCATTGCGGAGAATGAGGTTACCACGGAGCGCATCTTCCCGCTGAAGGATGATCCGGTTTACTCGCATTCCTACTATGAGCAGCTCGGCAGCAGCGTGAAGCTGAAAAAGGCTGCAAACTGCGCAGAGCTGATGCAGCACCGTGAGCTGACCGTCACGGAGCAGCTTTATGACGGATCCGGTCACTGGACTGTGAAGCTCGCGGATGATGCCGGCAAGGAGTACAGATACGGCTTCAACCGGATGGGTTCGGCGCTTGGCATCAATCTCGTATCGGATGTGCAGCCCGGTGACCGTCTGGACTTCGCGTTCAATCAGGATCAGATCGTGATTCCGCTTGCGATTCTTGCGCATCCGGAGACCAGTGTGGTATCCACCGATCTGATCGGTACGGGCACAACTGTATCGACCACTGCATCGACTGCATCTACCACCGCATCGACTGCATCTACCACTGCATCGACTGCATCGACCGTTCCGACGTCTGCAATTTCGGTTGACTTTACGACTACGACGGCTGCAGAAGCAAAGAAGATTACAGATACCGAGCAGATTCGTGAAATGTTCAATCAGTACATCGCAGACAATCATCTGGATGCGAAGTGCGTCGGTGATGAGGCATATCCGCAGTATGCCGGTACAGTCGTTGTGGAATACAATTTTGAAACCGCAGCGAACAGACAGATTCTGGAATATGCTGAGATGAACAATATCGAAAGATCTGCGTTCAATCTCGTGCCTTGTGTTGACGGCAAACCGGTTACGACCGCGAATCCCGATGCTGAGATCACAACAACGACGGTCACGGTGACCGGTGAAACAGGCACAGATCTCCCGCAGACCGGCAATAACCGTCCGGAAGCGCTGGCGATTGTCTTCGGCGCGCTGCTGCTGACCTGTACCGGTGCATGGGCTGTGATGCAGTCCGGCATCCGCCGCAAGGATTCCGATGCATAACAGGCATTGAGTCCGGATGACAACCTGAAACAGAAAACCGCCGCCCCGTTGTCCGGTGCATTCCGGAACGGAGCGGCGGTTTTTATGCGTTCAGAAGGATCATGTTCCGTGGTAGTCGATGCACAGCATCGTCAGGTCGTCAAACTGTTCCGCATCCACCGATGCGAAATAGCTGCGGTATTCCTCTGTGCCGACTTTGGCGCGCTGTTCTTCGGTCAGATTGCGGTAAATCTCCATTGTCTGATCCGCAATCACCGATGCATCTGTACCGTGCGTTGCGGCAAGTTTTGCCTGCCGTGCAATGCCGTCTGCCATATTGATGTATGCACGGCTTGCAGGATGCACTCAAAAAGCTGATCATTGTTCTCTACAGACAGATTCTGGATGTTTTGACGAAAACGGCGCACGGATCGTTTGCTGTTTGTTGCTTATTGACAATAAGTGCCAAATTATGCAAATGATTTGCCGTTTGAAATTTGTAAGATCGGATGTCTGATCGGGACAGTACCGGTGCGGCTGAACGGCAAAAAGACGCCGGTCTGCGAAACCGGCGTCCGGATGGACAGAAGAATTTGCGGGTGAGGTGTACAGCCGTTACAGCATTCCGAGTGCGTGTTTCGCTGCAATCATACCGAACGTGTAGCAGCGGCCGAGAGAAAGACCGGTCTGGTGAAAGGGATAATCGCTGCCGCCGAAGAACGGTCCGCCCAGATTGCCCGCGCAGTAAAGTCCTTTGACCGGCTTGCCGGCGGCATCGAGTGCCTGTGCGTTCTCATTGGTTCGGATGCCCGAAACTTCCGCAGATACGCGGATATGCTTGCGCGCCCCCCAGAAAGGCGGCTTGAGAATCGGGTGGAGATACTTTGCCGGCTTGCCGAAATCTGTATCGCAGCCCTGCTGACAAAGCTGATTGTACCGTGCCACCGATGCCAGCATGGCATCACAGGGGAGATCCAGTTCTGCGGCAAGTTCCTCCAGTGTATCGCATCTGTGCAGGTCGATCAGATTCTTAAAGACACCCTGCGGATTCTCTACTGCGCCGGGAATGAACTTCTCCATGACAAACGGCGGCACCGGGCCATCCACAAAGGAATCCTTGTCCCATTCCATATAGCTGCTGTCATAGACTGTGCAGTACCAGCCCTTTGAACCGTCCGGATGGTCTGCATCCAGCATATTGCCCTTATAGGAAGGCTGATCGCGCAGCAGATTGCCCATGTAGACAAATCCGGTGTACTCATTTGTGAAGCGTTCGCCGTGCATATTGAGATACAGGAACGGTTCTTCAAACATCAGTGCAGAGTCAAAATCATGCATCATTTTGGTATGCCCGACCGGTTCCATGTTTGCGCCGGCACTGATTGCAAGCACATGACCGTCACCGGTTTTGCCAAACTGTTTTTTGTCAAATTCAGCAATATCCGGACACCAGCGCGCAACCATTGCAGGATTATTCGTGTAATCGCCTGTGGCAAGAATGACCGCTTTTGCAGCACGGAAAAGCGTATGCGTTCCGTCATGCTGCCGCCCGATGACGCCTGTTACACGGCCGTTTTCGGTGACAAGCCGGACTGCCGGTGTGCGGTAAAACACTTCCAGTTCCGGATGTGCGGCACGGACATTTTCCACCACCTTGCGCAGCGCATGGCCGACATTCAGCGGCTTCGGCCCAATCCACGGCGCCCAGAAATAACAGTGGTCATCACCGTAATCATACGTACTGCCAGAGACCGGTGAAATCGCCGCTTGTGCTGCGGAATGCGCAGAGTTTATCGCCGTCATTGAGGAGTTTTGCACTTTCAGCATTGTTGTCAACGCGGCTGCCGTCGCCGTATTCTGTTTCCGGGGTCAGACCTGCGCGGTTCAGCAGCCACATCATTGCTTCCTCAGAATGAACGGCGTATGCGCGAAGCTGTTTTGTATCCGCACGCCAGCCGCAGAGGCTGTTGGTATGGTGAATCCACTTGGCAATGCCTGCCTCCGTGGAACGGGAACGGATAATGGCAGACCCGCAGTTGCCCTGCGAGACAACGCCGGATTCCTTTTGCAGCAGCGCGGTTTTCGCACCGAGTTCTGCTGCCCATCCTGCTGCCGGTACGCCTGCCGCACCCGCACCGACGACAACAATGTCAAAGTCCAGTACGCGGTCCGGTGTGATGACGCCGGTTTCGCAGGCTGAACACGCGATTTCCTGCGGCGTAAGCTGTGTTGATTGGTTCATCTGAAACACCCTTTCTGATTATGCAGTATCCGGAAAATAGTTTGTGGAGACACGCTGTGCCGGTGGCTGCGCATCTCCATGATGAATGTGTTTACTTGTATTATACCACAGACCGAAAGTTTTGGCAACAGATTTTTTTAAGTAAAGTGACGGTTTTTTTGCTGTGGAATCTTCTGGAGGCGATTGCGGCAGACTGTCAAACAGTTCACGCTGCATCAAACCGATTTTGTCGAAAACTGCTGAAATGCGCCGGCGGTACTTGACAAATGAAAGAGAACAGTGTATTCTTATATCGGAGAACGCTGTTCACTAACAGGAGAAATCATCATGCCACGGAACAAAGAACAAAGCCATGAACGCATCATTGCAGCCGCAAAAGCAGAGTTTCTGAGCTGCGGCTTTGAAACTGCCTCCATGCGCCGCATCGCAGCAAATGCCGGCATCACTGTCTCCGGTCTTTACAAGCATTTCCCGAACAAAGAGGAGATGTTCGCAGCGCTGGTGCAGCCGATGATGGATGAATTTTACACGCTGTACCGTCAAAAAGAAAAGCAGGAATATGACGCGATCAAGCAGATCGGTTCGGCGGCGGCTTTTCTGAATGAGGATGCGGTTTACGTGATGCACTTCATTTATGATCATCTGGATGCATTCAAATTGCTCGTCTGCTGCTCGCAGGGTACGCGCTATGAGGACTATACCCACACGCTTGCTGCGATGGAGGAGGAGAGCTCGCTGAGATTTATCGAGGCGCTGCGGCAGCGCGGCGATCATGTGCCGGATTTTGAGCGCAGAGAATTTCACCTGCTGGTCTCCGCAAATGTGGAAGCGGTTCTGCAGCCGGTCCGGCATGATTTCACGCGGGAAGAAGCGCTGCACTACGCACAGACGATCAACACGTTCTTTGCAAAGGGCTGGAGATGGCTCTGCGGAATGGAATAAACGGGTATATCGGCTTTACGCCGATATATTTCAGTACAATAGTTAGCATGAACTAACTGTATGGAGGGGTTTGCATGGAATGGATTTCTGATCATATCATGTCGGGTATTCTGCTGCTGCTTGTCGCGGTCATCGTTCTGCTGATTATCCGGAGCAAGATTCGGGCAAAGAAAAAGGGCGGCTGCGGATGCGGCTGTGCAGGGTGCAGCGGATGCAGTTCCTGCGCATCCAGACAAAGCCACAAACCGGACTGAGAAAGTCTGTGGAAAATATCTGAGGAGGAAGTATATGAAGCTAACAGAAACAACTGCTGACACGCAGGGGAAGATCGTCAGGGTCGATGGTGACGATCATTTCATGAACCGCATCACATCCATCGGCATGACGGAGGGAACGCATTTCCAGACAGTGCGCAATGACAAAAATATGCCGGTGCTGATCTATCTGCGTGAGACGCTGATCTCGCTGAACCGCGCAGATGCGGCCAGAATCGAGGTGGATGCACGATGAACAGTATTGCATTGCTTGGCCAGCCGAATTCCGGCAAATCCACAATCTACAATAACCTCACCGGTGCGCGGCAGCACGTCGGAAACTGGGCGGGTAAAACGGTCGAGAAAAACGAGGGCAGCTATTCCTATCAGGGCGCGAAATACACCGTTACGGATTTGCCCGGCAGCTACGGTCTCTCCGGCAATTCCGATGAGGAGATCATCACAACAGACTTTATCAAATCGGGGCAGAGTGACCTGACCGTTGTGCTGGTTGATGCCTCGCAGCTTGCGCGCAGTATGTTCATGCTTGCGGAATTTGCACGGCTTGGCAAGCCCGCTGTTCTCGTCCTGAATATGATGGATGTCGCGCAGAATATGGGTAAAAAGATTGATGCGGATGTGCTGGCAAAAAAGCTCGGCATACCGGTTCTGCCCTTTAATGCGACGGACACAAAGGATTACGGCAAGCTCAAAAAGCTGATTGCAGAGGAACTGAAATCGCCGCATAAGCTGACCGTTGCGCCGCCTGCTGCTCAGGCAAATGTGAAAGCAGACAGTCAGGCGAAATTTGACTGGGTCAGCGATCTGCTCTCCGGTGTCACGGAGGAAAGCGGCAAGGTCTATCGGATGTCGGGATTTGACCGCCTGATGACGCGCCCCGTTCTTGGCAAGATTGTATGCATCGGCGTGGTGCTGCTTGCATTTCTGGTGGCTATGATCATCATGATTCCGTTTATGAGCATCGGTCAGATGATCCCGGAATTGCTGCATGAACCGGTGGATCATCTCCTGACGGGCTGGAATGTTCACCCGTGGATCATATCCATTTTCAGCACAATGCTCCCGAATGTGCTGTTCTTTGTCATTTCCATGGCAAGCTTTGTATTCGGTGTCAACATCGTATTCGGATTTCTGGAGGAGATTGGCTTCCTTGCCCGTGCGGCATATCAGTTTGACGGTCTGCTCTCGAAACTCGGCTTGCAGGGCAAGGCAATCTGCCCGATGCTGATGGGCTTCGGCTGCACAATCGGCGGTGCGTGCGGTACGCGCGTCATGGATAACTGGGGACAGCGGATGCTTGCGATGTCCATTGTCTGGGCGATTCCCTGCGCGTCGATCTGGTCTATTATTCCGGTGATTTCGGGGATGTTCTTCACATGGTGGCAGACAATGCTTGTGTGCGTCGGCATTTTGCTTTACGTGGTTGTCACGATGATCGTTGTCTCTAAGGTTTTCAGCAAAAAGCTTGCGCCGAAGGAAACTCGCAGCGGTATGATCATGGAGCTGCCGCCCTATCACAAGGCGCACTGGAAACACATCATCAAGGAAGCGTTTTTCAAGGCTTGGGACATCTTCAAGCGTGCGCTCGGAACGGTCACACTGGTATCCATTCTGTTCTACATCTTCTCGTTCAGCAAGGACGGCAATGTTGCAAACAGTCTGCTGTACCGCGTCGGAACATTCATCGAGCCGGTGACGCGGTTCTTCGGCATGGGCTGGCAGACCTTCATGGCATTTATCAGCGGCGCATTTGCAAAGGAAGCCGTCCTCGGTACGCTTAATGCGGTCTTTATGGGCAATCATTCGCTGCTGGATGCGACTTTCTATGCGAAAACAGCCCCGACCGATGCCGCGATACTCGGCACGGCAATGAAACAGGCAATTGCACCGGCAGAGGCGCTGGCGTTCATGTTTGCAACGACATTCAATATTCCCTGCCTGATGGCACTCTCCACAACCTACAAGGAATCGCATTCACTGAAATGGACGGTAAAGGTCGCGCTGTTCTACTTCTGCAATGCACTTGTTTTGTCCTGCATTGTGTACCATATTGCGTCGCTTTTCATGTGACAGCAGATTGAAAAAAAACAGGCTTTTCTGATGCGCTCAGAAAAGCCTGTT
>DGVV01000189.1 GCA_002395085.1 Ruminococcus sp. UBA4275 | reverse complement strand
ACACTCCGCGGTGAGTTTGCAAGCAAACTCACCCATACCCCGCCAAAGGGATACTATCCCTTTGGAATCCCATTTATGTGAAATATAGCAAATACGTTCTTTTTCATATTGTTCCAAAAAAGGGATTCTTAAGGGCTAGTAGCCCTTAAGCGGGAGTTTGAGGTGAATTTGCCTGCAAATTCATGCGAAGCGAGCGGCACCCTCAATATAAATCCGTCGGAGACACTTTATCTACAGACTGAAACGGACACAGCTTCAAACTGTGTCCGTTTTTTTGTGCGTTTACTGTCCTTCTGCGATCTGCCAAAGTGCGTCTGCGAGTACAGAGCGGAACATCGGCACTTTGAGATTATGAATGCGGCTGTGGAAGGCTTCCGATGCCGCAGCGTGCGGAGAAGGTGCTGCATCCGGCAAAATCAGAATCTGAGATTGCGGTGCAAGTGTGCAGATGGTATTCAGGGTCTCACCGGCATGGGCATTGAGATCAGACTGACGCAGCAGAAGCAGCGTATAGGGATGCCCCTGCTTTTCTGCGAGCTTCAAATATGCGCAGGTGCTTTCAAAATCAGGCTGCCACTCGCTCTGCATACCGGTTTCGCGAAGCATTTCCATTGTAGCGAGTGCGGCGGGCTGTTTGGAATCCCATACGAAGATACGCTTGTCGAAATAGTACCGAACCGGGAAAAGAATCTGCTGCGGGAGATATTCAAACGGCATCCGCAGCGTAACCGCCGAACTCTGATCAGGCAGGCGGATGAATTCGAGCGATCCATTCATCAGCGAGATGAGACGCTTGCTGAGGTAGAGGTTATGCTGCTGATAATCGGAATGATGCAGCAGGAAAATCTCCTCAATCGACTTGAGCGGGTCATTCTGCGGGATCGGGGAGAGCAGACCGCTCTGAATATCCTGCGAAACGCTGTCACCGTGCATGACCAGCGAAAATTCGTACATTGCCTGATTTTTGCGTCCGGGGATTGCATTCTGGGAGAGCTGCAAAACGGTATCAGAGCCATTGGGCAGAGAGCGCAGAATGTTGACAAAAATATTGTCGATAATGTAATAGAGGCGGCGCGTATCGGTCAGGATGGTCTCCTGTGTGACGTGCGTCGAGTAGGAGACAATGCGGATTTGCTTTTCCGCAAAAACATCCGCAGCGCTGTCGCGCAGTTTACAGATCATCTCCGGCAGCCGAACCGGTTCGTGCAGCAGCGGAAGCTGATTGTTTTCCAGCAGCAGCACATCTTTTGCACATTCCGTCATGGCAGAGAGGCGTTCATACGCCGCGAACATCGAGCGGAATTCATTGCGCTGCGGTTCTTGTACCGGAATTTCATGTTCCATGCGGTCAAGTGTTGCGTAGATCTGATTGAGCGAAAGCTGGAAATTACTTGCGATATTCAGGAACAGATGCGCTCTGCGGATACGTTTATGCTCCTCCTCCCGAACGTGCTGCTGCAATTCCCGTTTGGCAGCTTTCAGTGCATGGAGATGCGCGTCGCGGCGGCAGATTTCGTCGTTGACATTTTCAACGTAAGACATGAGATATGCCTTGCCGTTTTCATCGTGAGAGAAGTGAACAGCCGCATTGCACCACGCATATTCGCCGTTTTCGTTGACATCGAACAGGAAAAGCTGCTTGATGCGTTCTTTCCGTTCGCGGGCAGCGCGAAGAAGCTGCGGGTATGACATGGTTTCCGCGAATTGTTCCCGCTGATCGGGATGGATAAACCGCAGCGGATATTCTTCCCAGAAACGGCTGAACGGCATCGGGTCGCGGACAATCCGGAAATCATGTTCCGAAATCTCATAATGCTGAATGGTATCCGCATCAAGATCGACTTCATCAATCCGGACAAATTCATCTTCGATCATCATGCCGAATTTGCGGCGGAGAATAAGCTGTTCATGTTCCGATTTCGTGAGCTGATCAATATTCTGCACTTCATCTTCAATGTCCGCGATATAGGTCATTGTATGAAGCTGACCGAGATCATTCTTTTCCAGATAGATTTCCGCACGTACATGACGCCAGCCATCCTCGCATTTATGCCGATATTCAACCTGCATCTGGCGCGTGCCTGCCTCGTAAGCCTTTGCGACTTCGCTAGGCAGCAGCGTGCTGGCGGCTTTTTTGTAGTCTTCCGGATGACAGTGCGGCATGATCAGACGCTCAAAGAACTGTCCGAAGGGACATTCCATCGGGGCAGTCACCATGTGATTCGTAATGCGGTAACACTGTGCGGTTTCCGTACCGTAATCACAGTCAATGAACCACAGAAAACGGTTCTGGATCAGCGTGAAGAACTGGTTGGTCAGCGAATCCTGCATACGCTTTGCCGCAATCTCCTTACGGCGCTGCTGGTCAATGTCCTGCACGGTATAGAAGGCTTCCGTGGGCATACCGTTCTCATCATAGCGCACGAAATCCAGCACGGAACGTGTGAACTTCGCAGAGAGATCGGGGTCGGCGTTCGGATTGATCCGGCGATAATCGAAGGACAGCTTTTTGCCTGCTTCCTCACGAACAGCGGTCAGGCTTTCCAGCGTGGAGAGTTTTTCAAGCTGTGCGCGGTCATCCGGATGTACCAGCAGAAGCAGCGCACCTGCAACCTCCTCATACGGATAGATCATATCGTAGGTGAAGATGCTTGCAAGTTCATCATGCATGGAACAGATGATGGTGTCACCGGTGATGAGATCCACATGAAGCATCAGCCGGAAAATGTCGGAAACACTGGACAGAATATAGCTGTTGCGCAGCGAGAGATCGTGCAGTTCCGCACGGTAGCGGGCAGAGCGTTCCTGCTGTAAATGCTGTTCATTGCTGTCCATGCCGAACAGCATGACGACACTGGGATTGACCGCAGTCAGCGTGAAGCTTGCCCAGCGGTATTCCTCATCAGAGAGGCGGCGCACTGTACAGGCAGGGAATGTATTCGCTTCCAGAAACAGCCGGAGCTGTTCCACAGACAATACAGAGAGGAATTCCTCACGGTCTTCCGGATGAATCAGCGCCTCCGCATACACACGGATCATGTCCGTGAAAGAGGGAAAATGTGCCTGTGTATTCATCAGCGTGTTTTTATCGCTGACAACAGAGACGCACATATTGGTCAGGTCGATGCGCAGGGCGGTGAAATAAGCAGATGTCAGAACTGCCTTCATCATCTGCATAGCCTCTGGCGGCGGACCGTAGGAACGGCGGTCAACAGAAACCGCCTGTACCATCTGCCCCTGCCACTCCAGCGTGACACAGTGCAGGACAGCGGGTTCAGGGAACCACGGAGAGGGGTCAACATTCTGTGGAATAACCTTTTCAATCGGAATTCTCTTTTGCAGCAGCGCTTCCAGAACGGAAGCGCCCGGTAAATCGGAAACAACAGAATCCGGTTTCGGTTCACCCAAAAGCCGCTTGGCAGTCGGATTGGCATAGATGAGTTTTTTGCTGGCGTATTCAAACAGCATGACAGCGTCGTCACGCATTTCAAGCAGCATCCGATCAGTGGTTTGATCCCACATAGTCAAGTCCTCCATTCCTCAGAAAATGTCGAAAATATGTTACTTTACAGATAATAACTATAATTATATCAAATCGGCTGCGGAATGTCAATCCTTCCGCAGCCGATTTGGTTAGATTTACAGAAATTCACAAGAATAATGCGCACATTTCTGCGGGTGACTGTGCAAAGCAGTCGCCGCCTGCCTCCGTCAGAATTTCGATGTCGCGAAATCCCCAAAGCACGCTGATGCACGGGATTTTGGCATTTCTTGCAGTGAGAATATCCACATCGGAATCCCCGATGTAAACACATTCTGCGGGCGCACAGCCGATTTCCTGCATTGCAGTCATCAGCGGGGCCGGATCGGGCTTCAGCGGAACACCTTCCCGCGCACCGATGGCAGCCGTAAAGAGACCGGGGAAGAAGTCTTTGCACAGCTTCTTGACCTGTGCATCCGGTTTATTTGAGACAACTGCCATGACATAGCCCGCATCATGGAGCGTGCCCAGCGCATCGGTGATGCCGGCGTAGGGCGCAGTATTATCCCTGCATCTGCGTGCATATTCAGCGCGCGTATCAGCCAAAACAGCCTCATACATCGGATTGTTTCTGCCGTCCGGAATTGCGCGTTCCGCGAGCTTCGCGATGCCGTTTCCGACAAAGCTGCGGACTTCTTTCAGGGTGCGCTGCGGGAATCCGTGCATTTCAAGTGCTGCATTGACTGCATTTGCAAGATCTGTCAGTGTATCAAGCAGTGTGCCGTCCAAATCAAAGATGATGCCTTTCCACTTCTTCATAAAAGCCGTCCTTTCGGGTCAAAATGCGGAAAATCACTCTGTTTCGATTGTTTCATGTGGAACACTTCGGTACATACAGCCCTGTGTCCAGCCATTTGCCGCCATTCTGCGGTCGATTGTCACCAGTATGAGATCGCGCTGCGGAATCCAGTCCGGTGCAAGCAGCAGATCGCGCAGACAGTTGCCGGTGAGACGGTGAATGACCGTTTCCGGTGCGATGCGGCACAGCGCGTCAATGGTCCAGTCGATGTATTCATTCATAGTAATCGGCGTAAATTCGCCGTTTTCATATTGCTGCGCGAGCTGTGTCCCGCGCATGACAAACAGGCTGTGAATCTTGATGCCGGCAACTTTGTGTGCATTCAAAACGTCGATTGTGCGGCGGATGTCAGCAAGTGTTTCATGCGGCAGTCCGATAATGATATGCACGATCACCGGAAGTCCCCGGCGATGCAGGATCTCAACTGCGCGCGAAAAACACGCGAGATCATATCCACGGTGGATGGCACGGGCAGTTGCATCATTGGCTGTTTGCAGACCGAGTTCCACCCAGACCTCATAGCGCTTTGCATACTCTGCAAGCAGCGCAGCAGTATTCTCGTCAATGCAGTCCGGTCTCGTGCCGATGTCCAGTACCTTGATACGTTCGTCGATGAGTGCGGCGTCGTAGCGGCTGCGCAGCACATCAACCGGCGCATAGGTATTTGTGAAATTCTGGAAATATACGATCCATTTGGAATCCGGCGCAGCCTGCGCAAGCTTTGCAGAGACTTGTTCCCGGATGCTTTTATCCGGATCAAGCTGTTCGCCTGCGCCGCGTTCACCGCAGAAAGTGCAGCCGCCATATCCGCAGGTACCGTCGCGGTTGGGGCAGGTAAAGCCGCCGTCTACACAGATTTTCCGCAGTTTCTGTCCGTAATGCTCATGCATGAGCTGATTCATGGTGTAGTACGGATGTTTCATGCGCCGCGCATTGCCTCCAGCAGTACATCTGCGATGAGCTTTTGTCCGTCCGCATTGGGGTGCGGATCGGGAAAACTGTCTTTTTCGGGATCGCTGCCGATGATCGGAATGGGATCAGCTGCATTGAAATCCGCAGCAAGATCGACATAAATGAGATCAGTGTGTGTCTGGGTGAGATCTTGCAGAATGGTGTTGGCGCGGTCTATCTGCCGCTGTGCAAAGTCTCCGAACGGTTCATCCATTCCGGGCAGCATCGCATCTGTTGTACCGCGGTAGGGGTTATAGATATTCATGATGTAGACATCTGCATCTGCATTGCGTGTACGCACCCAGTCATAGATTGTTTCAAGATCGTTTTCCAGACGTGAAAGATTTTCGTCAATTCTTGTTTGCAGATCTGCAAGAACTTGTTCGCTGTTCTTCATTTTCTGCCTGATCTGATTTTCCACGCGCGAAAAGTCCTCATCGGTATAGTTTTCAGCGCTGATGTTCAGTTCGGAAGCCATATCCTGAACAAAGTCCACATACACACCCAGCAGATTATTAGCGCCAATGCAGATTACAATGCTGTCTGCCGTCGGGAGATGCAGCGCTCTGCCGTTTTCGAGGCGCTTGATGAGATCGCTGCTGTCATCGCCGCTGACAGCATAATTGTAGTCATTCCACTTGCAGTCGTCCCGTTTGATGAGTTCCGCAGTCAGCAGCGCAGAATAGCGTTCTGTATCGGGATGATCCAGTCCGTAGCCGGCGGAGATCGAATCTCCAAGCGTTACGAGATTGTGCGCGGCAGGCTGTGCGGATGTGACCACAGAGCTGGTTTCGGAATTGGTTTTGTCTGAGCCGCAGCCGGTCAGAAGCAGTGCGGCGGCAGAAACCGCAGCTAATATGCGAATGGATTTCATTTGAATCACGACCTTTCCTGAGTACAATCAGTATAGCATATCACGGGCGGCTGTGCAAGCGTACCGCGGAATATTTCGGCATTTTTTCACAAAGATGCTGCCCGCATGAAAAAGCGGGCAG
>DGVV01000120.1 GCA_002395085.1 Ruminococcus sp. UBA4275 | reverse complement strand
CCGACGCCGCCGGTGCTGTGCTTGTCTGCGACCGGACCGGGCAGCATATCCCAGTGCATCACCTGTCCGGAATCGCGCATGGACATGGTGAGCTGTGCGGTTTCCTCATCGGTCAGTCCGTTGAAGCAGACTGCCATGAGCCATGCTGCGGTCTGGTAATCTGGGACAGACTCGTCGGTCACGCCCTGAACGAGCGCTTTGATCTCGGCGGGGGAAAGCGGCAGATGCGCTTTGGTTTTTCGGATGCATTCGGTCATATGAAAGTCAGACATTGGAACATTCGCCTCCTTTTTGTAGTTCGATGATCGTCAGAACCGGTCTTTGTGGATCCGTTCGCGGAGATTGATCTCTTTCTGGCAGACCGGCGTCAGATTCTGCTTCGGTCTGCCGATGCCGATGAAGCACGGCATCAGATAATCTTCCGGAAATCCGAGGATATCTCTGGCATACTCCGCTTCATTGCCCAGCGGGACACGCAGATTGCAGCCGTATCCCTCTGCCGCCGCAGCCAGAAACAGATTCTCGATGCTGCACCAGATCGAAGCGAAGCCGTTGAGGTGCGAGAGATTTTCCGGATGCAGAATATCGGTTTTCTGCCGGAGCAGGGGAATGATGATCGCGGCTGCATCAAACAGCATCCGGTACTGCTTGGGGACTGCGCTGCGGTAGCATGCCTGCTGAAGGCTGTCGTTCAGATTCCAGTCACGGATCAGCGCGTCCATTTCTTCGTCCGAGATTCCCTTCGGGATGATATCCAGCAGCTTTGCGGCGTCACTGCGATCTTTCACGACGATGAAATGCCAGTCTCTCATGTGGTCATTCGTCGGCGCACGGAATGCTGCTGCAAGGACGCGTTCGATCACTTTGTCCGGGACATCTTCCTGCTCAAATTCGCGAACGGTTTTCCTGCTGTTGAGTGCTTCATAGAAATCCATATCCAATACTCCTGCTTGATTACCAGAAATGCTGTTCATGCGGGCAATGCTGCTCCCGTCTGGCAGCTCTCAGCTCCGCGAAGCAGCCGCAGATGCTGCACAGTCCGCTGCGGAGTGCATCGCAGCGGGTACAATGTGCCAGCCGTTGTGCATATTCCTCCGGTGCGGTGCGTTCTTCATCGGTCAGCAGTTCAATGCGTGTCCGGATCTGCCGGTACAGCCCTTCGGGATCTGTCTCAGAGAGCAGGCAGCGTCTGCACGGCGGCTGACCCGCGGCGGGCATCCGGCTGCTGCTCAACGCAGTGTGACCGCGGCGACCGCGCAGGGCGGCAGCTTCAGCGTCAGCATTCCGTTTTCGAGCGCCGCGGAATGTGCAGCGGGCGTTACCCGATCCGGATGTGCAAAGTCATTGTATGCATGTGCATCTTCCGTCAGGAGCTGCACCGATACGGACGTATATGCGCTGCCGCAGATCCGGCAGTGCAGCTCAGCTTCTTCGCTGAGGGAGCAGTTCGCGGCGGTCAGCGTCAGTGTACCGTCCTTGACCGAGGCAGACGCTGAGATCATCGGGAGCTGTCTGCCGTCACAGGCGGGGACATTCTGCGTAAAGCAGTAGACGGCGTCGCCGCCCTGATGTTCCTTGAACAGATCGAACACATGATAGGTCGGTGTTTTGATGAGCTGTTCCCCTTCCGTCAGCAGCAGTGCCTGAAGCACATTGACTGCCTGCGCGAGATTTGCCATTTTCACGCGCTTTGCATGGCGGTTGAAGATATTGAGCGAGAGCGCTGCCATAACCGCATCGCGCATGGTATTCTGCTGATAGAGGAAGCCCGGATTTGTCCCCGGTTCGACATCGTACCAAGTTCCCCACTCATCAACAAACAGCGCAACACGCCCCTCCGGATCATAGCGGTTCATAATTTCGGTGTGCCGCGTCAGCAGTTCATCCATGCGATTGACCGTTCCCAGCAGCGTATAATAATCCGCCTCGTCAAATTCTGCCGCGAGGCCCTTGTGATTCCAGTCCGGAACTGCATAAAAGTGCAGCGCAATCGCATCAGCAGCCCAGTTGCCGCCGGAACGGAGATTCTGCATCATGGTTTCTGTCCAGTTCCAGTCGTCGCCGCTGGGCCCGCAGGCAACTTTATAGAGCGTATTTCCGCTGTAATTCTTGCAGAAGCTCTGATAACGCTTGTACACATCCGCATAGTATTCCGGCCGCATATTGCCGCCGCAGCCCCATGCTTCATTGCCGATGCCGACATATCTGACCCGCCACGGCTTTTCTCTGCCGTTTTCGCGGCGCAATTCAGCCATCGGAGAAACACCGTCAAATGTCATATACTCAATCCACTCAGCGAGTTCCTGCACCGTTCCGCTGCCAACATTCGCGGCAATATACGGTTCGCAGCCGATCAGCTCGCAGAGTTCCATGAATTCGTGCGTACCGAAGCTGTTATCCTCTAACACGCCGCCCCAGTTGGTATTCACCATTTTTTTGCGGGCTGATTTCGCACCGATACCGTCACGCCAGTGATATTCGTCCGCAAAGCAGCCGCCCGGCCAGCGCAAAACCGGCATATTGATCTGCCGGAACGCCTCAATCACATCGCAGCGGATGCCGTGGATATTCGGAATCGGAGAATCCTCCCCGACATAGATTCCCTGATAGATACATCTGCCGAGATGTTCCGAGAAATGGCCGTAGATTTCGCGTCGGATCTGAGCATATCTGTCATCCGCGTTGATCAGCATTTGAAAGCGCCTCATAGGAATTCCTTTCTGCCGCTTCCGAAAGCACGGTGCAGCGTAAAATCTTATTTTCATTATATCACGCTGCAAATAAAGTGTCAAGCAAAAAAACGTTTTTGGCAAAAGAAAAAGACCAATGCGTTTTCGCATTGGTCTTTGTTGGCTCCCCCAACTGGACTTGAACCAGTGACACCCTGATTAACAGTCAGGTGCTCTACCGACTGAGCTATGGAGGAATATTGCAGTGTCGGCATCGATCTATCTTCCCAGGCCGTCTCCAGCCAAGTATTGTCGACGCGAATGAGCTTAACTTCCGTGTTCGGAATGGGAACGGGTGGAACCTCATTGCAATAAACACCGACTCTGCTATATATTTCAGAGGACAAGCCTCGTGAAATCGTGTTATGACCCGTACGGGAATCGAACCCATGATTACGCCGTGAGAGGGCGTCGTCTTAGCCTCTTGACCAACGGGCCATTTTGGTGCACCATCAGGGACTCGAACCCGGGACCCACTGATTAAGAGTCAGTTGCTCTACCATCTGAGCTAATGGTGCATCTGCGATTCTTATTATACCATAAAAATCACAATTTGTCAAGGTCTGATACCCTGAAAACTGAACAGCAAGCA
>DGVV01000079.1 GCA_002395085.1 Ruminococcus sp. UBA4275 | reverse complement strand
TATAAATCCGTCGGAGACACCTTATCTACAAGCTGAACAGACAGCCGTTCAGACTGTCTGTTTTCATGTTGTTATTCCTGCCTGATAAAATGCAGCTCGCCGGATTGATAGCCGAACAGATCATTCATCGGAATCGAGCCGGAAGCATCCAGCGTATAGTATATTTTCCCGTTATCTCCATAGAAGGTAAAGCAAAATCTCTTTTCTCCGTCCTGATTATACTGATATTGCAGCCGGACATCACCGCGTTCTTCTTTGCCGTCCGCATCGGTCAGCGCAAATCTGCCGTGATAAATGCTTCTGCCGTCATAGATCTCAAAGGATTCACCGCTGCCGTCTGCATTCTTCCATATTCCGTTCAGCGCTGCGACGCTGATGCTGGTTGCAGGGTAAATCACAGGATCATAATAGCCCCAGTCATTCGGCTGTTCGCATTCCGCAAGGCTGATGAGCCTGCCGCCTTCTGCTGTTTCATCCAGATAGATGTTCGGCGTCAGCGGATCAGGTGTGAACCGCCGATGCAAATGATTCCCGCTGTCATAGAAGGCATATCCGCCGTTTTCTGCTTTGACGGTTCCGGCTGTGATAAGATTGTTTTCGACAAGTGTTTCAAAAAATGAGCCGTCTGCCTGCACTTCAATCACCGACTCCGTCACAGAATGCGGATTCACATAAACCCATTCCCCGATCAGTGCAGAGGCATCCTGCACCGGTTTTGCGTTCAGAAAGTCTTTGATCGAAAAGTCGCGGCTGATGCGCCTGAGCGTTGCAATGATTCTGCCGTTCATCAGCTCGGCGGTCATTTGGGTTCTGTCCTCGCTGACCGAAAATACCATGTCAACCGGATCGTTCGGATCGACCGTGCAAACCGTCAGAAGGTTGCCCTGCATGGAAGTCGATGCAGAATGATCCTCTGTTCCGACTGTCAGCGTTGATTGCCCGCCTTCATTCAGCTCCAGCCCGATATAATAGCTTCTGTGTACAGGATCAGAGAGGTCATATGAAACGCTCGCACCGGAATCCTTGGAAAAAGAAACGGTTTCCCATTTGCCGTAAAGCATATTCGTGGCAGCAGCTTTGCCGGAATGACTGCCCTTGTCCTGCGGTGCAGCGGTTTCTGCTGCGTCTGCCATGTTCTGCGTTGTACCCAAAACGGCGGTTTCGGTTTTGGAGATTGTTGTTTGCCGGACTGTGGTAATGGTTTCTTTTTTCGAGCTGGTATTTGTTTCCGTGCTGCTGCCTGTTGTTCCGGAGACTGCCGTTTCGATCAGCACAACCGGAAACGGATTCTCCTGAACAATCAGATCGTCGGTTTTGCCGCAGCCGGTCAGGCAGATTGCCGTGCCGAGCATCACAGGAATCATCCGTTGTATTTTCATATTATCTGCTCCTTTTTGCATGATATGCTGTTCTGATACATTTATTATAGCAGATTATGCTGTGTTCCAGTGCATAATTACAGAATTGTAATTGCGTCAGAAAATCACTCTGCGCAGGACATATTCACCGTCCGCGGTCGAGGCGATCTCATAGGTACTCATGTCATCCATCGCAAGATGCTTTTTCAGGCGTGATATGTTGACACGGATCGTGTTTTTACTGTCCTCAACGTCGCAGCCGTAGATCGTTTCATAGATCTCGTGATAGCTGATGCGCGCGCCGATGCGGGATGCAAGCAGATAGAGAATCTGCAATTCTCTTTGCGGCAGGGAGCATACATTGCCGTCCAGTTCTGCGGTTCCGGCAAACAGGTCGATTGTCAGATCCGGCAGTTCAATGCGCGGATGCTGTGCTTCCGGTCTGGCATTGCGGCGAAGCTGTGCCTCAATGCGCGCTTTCAGTACATTCAGATCATAGGGCTTGGTGATATAGTCATCGCCGCCGCTGCGGAATCCTTTGATGACGTCATCATTTTCGTCACGCGCAGTCAGGAATATGACCGGTGCCTGTGTCTTTTGCCGCAGGATTTTGCAGAAATCCATGCCGTCGCCGTCCGGCAGCATCACATCGAGCAGGACAAGATCCGGCGCGCATTCCTCCAGCAGAAATGCCGCCTGCTGAACGGAATCCGCACAATGTACGGTATAACCCTCTTTTTCCAGAAAGTTCTGATTGATTCGCATGATATCGGAATCATCCTCTACAAGCAAAATATGTGCCATAGCAACCTCCGCGATTACAAAATCGTAATCCTGTTTGATTTTCGGTAAAAATATGGTATAATAGACGTACAGTCCGTGAAAGGAGTGAGATTCTTGGAGAATCATACATCTAAAAGCCGTTCTCTGCGCAGAACGCTTTTGATTGCCCTGATCTCGTGCCTGATTGCCGTGCTGGGCATCTGCACAGCTATTTTCAATATGATCTATCAGCAGGCATCGGTGAATGTCAATCTGTATTCCGGCGAACTTGCCGGGCAGACCGTTTCGCTTGTTTCTGATGCATATTATCAGCAGTTTTTGTCTTCACAGCAGCAATATCTGCGCGATTTCGGCAGGGAAATGGCACTTTTGCTGTATCAGGACGGTATGAGTGCGAAAGACCGCCGCGAAAATTTGCAGTATCAGGCGGTCAATTATTTCAGCAATGCCGATGTGTTCTTTCTGTATGACGGCGAAGCGCTGCACAGCTATGAGCTTGGTATGGCTGACAATGCAGACCTCATCATGCAGGATGCGATCACCGTGTTCGATCAGGAAGCAGCAGAATTACCGGAATACTACGGCAGCCAGACTGATTTTTTCGGGTGGCTGAATGTCTGCATGGAGCAACAGCGCGGTTCCTATTCAAAAGACGGTGCAGGCTATGTGATTGCATGGGATAACCTCTGCAATTATACCGGCGACAACCTCTGCTTCGGGGTGCTCATGCAGAATGTCAACAGCTGGATGGAGCCAATCAGAGAATGTGCAGACGAGCAGACGAATGCACTGCTTGACAGTCTGGACAGTATGTTCCGGAAGTATGTGTCTGTGATGATCGCAGCGGTTCTCTGCGTATTTGCAGTTTTTCTCGTGATCTCTGCGGCGCTTTCCAAAAAAATCGCAGATCCGGTCGTTTCCGAGCATGATATGCTTGTGCAGGTCAATGAAATGAAAACGACGTTTCTTTCGGATGCATCGCATGAGCTGAAAACACCGCTTGCCGCCATGTCCGGCTATGCACAGGACGCAGAGCTTGACCTCATGCACGGCGGCGACAGGACAACCGTTCAGAATAAGCTGCGGCGCATTTCCTCTGAGGCAAACCGCATGGCACTTATGGTGACGCAGATTCTGGATGCGACGCGCATTGAGGAGGGCAGAATGGTACTGGAAAAAGCCCCCTGTGATCTGGACAGCCTTGTGCGCAAAACGGTTGAGACTTATTTTGCGGTGCTGAACAAGAATAATAACCGCCTGATTCTCCGCATCCCGATTGACCTGCCGAAGGTCAATGCGGACAGCACCCGATTGCAGCGCGTATTTGTCAATCTGATCTCGAATGCGCTGAAGCATACCAAAGACGGAACCGTGCTCATCAAGGCAGAAGCGGACGATGAAACGGTAACGGTTACGGTCAAAGATACCGGCTGCGGGATTTCGCCGGAGGATCTGCCCCATATCTGGGAGCGATACTATAAAGGCAAACACGCCGAAACCGGCACGGGGCTCGGATTGTTTATCTGCAAATTTATCGTAGAATCGCACGGCGGCACCATCGGCGCCCAGAGCGAAGAGGGCAAGGGTACTGCGTTCACCTTTACGCTGCCGGCTGTGCCGGAAGGGATAGCAGATGCGAAACCAAATCTGATCGAGCAGATACTCCGAAAATAATTTGATTACAAATTTGTAATTATACATACATGGCATCCGAAATGTAGTATAATAAGACCGTCAACAGAAGTTGAATGAACCACAAAGGAGAATGAAGAATATGAAAAAGCAAATGATTACAATGATCGCTGCTCTGATGAGCCTCTGCCTGACCGCCTGCGGATCGGATCCGGTGAATATCAATGTGAGTCTGGCGGATAACACGGCAACATCCATTGCAGCCGAGACAACATCTTCGGAAACAACGGCAGCCGTCACCGAAACGGCAGCTGCCGCCGCACAAACCGATGCTTCCGCCGCCGCACAGACCGATTCCAAACATACAACTGCGGCGCAGACCGCAGCACAGACGACAGCTGCACCGAAAGCAGAATGCCCGTATTCCGCGGACGATCTCGTCGGTGAATGGGAAATGCCCGGAACCTTCGGTACGCGGAACCATTCGCTGACTGTCCGGAAAGACGGCACGGCGATCATGCGGTATGCAGCCGGCGGAACGCGCTCCGGCAAAGTGCGCATCGACACGGAGGAGCATCCGGACGGCTCAAAGAGCTACTGGTATTCGCTCTGCGATGCTGACAGTACCGCGTGGATTTCGTTTGCGTGCGACAAGCAGCCGGTCAATCAGATCAGCTCCGGTCAGGACGGCGGGATGCATTTTATCCGCATCAGCCTTGAGGATGTTGCTGCCGAAAAGATGAACAATCTGACATTCCTGATGAAGAGCCTGTCCGGCAGTGCCGTGGATCTTGCGACCAATGCAAATGAAACCATGACCGCTGACGGTCAGACCTATACACTGGTGACAGATGAACGCTTTGCGATCAACAGTCTCGGCAAGGCTGCCTTTGAGAGATTGCTGGAGGAAACGGTAACCGGTGCGGAATATACACGCTGGAAGGGTATTCTGAATGAGAGCTTCCGTGTCAGCGAGCCGGACGGTTCAAGCTATATTCTGACATCCGATGCACACGGCTATCAGAGCTTTGAGACCGGCAGCGGTGTCACGATCACCGATCAGACAGATACCTCTTTTACGGCAACAACCAAAGATGCCAACCAGATCGACGGACGCGGTGTTGCACACTTTGTATTTGACGGAATCAACTGGACGATCGAAAGCTACGAATTTCAGTAAACATTCAATCGGACTGCCTGCGGAGTTCCTTCGCAGGCAGTTTTTTTCAGCATATTTACAGCAGTTTGATTTTCTCCCTGCCGCCGTGCTGCTCAGCTGCAAAAATACAGATCAAAGCGGCAATCGCGCCCTGAAGCCGGTATTTATTGCCTATGGCCGTGACTGCAAAACTGTCCTGATTGTTGAGCTTCCAGCGCGGATATCCGCCGTTCGGATCAAGACGCACGGCGTTGATCTCACGGTGCAGAATGGAACCGGTTTTTTGCCGTTCACAAAAATGCTGCGTTTATCCGTAATGACAAAAAACTCTTTGCCTTTGGAAAAAATACCGTTATCGCCGTAGACAATGATACGTTCACCGGGCTCAATCAGTCCCGCGATCTTCGGCATGATCTTGTCAATCCGGTTCTGATTGATGCCCTCAGATGCGACATCTTCATCGGTAAGGAGCGCAGTCCGGATGTATTGAGAAACGCGCTCTGCGGTTTTCAGGCTGTTCAGACAATAGCGCATAGAATCCAAAACGGCAATCATTTAAGTCGTCAAGATTCCACAGAAAGGACAAATCAGGCATTTATTCGAGAGCGAAAGCTCCATTTCGGCGCCGCAGGACGGGCATTTTCTGTTATTCATAAACGCAGCCTCCCTGATTGCTTTTTCTTTGGCTTTTTGGGCGTTGGCGTCCAGATCGGATTTCCGTTTTCCAGATACCGTGTGATCATACCGGCATATGCTTCCGGGAGTGACTCTGCTCCGAGGTATATGCCTTTTTTGTCAGGAATTTCGGTGATGCGGTGTGCTTCGGCTTCTTTTGCTTCTAATAATGAGGTGTCTTTGCTGAATGTGACATAGAATCTTCCGAAGTGATAATAGCCGTAAACGAAAACACCTTCTTCTGACGGGCCGTAAATAATCGTGTCATCCTTGACCGTCCGTATCTTTCCGAGCCACGGAAATCCGAGCTGCGTTTCCGTATTGCCAAGCGCATCGCAAAGCTCCTGAACTGTTTTTTTCATGCCGGGAACGGCACGGATTGGTGAGGAAGCTGAATGGAACGGATTGTTTCCGCTGCCCATTGCCCAGAATACAATTCCTTCTATGAGCAACAGTAAGCCTGCCGCTATGGCTGTGCCTGAAAAAGAATCCGCGATCATGCAGATGACTGCGCCGATAATCAGCAGAACTGCGGCGGCTCTGAAAACAAGCGACATGATCCACTGCGAACGCGGCGATTCTGCATGACTGGCTGGGACAGAATACATGACGATTGCTTCAATCAGAAGCAGGATCGCAGCGGCAATACTCCGCTCACTTCCATGCGCTTTCCAGATTGCGATGATACCGGTGCTGTTCAGAATAATTCCGCACAGCACGAGCAGGCAGCCTGATATTGTTACGGCCTTTTTTGATTTAGCGCTTTCCAGCACGGATCCAATCCGGAAAAAGCCGATACAGAACAGAAACGCTGCCAGTCCAAAAAGTATCCAGAACAGGATATTTGCTTTTTGCGGCAGCAGAAACAGCAGCCCGTAGGAAGCTGCAAGGCAAAGAATATCCACGGCAATTTCAGCGATATTCTGCGGCTTTTCTATAAATGTTCTGATTTTTTCGGCAAGTCCCTGCATCATCCCAATCTCCTTTTATTTTGAATTTGTTTTATCTGATAAGATTATAGCACAGAATGCCGGAGAAATCAAGTGGAAATATACACAGTCCGCATTGATATTGCTTAGCGGGGCTGCCGGCTCCCTGAACAGCGTCAGCAACTTAAGAAATGCACGGCGAAGCCGAAATAAATGTTTTGATCAAACTTTTTCAAAAGTTTGCGGAGTTCAGAGGCAGAGCCTCTGGCCGCTCGCCACAACGAGCAAAAATCCCGCAGTATGCAAAGAGTCCCCGCAGGGCGCCCCTATAAGAAAAGTAATGTAAATGCGTT
>DGVV01000158.1 GCA_002395085.1 Ruminococcus sp. UBA4275 | reverse complement strand
GGATTCTTAAGGGTCAGTGACCCTTAAGCGGGAGTTTGAGGGCGGAGCCCTCATTATCAATCCGCCGGAGACACTTTATCTACAGCCTGAGCGGAGAGCCGTACAAACGGTTCTCCGCTCTTTTTTGTATATAAGGTGTCTCCCGACGGATTTAGAATGGGACTCTGCCCCATTACAAATCATCGCGAAGCGATGCTGCATTCCGCAGAGCAGCAGCCGTTACAGCGGGATGACCCTGCCCGACGGACGGCGGTTGAAGGCAGAAGGACGCTTCTCCAGCAGCGCGACACAGTGCGCGGCAATGCCCTCCTCATGACCGGTAAATCCGAGCTTTTCCTCAGTCGTCGCCTTAATGCTGATCTGATCGAGGCTGCAGCCAATCACCTCTGCAAGATTCTTGCGCATCTGCGGGATATGCGGCGCGAGCTTCGGCTTCTGCGCAAGAATCGTCGCATCGAGATTGCCAAGCATATAGCCCTTCTGCTCGATGAGCGCATACACATGGCGAAGCAGCTTCAGGCTGTCCGCACCGGCATAGCGCGAATCAGTATCGGGGAAATGCTGTCCGATGTCTCCAAGTGCAAGCGCACCAAGCAGCGCATCCATAACCGCGTGCGTCAGGACATCTGCATCAGAATGACCGTCCAGACCAAGCGTATGCGGAATCTCCACACCGCCGATAATCAGCTTGCGCCCCTCCGTCAGACGGTGAACGTCATAACCATGACCAATGCGGAAACCGGGCATATCAGTTACCTCCGTTTCGATTCCGGAGAAGCGCCTCAGCAACGGCAAAATCCTCCGGTGTAGTGAGTTTGATGTTGGAATAATCGCCCTGCGTCATGTGAACCGGCACACCGAGCGCCTCCACAAGCTGGCAGTCATCCGTATAATCTTTCCCCTGCGCTGCGGCAAGCTGCACCGCCTGCTCATAGAGCGAACGGCGAAAGACCTGCGGGGTCTGGGTATTCCAGAGCAAGGCGCGCACAGGTGTTTCGGTGATGATCCCATCGCGCACAATCTTCACGGTATCCTTGACCGGCACACCGAGCGTTGCCGCGCCGCATTCATGTGCCTGCGCGATGACTCGTTCAATGTCAGCGGGCAGAATCAGCGGGCGTGCGCCGTCATGGATGGCGACATAACTGCACGCCGCAGAGATCTCCGCAAAACCGTTCCGCACACTCTGCTGACGGGTCTCGCCGCCTGCTGCAATCTGCACCGGCATCGGAAGCTCCGCCTCCGCAATCAGGCTGCGGAAATCCGGAATATCCTGCGCCCGGCAGACAACAACAAGCTCCGCAATACTTTCGCATCGGCAAAAGCTGCGGAGCGCATGGATCAGTACACTGGATTCACCGAGCGGATGCAAAATTTTCTGAATGCCGCCCATTCTGGAGGCATTGCCTGCGCAAACCAGAAGGGCGGCGGTATCACGAATCGGCATAGATGCTTACTTCAGACCCGGAATTGCAGTACCGCAGTTCGGGCAGAAAAGCGCATCCGAAGCAAGCTCCGTATTGCAGTTCGGGCAGCGGGGCGGAACAGGTGCTGCCGGAACAACCGGCGTATGCTCAATCTTATTGCCGCAGGATGCACAGAACATCGCATCCGGTGCAAGCGATGCGCCGCAGACAGGACAGACCGATGCTGCATTCTCCGGATGCATGACAGGCGGCTCATAAACCGGAGCCGTTGCACCGCAGTTCGGGCAGAATTTGGCATCCTTCGCCATAGCTCTGCCGCACTCGGTGCAGGTGACCATACCGTCGAGGGACTCCAGCTCATGCTGCTTCATGACAAGGTTATTCTGAAGCTCACTGATGGCATCAAACAGCTCCTGATATGCAGGATCGGGATTCTCGCGCGTTTCCTGATAGAACTTCTCACCGATGTCGCGGAAACGGTTGCGCAGTTCATTTTCCATTGCAGCCAGATCTCTGCGGATGCGGTTCTTGTCAGCAAGCACCTTTGCGCTGCCGGAGACCTGCTTTGCAGTCTTGGAGACAGAAGCGGTAAACTGATCGAATAAACCCATAGTGGTATCCTCCTTCTTATTCACAAAAACGCGGGCTGCGTTTTCCTCATTATAGCACAGTTTGCTGAATTTGTCAACCGGTTCATACAGCAGACTGTATGCTTTGCTGTCCGGATCATAAAAAAGCACGACTCTCTCTAAAAGGGGGCTGAGAGAGTCGTGCAGAGAGGGCAGAATCAATTCCATTTCGGAAGCTCATCCAGCGTGATGACATACTCGCTGTCATACGCCTTTTGGAGAATTGCTTTCTCCGTATAGCGTTCGGAATAGCCGCTGCCGTTTGTGACAAAATCGCCGCACCATGTGCCGAACCATGCCCAGCGCGCATTCGATGCAATCACGCTGTCAATATCAAACACCGTGCCGTTCTCGGTCAGCGCCGTAATCTTGTTGACAGAAGGATATTCCAGCAGCTCCGCGAATTTCGCGTTCTGTGCGCTGTAGACACGTTCACCGGCATAGATGTCCTCACCGATCACATCCACATATTCATCGCCCGGATACCAGTCTGCTGCCTGACCGTTCCACACCCAGATCAGATTGCTGCATCCGTATTTGTTTGTGAGCTGGTCGTAGAGATATTTCCAGAGCTGTTTATAGGGAGCAGCGCCCTTTGCGCCCCACCAGAACCATCCGCCGGATGCTTCGTGCAGCGGTCTCCAGAGAATCGGCACACCGGCATCGCGCAGAATGTTGATCTGCTTTGCAATCGCAGCGATGTCCGCATCCAGCAGTGCTTTGCCTTCCGTATCCCTGCCGTTCATCACCGCATCAATGTCAAAGGTGACATTCGAGGTGGAGAAGCCCTGCCACCAGCGCGGATTACCGTTTGCGTCATTGCCGTCTTTGAGGTATTTGTCGGGGGCATTCCAGTGCCAGCAGAAGGTCACGATGCCGCCCGCCTGATGCACCTTCAGTGCGGTATCTGTAGAGAATCCCTTTGCGCCGCGGGCTGCACGGGCGGGGGCATAGTCCATGAAATCCAGACCGCAGATTGCAGGATATTTGCCGGTCACATCATGGATCGCCTTGAATTCTGCACCCTCCAGACCGTAATCGCAGACCTGCCCTGCAAGGGTATTTTTTCCGTAGGAATCGCAGAGATAGGAGAAAAGCTGTTTTGCAGCGGCATCTGCATGGGGATTGATGAGCTGATCAGAAACATTATAAACATCATTGGAGATGCCGGCATCGGTTTCCACAGTAAGCTTATCCAGCATAATCCACCCCCACGACTTCGTAATCCTGATCTGATGCCTGCCTGCGGTCAGCATCACGCCTTTGAGAACCGCATCATTATAAGATTCGCTGTCGCTGACAAATGTGCCGACCGATTCGCCGTCTGCGTAGACATTGTTCGTCTTGCTGCCGCCCAGACCCTTCGCGGTCAGAATCAGCTTGTAGATGCCGTCGGCGGGAACATCAACCGTAAACGTGACGGTATCGGGATCATCTGCAAAATTGCCGACCGCTTTTCCGCCGGATGCTGCCGCATCTGCGCCGGCGCTGTTGCTGCCGGCAAGTGCCGCATCCTCCGCCTCATAAACCTGCGAAAACTGATCGGGATTTGGATCGGGATCATCGCCGCCGCCCTGCGCTGCGGATTTCATCAGCATTTGCTTCAGCAGCGTCAGGTCAATCGCATTCAGAGAGCTGCTGCCGTCGAGATCGGCGCGTACTGCCTGTTCCGCATCGAGATCGCCTGTCGTCAGCAGATACTTTTGCAGCATCACGGCATCCGCAACACTGACCGTGCCGTCTCCGTTGACATCGCCTGCGAGGGAAACGGTCTGTTCGGGGAGCTTGCTGTAGACATTCTCGATCATGGTCTCCGCCCACAGCTTGCGCATGGCTTCGTAGCCGTCCGAACTCGGATGCACGCCGTCCGCGCTGAGATGCTCCGGATGCGCCTTGAAATACGCCTCAAAATCCGGACCGTGAACAAGCTTGTCGCCGTACTCCGAATAAAGCTGCCGCACCTTCGCGTTGTAGTAGCCGACATTTCCGCCGACATCGCTGTTTGTCGAGGAAGGAATCGTCGGCAGAACCGGCACTTTGCCGAGTTTCAGCACCGCATCAATCATGTACTTGGTGTTGGAATAGTACGCATCTGCGTTGTTCGGATTGCCCCAGCAATCATTCGTGCCGTATGCAATGCTGACGTATTTCACGGGGCTGCCCTTCAGCCAGCCGTCAATGGCAGCCTTGCCGTGCGGACTCGAAATGCCGCCGATGCCGCCGTTCTGTGCGACCGGCAGAAAGCGCGCATCCATCTGATGCACATACGCCGCAAAGCTTGTACCCCAGCTATTGCCCATGCCGCCCGCCGTGATCGAATCTCCGAAGAAAATCCACGAATCATTCACACCCTGCGAGGCATCATGAACATCGAAATTGAACTTGACCTTGCCGCCTTCCGCCTTTGTTACACGAATGCGGATCCAGTTGCAGCCTGCCATGTCAATGAGATGCTGCCGCGTGCTGAGACCGTTTCCGGAGACTGTTTCCGCAACGGTCCAGCCGTCATCCGGATAGCTGCCGCCAGCCGCCTTGTTGACCTCAATCACATAGTCAACCGGTTCTTCGCCCTTGCTGACATAAGCACCGATATTGTCGTAGGTGCTGTCATTATACCACACTGCGAGAACCTTCTGCCGCTGTGACTGCGGCACGCCGGAAAGGTCATACGCGAGATAATCCGGCGCGGCAGACTGCCATGCCGTCCAATAAGCGTCGTCATTGCCGTGCGATGCCGTGCCGCCGCCGGAATATGCCGGCACACCGCGGCTGATCAGCGGATTCGCAGCAGCAGTCTGCTGTGCCGCATAAACTGTCGTCTGCACAGTGTGAACTGCCGGCATCTGCGGTGCGGATGCGCCCGCAAGAATCGCCGCAAGCAGCATGGCTGCAATCTTCATGTTTTTCATAATAATCCCCCTTGTCATGTCATGCGAAATGCGTTGCTTTCATCTTTTTTATTATACCCCCGATACACGGGATTCTCAAGAACAGATCCTTGCAGATTTATGATAAATTGTCTCATTTCCCTGCGGGATGCTGCTGCTTTCATTATAACTTCTTGACAGCAAAAAGAGAATGATATATAATGAATACAACTTGAACTTTCTTACACTGTTCCGCAGCAGACAATGCATTTTCGTTCTGTCCGGCGGGCAGTCTTGATCAATCATGAGGTGAGCAGAATGTTTCAGATTTTATGCATGGGAATCGGCTATGACCATGAACCGGATTTCACCATTGACCGGCGGGAAGGCTATCCGCATTATCTTGCGCTGCTGGTGCGCACCAAATGCAGAATGCGCTGCGTCAGCGACGGCAGCGACGGCAGCGAGATCATTTCGTATCCGCCGAACACCTTTGTTTTGTACGCGCCCGATGCGCCGCAGTTTTATGCTGCGGACGATGCCCCGTATACCGACGACTGGATTCAGTTTGCAAGTGAACCGAAAGTCATCAGTTCGTTTGGTCTGCCGCTGAATGAACCCATCGTGATTCCGGAATGGGCGCATCCGGAACAGTATTTTACGCTGATTTGCAGCGCCTTTTTCCGCGGCTTCAACCGCGATGCAGTGATCAATTCCCTGATGACCGCCATGCTGACGGATTTCTCCGTCATTCCGCTGCTCCCGAAAAAACCGCTGCCCTATTTCGGAGAACTTGTCACCATCCGGCAGCAGATCGGTGCGCAGCCGCAGAAAGACTGGCACGCCGAAGAACTCGCACGGTCGCTGCACATCAGCGTGTCGTATTTCCACCGCATTTACAAGGAAGCATTCCACACTTCCATGACGCAGGATGTCATTCACAGCCGCATTGAAGCCGCTAAGAATCTGCTGCAAAGCACCGCCCTCAACGCTGAGGAAATTGCCGTGCGCTGCGGCTATGCAAGTCCGGAGCATTTTTCACGGCAATTCAAACAGCATACCGGAACATCCCCTGATCAGTGGCGGCGCAGTCATTTTACAAGCCGCGCATGAATTTGCATTTCCCCTGCATTTTTCATTATAGTATAGTTTAAGGCGGCAGTGCCGCCCCAGTCTGTAGATAAAGTGT
>DGVV01000010.1 GCA_002395085.1 Ruminococcus sp. UBA4275 | reverse complement strand
AGCGCCCCATTATAATCATCGCGCAGCGATACCTTTTTCGACAGCCTGAAGGGTCTGCCCACTTGCGGCAGACCCTTCGTTTTGCTGTTCAGATCCGGAAGCACTTCTGGATGTCTTTGAGGCTGCCGATGACCAGCACATCGTCGCTGTCATGCAGCACGGTATCAGGCATCGGAACGGTCAGTTCATCATTGCTGCGCACAGCGATGATATTGAGCTGATATTTCCGGCGGATGTCCAGCGAGGAAATCGCCTTGCCGTCCCATTCTTCCGGCACACGCATCTCATAAATTGAGACCTTCTTGTCCATCTGAATGTAATCGAGAATGCTGTCAGAGGCGGCTTTGGTTGCAAGCCGGATTGCCATTTGCTTCTCCGGATAGACCGTTTCATCTGCGCCGTTGCGCAGGAGGAATTTCTCCTGCACATCGTTCTGTGCGCGGGCAATGACGCGGACTGCGCCAAGTTCTTTCAGCAGCGCGGTGGTTTCCAGCGAATTCTGGAAATTGCCGCTGATCGTGACGATGCAGACATCGTAATCCGGAATGCCGAGGGAATGCATAAAGTCTGCGTTGGTGCTGTCACCGATTTGTGCATTGGTGACATCCGGCAGAATCGCGTTGATGCGGTCTTCGTTGACATCAACCGCCATGACTTCACAGTGCATCCGGTTCATGCGGCGTGCAATGTGACTGCCGAACTGTCCGACACCGATGATGAGTACAGATTTCATAGTAAGATCTCCTTATCCGACTGTTACTTTTTCGAGAGGCATTTTTGCATTTTCGATGCCCGATGGCAATGCAGCATAAATCAGCGTGAGGCCGCCGACTCTGCCCATGAACATCAAGATCATCAGGATGATGCGTGAGATGTGGGTCAGACCGGATGTGATGCCAAGCGTGAGACCCGCCGTACCGAGCGCAGAACCGGTCTCAAAGAGACAGGTGACAAGCGGCAGCGATTCAATCATGCTGATGGCAATACCGGTCGAAAGAAAGAGCGCGGTGTACATAAAGAGGATCGAACCGGCGCTGCGGACGGCGTCCTCCGGAATGCGGCGCTGGAAGCAGACCACATCGTTTTTACGGCGGTAAACGCTCATTGCCGCAAGGAACAGCACCGCGAGGGTGGAGGTCTTCATGCCGCCAGCAGTTGAACCGGAACAGCCGCCAATCAGCATCAGCACGATCATGACCATGCTGCCGGATTCATGCATCTGTGCGAGATCGGCATTGTTGAAGCCCGCGGTTCGCGCCGTCACCGACTGGAACAGCGAATGCAGAATGCGTTCACACAGCGGCTCGCCTGCATATTCCGAGAAGAAGAAAAAGAGCGCAGGCACGAAGATCAGCAGCGCAGAGGTCAGCAGCACGATCTTGCTTTGCAGCCGGTATTTTTTCAGGTGATGCCGGTGCTGCTTGACGTCATCCCATGTGAGGAAGCCGATGCCGCCTGTGATGATCAGCAGCATGATAACGGTATTGACCCAGACATTGCTGCCGTAACTGGTGAGCGAGGAAAAGGGTTCGCGGATGCCCATGAGGTCGAAGCCTGCATTGCAGAATGCCGACACCGAATGGAACAGCGAATACCACAGACCGCGCGCAACGCCGAAATCACGGATGAAAACAGGACTCAGCAAAACTGCGCCGGTCAGTTCAATCGCGGCGGAGGTCTTGAGGATGAAGCCGGTCAGATGCAGAATACCGCCGACCTGCGGCGCTGAGATCGAATCCTGCATCATACTGCGCATGGAGAGCTTGATTTTTTTGCCGGAAAGGCGCATCAGGGCAAGCCCGATTGTGATGACACCCATGCCGCCGATCTGGATCAGCATCAGGATGACGATTTGCCCGAACAGTGACCAGTGCGTGGCGGTATCGCGCACGATGAGACCAGTCACGCAGGTTGCAGAGATCGCGGTAAAGAGCGTATCCGCGAACGGCGTGAAGCTGCGGGACTGCGAGGAAACCGGCAGCATGAGCAGCAGCGCACCCAGCAGGATGATCGCGAAAAATCCGGCGCTGATGAGCCGGAAGGAACTGCTGTGCCGCCTTTTTTTGGCGGGTTTGTTTTGTTTCATAGATTTGTTACTCCGTTGTAGTGATCGCGTGAATTGGACGCTGTTCTATTATAGCACATAATATGTAAAAAAGCAATTCCCGCGGGCAGATTTCTTCTGCTGCTTGCGGAGATGGGCAGAGAACAGTCCGTCTTCGCCCGTGCAGGCCCGGTTATCAAATATTGCGTTTTTGTTTCAAATTTTACGAAGCGGCGGGGAATATGTCGGGATTCGACATGAAAAAATGAATGCGTTTTGGTTGTACTGTTAAATTCGCAGCCAATAATTGAATTAAATACTTCTGTTTTGTACGATTTGTGAATAGATTTTCGACATAATTTATGCTATAATGTTTTCGTAAAACATTCCGTTTTACAGACAGAAAGGAGTATATCTGTTATGAAGATGATGAAGAAGTTTGCAGCAGCAGTCTGCGCGGCAGCAATGGCAGTCAGTTCGATGGCGGCACTGAATGCTTCGGCAGTTTATTATCCGCCGGTTGGTACGATCATTGTCGAAAAGTGCGCGCCTGCTTCGGTTGCTTACAGACCCTATGATGACCGCTATGGCAGAAGCGAAATCATTGGACGCCATAAGGGCAACGGTATTTACGAAATGGGAGGCTATTATAAGGAAACCGGCAAGTTTGCCGGCGGTAAGGTGTATCAGTGCGGTGATGTCGATCTGGACGGTTCTATCACGGCTGACGATGCAATGGCTGCAATGGACATCGCATCGCTGTATCTTTCCGGTCTGAATCCGCTCAATTACGGCTATTCTTACGAGCAGTGCTGGGTGGCTGCGGTCACATCTCCCTTCGACAAAAATGTGACGATGCTGGATGCACAGGTCATTCTGGAGTATGTGAACTACAGGAAGAAGTACCCGAACCGCTGGGGCAGAATTGAGTACTATATTGTTAATCATGATGCCAAAACCACCTGCGCCAACAGATGGGTCAAGGTGACCAATGCTTACGTAAACTGCCTTCTGAACGGAAATAAAAATGATTCCGAAATGATGTATATCACGATCAGATAATATTGCAGCAATAATCGCTTTCATTCTCCCAATTTCCGCAGACCCCGTTACCGGTTTTCCGGCAGCGGGGTTTGCCGCATTCTGTTACAGTGCAGTGACAGTTTGCTCACAATCCGGCGCGCAGCGTTGACTTTTGCATTGCCGTATGCTACAATAAAATCAGCAAACAGAACGCTGCGAAAGGAGGATAGCCCCATGAAACAGGAGACTTTGCTGATCCCCGCGATGCTGGATGTCCATTTCCCGCTGATGAAATATGCGTTTCAGTCGCGGCGATACCGCCCCGTTGTGCTGGCAAACCGCCGCGGCATCACGGAGCTTGGTCTGCGCTATGTCCACAATGATATGTGCTACCCCTGCATCCTGAATGTGGGGCAGATGCTTGCAGCGCTGCAAAGCGGCAAATTTGATCTGCCGCACACCAAGCTGCTGATGCCTTCCGTCGGGGATCTCTGCCGCGGTTCGAGCTATACGGTGCTGCTGCGCAAGGCGGTTCACGCGGCGGGCATGGATGAGGTCAAGGTGCTGACGATGAACTTCAAGCACATTGATGACGCACATCAGCTCCCCATTACGCCGCAGATGGCGTGGCGGGCGCTGTTCTCCATGTTTTACGGCGATATTCTGCTGATTCTCACGCAGCAGATCCGCCCCTATGAGCTGCATTCCGGCGAGACAAATGCCCTGCGTGATCGCTGGTACGGCATCCTCGGCGCGGATCTCCGCTGCTTCCGGAATCTCACATTTCCTGCGATGCTGCGTTATTTCCGGCAGATCGCAGAGGACTTTGACCGCATTCCGCGGCAGCAGGAGCAGCGTCAGCGCATCGGGCTGGTGGGCGATCTCTTCACGAAATACTGTGCCATCGGCAACTGGGATATGGTGGATTATCTGGAACATACCGGCTGCGAAAGCTATACAAACGGACTTTCGTGGTATGTGCTGTATTTCATTGATGCCCATTTGCGGCGGATCAATCCCGCGGAACGGATGCTGTACCGCACCGCAGGCAGCGTCATCGGCTGGCTTCAGCGGCGCATGATTGCGGAGATTCAGCGCGTGGGTTGTTTCAGTCTCCCGCCGCTGCCGCAGCTCAAGCGGGAGGCGGAAGGTATTGTGAGCTTTGCGGATGTGGTCGGAGACGGCTGGCTGATCGGTGCGGAATGCGTGGGATATATCCGGCACTGTGCGCCGCATAAGGTGCTTGCGGTGCAGCCCTTTGGCTGTATGGCAAATCACATTGCGGGGCGCGGGATTTATTCCGCAGTTGCCCGCAATGCCGGCGGCATGATCGTCAGCATTGATGTGGACGCAAGCGGATCACCCATCAACGCCTATAACCGTGCCAGAATGCTGATCGACGCAGAAACAGCCGCGCAATCCCTGTGACCGCCGGAGACATTTTAACTGTAAACTGAAACGGAGAACCGCAGACACGGTTCTCCGTTTCAGTCTGTAGATAAAGTGTCTCCGACGGATTTATATTGAGGGTGCCGCTCGCTTCGCATGAATTTGCAGGCAAATTCACCTCAAACTCCCGCTTAAGGGCTACTAGCCCTTAAGAATCCCTTTTTTGGAACAATATGAAAAAGAACGTATTTGCTATATTTCACATAAATGGGATTCCAAAGGGATAGTATCCCTTTGGCGGGGTATGGGTGAGTTTGCTTGCAAACTCACCGCGGAGTGT
>DGVV01000093.1 GCA_002395085.1 Ruminococcus sp. UBA4275 | reverse complement strand
TAATCATCGCGCAGCGATACCTTTGTTATGTCCGGATAGAGGCGTATCCCGCGCGGCAGGGCAGCCATGCGGGATACTTTATGGGTTGGTTCCAAAGAGTTTGGATGGAGTAGTTAGTTGTCAGAAGATCATTCGCAAATCAGTTGATTTGTTGATTACTCGATGGTAGAGGTTGCATTGACAACGATGTTGTCAATCACCGGCGTACCGTCCGTGCTGACGCTGAGGTAGATCACCACAGACGAACCAACACCGATGACGTTGTTGCCGTTGTAGTTTGCGCAGTTCAGGGTGTAAACACCATCCTCAAGGGAATAGCTGTTCACTGCACCCCAAGCGCTGTTGATGGTCAGACCGTCAGCGGAGAAGCTGATGGACCAGCCGTTGATTGCCTCATCACCGACATTGGAGATGGTGATGGTGTACATACCGCTGGTTGCGTTCCAGCCGTTGTACTCAACGGTAACTGCGACATCCTCGTCAGTGAGTTCCACAACACTGGAAACCAGCGTGAACTCCGGCTGATCACCGGTGTAGTTGCTGATCTTGTAGCCGAAGGTGGTGGACTCGTTCGGAAGGAGAACAGAGTTGTAATCCTTGCTGTAGATCACACCGTCAATGAAATCTGCGCCCCAGAAATCGGAAGGCGTGCCGTAGAAGTTATCTGCACGGAGTGCCCAGTTGCTGAGCGTCTTCTCAGAGCTTGCGTTAATCACGGTAACAGTCACCTGATCGCCTTCGACATTGTAGATGCAGGTCACTTCGCCGTTCGGGAGATTGTAGTTGTGGTTGTTGTGGTTGTTGTAGTTGTAGTTCTGTGCAAGAACTTCCTGGAGATCAGAGAAATCTTCTGCCTCGTAGATGGTGTTATCTGCCTCATTCAGTGCGCCGTCGTAGTTGAGGTCGCCCATCTTGAGGTTGATCGGCTTCACTGCTGCATCGGTGGTCACAGTGCCGAAGTCCTTCACGACATTGCCCTTGCTGTCAAGGATGCGGAAGGAAGCATCATTGATCGTACCATCAATGTCAACACCGAAGTTGTAGCCGGTCAGATAATCCTCAATCGGATCAGAGAGATCGTCATAAGCAAAGACAATCGGGCCGTCAAAAGAGAAGAGGTGGCTGTTGTAGGATCTGTTGTAAACCTTTCTCTCAGTTGTGACATAGCCGCTCTGCGCGCTTCTTGCTGCCTTGACAGAAAGAGTATCACGCTTGTCGGTATCGACGATTGCTTCACCGACATAGTAGTTCTCAACGTCACCAACCGTAATCCAGTAAAGCGTATTGTAATTGTTGTTATAGAACTGGAAGACCGGAACACGGGATGCGCTTTCTGCTGCACCCGAAACCTTGGAAACCTTGTTCATTGCATCGTAGGAAACCCAGATGTATCCGTTGTTGTGGTTGTATGCACCGTGAGAGTTTGCGACCTTGAATGCACCGTACTCCTCAGGCTCACGAATGTCATTGCCGTTAATGTCAATCCAGACATTGTCATTGTAGCCGACAATTGTCATCATGTGACCGCCCTGCAAGCCATCGCATACATAAGCGACATCTTCATCCTGCTGGGTGTCCGGATTATACCACTTCTTGTAGCGGAGAGAAGAGTAGTGCGTAGCAAAGGTCAGAACGTGACCGTCTGCACCGTTGCCGCCAAAGAGCTTTGCCTTCAGAAGTTCTGCATCATCACTCGTATTGGTGATAATCTGGCCCTGATCAACAACTCTCTTGCCAAGAGCCTCACGGAGAGCATCCGTATCGGTCGGCCACTGACGGTTGATGTTGTTCTTGTTGACATAAGTTTCGCCGGCAGGGCAATACGGATAAACATCCTGCTTCAGGCAGCCCTGGTTTGCAAGAACGTTAAAGCAGTTACTCGGATTGACACCGACATCCGGACCAGCCTCGCCGCCGTTGCAGAAGTTATAGGTAAAGAGCGGAGAATACGTAAGACCAATATTGTCACGATTCTTCAGATCGACATCTGTGCCCTTGTAAGCCTCATAAGAGAACTGATAATAAGTCGTTGCAAACGAAGTGCAGGAACCGATGCCGTCCTGGTTGACAATTGCCGGGAAGTACGAATTCGTGCTGAGGTCAATCGAAGTAGGCAGTCTGAAAACGGTAGGATTCTCCGAATCCTCTGCCGTCTCCGGCTCACCAAAGAACTCGTTCATAGCCGCAGCTTCTTCGGCAGTCGGTGCAGGCAGACCGGTTGCAAAGGTCTGCTCATCTTCATTGTCAGCAGCGGAAGCAGTAACCGCAGCCGCAGAAAGCGAAGCTGCGCAGATTGCTGCCATCATGACTGCCGGAATACTTTTTTTCAAGATACTCAGGTTCATTCTAGTATGTCCTTTCTGTGTTTCGTGTTTGGTTTTTGCTGCATTAAAGAGTGCGTTTGTGTGATTTGCCGAATCCGTGTGCAGGGGTACACACCCAATCAAATCTGCGAAGTATGAATTCGTTGCTGCAAATCCGTGAACTGTTTTCAGGACATGTTAATTGCAGGTAATATTCAGTTTTCAAACATGCAAAGAGAAACATTCGCTTCACTTTTTGCATCATGCAAGGCAAAGTTTTCCGGATGCGCTCCGGAAAACAGCTTTGCGTTTCAGTATGCGGCAGCACCGAAATTGTGCCGCCATTGTTTCATTCCCAATTTCCGCAGTGATTTTTTCGGCTTTTGGCTGTACGCCGCATCCGCCTGCCGGTTATGACTGTAGCCCGGCTGTGGTGCAGTTTTTGCTGGCGCTGCAAGCAGTGGTCTGCCGGGGAGGCGGTTTCCCGCTGCGCGGCAGAGCCGCCTTGCTGCTGTTTCTGTTTTTATTACGATGTTGCCGTATATATTCTGCTTCTGGCAAGCAGCCTGCGGTTTATAAGCCTGTGCAAACAATAAAGCATATAGGGGAGATGCTCTGTCTATCTGACGTCACCTGACAAACAGAAATGTCAAACGCGAGTTTTTTCAAGGTTTGATGCTGTATATGTGATGATACTGGAGTTTTGATGTTTGTTTCGGTTGTGATAGAATGTTAGTATGATGCAAGAGTGTGATGTTAGGATGATAGATATCGGGATATATAATCAGAATGTAGGATGTTTTTTCGGAACGCTTATCAGATTGAATGATTCATGTTTGTTTCGTTGATAATTCAGATTGTAGTAAGACGCAGTAGTAAGGCTGTAGTACGTTTGATTGGATATTAGTGCTTTTTCGCTTCTGCGTACGCTTTCAGCGCTTCAGGTTCCTGCGGCTGATTAAAAAAGTACCAGCAAGCCGAAGTGCTCGTGCTTACACCGATGGTCAGTGCAAGTGCGGCGAGAGAGGAAGCATATTTCAGGATAACCTTCTTCAAATTCTTCATCTCAATTCTCCTTTCATCTCTTTATGAACGTTTTCACGTCCGCTAAGATTTTGCCCCTGTCAACAATTAAATCAGTCACAGCCGCGTTTGGTGCTGCATCCTGACCCCTATCGCTTTACCGAATGGCTGGAAGGAGTCCGGTTCAGCCGTGCACTGTCTGCCCTTGTCCTTCCCGCATATTATTCTACTTGTTTTTGCCGATGATTGCAATAGTATTTGCGCGAACAGCAGGAAAACTGCGCAAACGACCTTGCCTCAGAAGCGGAATCTGACTATCTTTTTTTTCGCTGTAAAAACGTCTCTGTGACCATAGAAATCACCGCCGCAGACATCCCGCCTGCGCCCCAAAAAGCCACATCCGGACTCAGCCGGAACAGGGGCAGCATCACCGCTGCACACGCTGCCAGAATGATACAGGCATTCCGGTGAAGCTTCGTTCTGAGTTCCGGTTCAAGCGGTTTATTCGGATGCTCCGCCGGTGCAAGCAGCGCAACAGGCACGGGGCTCAGGAGCAAAACGGTGATTGCAGCAATCAGTTTCCCAGCATCCGGCAGAAAGCGGCACAGGAAAGAAAAGGCGATCAGAACAACCGCCAGAACTGCATTGCAGCCAAAATGCGTTTTGGCATGATAGCCGCCGGTATTGCGCCGCAGCACGGCAAATACCGCAAGGAACACCGCGCAGGGCAGCAGCGTGTGCATCACAAGCCCGATGACAAGTGCAAGGGCAAAATTGGTCACCGCTGAAAACAGCAGCTCTACGCCGTATGCGTAGACCTCCTGTTCCTCCTCGCGGATAAAATGGTTTTCCGCAAAGAAATGTGCTGTTTTTTTTGCGAGCTTCGGAATCATCTCACGCAGCTCCTTTCTGCGGCGGCTCACGCAGTACGATGGTCATGGTAAACACATCGCCTTCAAAGCCGTATTGCAGCAGACCGCCCAGCCGTTCCACCGATTTCTGAATGCTCATCAGCCCGATGCCGTGATGCTTCTTGTCGGTCTTGCGGGAGCGGAATTTTTCGTCGTGGTCAGGCGAACAGCTATTTGTGATGATTATGACGAGCTTGTCATCCGTATGCGAGAGCGAAACTTCCACAAAGCGGCTGCCCTCCATGCGGTCACACTCCTCCAGCGCATTATCCAGTGCATTGCCCAGAATGCGGCACAGCTCCACCGGATCAAGCTCTGTACGGCGGCTCAGCGAAACCTTCGTCTGGAAGGCGATATTCTGCTGATCTGCATAGCGCTGCTTCATATTCAGCATGGAGTCGATGAACAGATTGCCGGTATAGCTGTAGCGGGCAATCTTGCCGGAGAGCGAATCCAGATAGCGCTCAGCCGCCTTGGTTTCCCCGTGCTTGATGAGGTCATAGGCAACGCTGATCTGATTGCGGAAATCGTGCCGCAGTGCGCGCATTTCGTTATAGGCGCTGCCCAGCAGCCGATAGTTTTTCTCCTCGCGTTCAATAACCTCCTCCAGCACATCCAGACGCAGTTCCTTCGCGTAGGATTCGATATGCGAGAAGGTTGTATAATTGAGATACAGCAGCCCCGCCGTTGCAAAAAAGGCTGTCAGCGCTGCATGGCCGCTTTCCGGCGTGGTATAAAAGGGCTGCGAAATCAGCATCAGGATGAAAATGCTGATCAGCGGGGTGAGAATCATCATCAACCAGTGGCTGCGCTTGATCTCGGTATATTTTTTCTCGCTGAAATTCGCAATCAGCATAATGAACCAGAAACTCAGCAGCTTCGTACCGATAATGCCGATGAGTCTGCTGATGCCGGGGGCATTCAGCGCCTCCTTGTCCATATTCAGGAAGGACATCAGGAACAGCATCAGAATACACTCCGATGCCAGCATCAGCACCAGAAAGATGCCATTGATATAGATGCGCCGCAGCAGCGGATCGCGGCAGAAAAGCAGCGAGAATGTCAGCATAGAGCCGACTGTCACCGCCAGTGACAGCGCAGGACTCGGCAGCAGAGCATTCACCGCAGAAAGCACTGTCACCGATACCAGATACCACACACCGATGCCGCTTTCGCTGTTGCGGCGCAGCGTCAGCATCTTGTTCAGATAAAAATAGATCAGCCAGAATTCCAGACAGGAATTGCAGATCTCGATCACCTGCCATATCACATCGTACATATTCTTCCTCACTTACTGCTGATGTACTGAATGTACCGGTCTGTGAACTCAGCCTTGAACTTTCTGCCCAGCGGCAGACTGGCTTCATTCTTCATCAGCACCGTGCCGGATTCTACATAGCTGACATAGCGCAGATTGACCAGAAAGCTCTTGTGGATCTTGGCGAAATCAAAGCCGGCGACGCGCTTTTCAATCTCTGCCATCTTGCCGGGGAATGACAGGACCTCATCTGCCTTGTGCAGCAGGATGGTCTTGTCCATCACCTCAAAATAATAGATCTCATCGAGCTTGCAGACGGTCAGTCTGCCTTTTGTTTCGATCCGGAATACCTGCACGGACTGCCGGTATGCTGCGATGACGGACGCGAGCTGCTTCAGATACAGATAATCAGACTGCCCCTTCAGCATATAGCGGAAGGCATTGACCTGATACCCGTCGATAGCAAACTCAGAGTGGTTTGTCAGGAACATCAGCAGAACATCAGAATCCATTTGCCGGATGCGTTCCGCCGCCTGCAAGCCGCTCATACCGCCCATTTCTATATCTAAAATAATGATGTCGTATGTACCGGGGGTGTAATCGGCAAGGAGATCCTCGCCGCAGCAGAATTGATCTATGTGAAACTCGCCCTCCTCTGCCTGAAAGGACGACAGTGCAGATGTGATCTGATCCAGATAGAACGGTTCATCATCACAGACCGCAAAATTGATCATTCAATTCTTCCTCCCAATCCAACGTGCAGACATCCCAGTGCATAAAAAATGCGGTTCCCACACCGCCTGTTCCGTCTGCTTCTATGCCGCAGCGTGTTGGAAAACCGCGGCAAACCCCTAATTATATATCCATTCCCGCTTTATTATAACACATATAATCATAAAAATCAAGGGAAGCAGAAAAAGAATCTCAGCCGCCGCACCCCGGCAAAAGCCGGAATAATGAGGGCTTGACAGATATGGTACAATATAAGTATAGATCCGTGCGGTGTATGCCGCCGGAAAAAGGGGGAGCATTTTATGTATCAGATTCAGCGCATGGGCTGCGCCTGCCGGCATGACAGCAGCTTCATTTTGGATCAGCCGCAGGGCTTTGAGGGATACCTCATGCTTTTTGTCCGGACGCCGGCTTTCTTCCGGATCGGTGAGAAGGAATATACCGTTGAGCCGGAAACCTTCATCCTCTATGACCGCGGCGTACCGCTGTATTACGGGGCATCCGGCGGGCCGTATGTCAATGACTGGATTCTCTTTGACTGCACCGAGCCGCTCAGTGCAGATGCCGCAATCCGCTTCAATGAACCGGTGTTCATCGGAGAGCAGATCAATCTGCCGCAGTATTTTCAGCTCATCGCAGACGGCTATTACCGCGGCACGGATGCGCAGGCGGCAGGCTTGCTGATTCGTGCAATGCTCTCGGAAATCTTCTCGAAGGCGGAACGCGGCAGCACACCGGATCTGCCGCATTACCGTGAGCTGCTGGATCTTCGCCGGCAGATCTATGCCCAGCCTGCCCGAAGCTGGAATGTGAAGGAGATGGCACAGATGCTCAGCATCAGTGTGCCGTATCTGCACGCGCTCTATAAAAAAGCGTTCGGCATCACCTGCACCGGCGATGTCATCAACAGCCGCATGGAACAGGCACAGCAGTATCTCCGCAACCGCGGCATGACCGTCGAGGAGATTGCCTTTGCCTGCGGATACAGCAGCTGTGTGCATTTCTCGCGGCAATTCAAGCAGCAGACCGGTCTCTCGCCGCTGCAATGGCGCAGGCAAAATAACACATAAACTGAAAAAGAACATAGGATACGTAAAAAAAATGCTAACATATCCTATGTTCTTTTTTGATCGCTTGTGTTATAATGTACTCGAAATCAGGACACGGAAAACTTCGTAAAGCAACACAAACCGCGCATACTCCGCACAGCCTGACAGTGTTTTTTCGAGAGGGTGTTGTCGGCTGTCTGTCTATATTGACCGCATCAGACGGCAGACTGCTTCAGAGAGGGGAAGCAGTCTGCCGCTCCGAGGCGGCGCACAGATGAGAGGATTTGCAAAATGGAGAATTTTCAGTTTTACAGCCCGACTGAGTTTGTCTTCGGCAAAGATGCCGAGATGCAGACCGGCAGATATATCAAAAAATACGGCGGTACACGCGTACTGCTGGTCTACGGCGGCGGCTCTGCTGTCCGCAGCGGACTCATCGCCCGTGTGAAGAAATCTCTCGCAGCGGAAGGCATCGCCTGCACCGAAATGGGCGGCGTCAAGCCGAATCCCCGCGATGATCTGGTCTATGCCGGCATCGAAAAATGCCGCGCTGAACATCTCGATTTCCTGCTTGCCGTCGGCGGCGGTTCTGTCATCGACACGAGCAAAGCCATTGCAGCGGGCGTGCCCTATCCGGGCGATTTCTGGGATTTTTACGCCGGGAAAGCTGACATCGGTGCGGCGCTTCCCGTGGGAACCGTTCTGACCATTGCAGCCGCCGGAAGTGAGGGCTCCGGCGACTCGGTCATCACCAAAATGGAGGGCGGACTGAAACGAGGTACGGGCTCTGATCTGCTCCGCCCGCGGTTCTCCATTATGAATCCCGCGCTGACCTGTTCGCTGCCTGCCTATCAGACGGCTTGCGGCGCGACAGACATTATGGCGCACGTTTTTGAACGCTATTTCACCAATACCACGGAGGTCGAGATCACAGACCGGCTCTGCGAGGCGGTGCTGCTGACCATGATCCGTGAGACCCCGCGTGTCATTGCACAGCCCGATCTCTACGATGCCCGCGCCAATATCATGTGGGCGGGAACAGTGGCACATACCAATATCTGCGGCGTCGGCAGAGCGCAGGACTGGAACAGCCACGGCATTGAACATGAACTCTCTGCACGCTATGACTGTGCGCACGGCGCCGGTCTTGCGGTGATTATGCCCGCGTGGATGGAGTTCGTCTGCACGCATAACGTGATGCGCTTTGCGCAGATGGCAGTCCGCGTCTGGGGCTGCGAAATGGACTTCGCACAGCCGGAAAACACCGCCCGCGCCGGCATCCGCTGCTTCCGGCAGTTCCTGCACAGTATCGGTATGCCGATCAACTTTGCAGAGCTGGGCGCGAAAGAAGAAGACATCCCGAAGCTGGTTGAGACCTTCGGCATCGGAGACGGCAGAACCGGCGGCTTCGTGGCACTCTCTGCGGATGACATCGCGGAGATTTACCGCATTGCGGCACACGCCGCACTCTAATCTTTGTCCTTCCACTATCCAACTGCGATGATGGAAATCTCCCCTAAACCGAAAACGGCGCGACATTCTCTGTCGTGCCGTTTTTGGTGCATACAGACATTGCCGCCTGCAATGCCTGTTTCTCTGTGTCGTTCATTGGTACACTCCTCCTTGCTGTTAAATTATGCCATGCAGCCGTATTGTTGTCAATATACATTGACTTTTCTGCCGCAATGCGTTATAATAGAAGCACAGCAGGGATCGCACAGATCCGGAAAGGAACTCTGTCTATGGAAACGAGAGTCGCGGTCATCGCGATCATCCTCAGGGACAGCAGCGCCGCCGTTGAGCTGAATGCGCTGCTCCACGAATTTGACCGGTATATCATCGGGCGCATGGGCGTCCCCTACCGGCAGAAGCACGTCAATATCATCAACATCGCCATTGATGCCCCGCCGGACGACATCAACCGTCTCGCAGGCAAAATTGGCAGACTCGAAGGCGTCAGCACGAAAACCGTCTACGCGCCCGCTGAGTCAAACTGAATCGCAGCCGCTCATCTCCTGATGTCAAAGCGACGGCATCCGCCGGACCTGAGACAAAAGCCGATACCGCGTGCCCCCGCATATCTGTATGGTACGGGACAGCTCTATCCGCTTTGCAGGAGGAAGGCTGTCCCGTTTTGTATTTGGGCTAATAACAATTTAGGT
>DGVV01000066.1 GCA_002395085.1 Ruminococcus sp. UBA4275 | reverse complement strand
CACTTTATCTACAGACTGAGCAGCGCCCCTCGGGGCGCTGCGTTTGTTTTGCAACTATGATGCCATGTCCGGCATCCAGGACGCTGACAGGAAAATATGACTATTATAGAAGCCGGGGAATCTATCAGGCAACTGTTCCGGATATTTAAGATAAGTAACCATTTTGCAGAAAGCGTTACCTAAGTAACCATTTCAAATAAACTGCCCGTTGTATTTTACAAGAAATCTGCTATAATAGAATTAACGGTACGGAAGTTACCTAACACACAAAGGAGGAAAAACTTATGCAGACCTATATCACACTGAATGACGGTACGAAGATCCCGCAGTTTGGACTTGGCGTTTATCAGGTGCCGGAGGGCGCTGAAACGGAGAACGCTGTCCTCGAAGCTCTGAAAATGGGAGTGCGCCACATCGACACGGCGCACGCTTATCAGAACGAGAGAAGCGTCGGCAAGGCGGTCAAGGAAAGCGGGATTCCCCGTGAGGAGATCTGGATCACCAGCAAGCTGTGGCCGCACGAGTACGGCGAGGGCAAGACTGCCGCTGCAATCGACAAGATGCTCCAGCGACTTGATACCGACTACATTGATCTGCTTCTGCTGCATCAGCAGTTTGGTGACTACCTCGGTGCGTGGAAGGATATGGAGAAGGCAGTGCAGGCAGGCAAGGTGAAGTCAATCGGCATCAGCAATTTTGAGAGTGAGCGCCTTGAGGAGCTGTGCGAGGCTGCCGCGATTAAGCCCTCTGTATTGCAGGTCGAGTGCCACCCCTACTATCAGCAGAATGCCCTGAAGGAGCGTATCGCAAAGTACGGAACGGTCATTGAGAGCTGGTATCCGATCGGTCACGGTGACAAGGGATTGATCGGGGAAGCGGTGTTCACGAAACTTGCTGAAAAGTACGGCAAGAGCAATGTGCAGATTATTCTCCGCTGGCACATTCAGGCAGGCAATATCGTGTTCCCGAAAACCACGAATCCCGACCACATGAAGGACAATTTTGACATCTTCGACTTTGCGCTGACCGCCGATGAAATGGCTGAGATCGCTGCACTTGACAACGGCAAGCGGTTCTTCAATATGACACTTGCAGATCAGGAAAAGAACCTCGGTGCCTGGCATCCGGCAGACTGATACTTGAAAAAACATACGGCTCTGTGGTATAATGTAACCGTAGTTACTTACCGCAGAGCCGTAATGATTAGGAGCTGATATTATGCTGATAACAGGCAATGAAGATCTGAGAGTACGCAGGACGATCGAAGCAATCAAGCGGTCATTTGAGGAAATGATTTGCGAAATGGACTATGAAAAGATCAGAGTGACGGAGCTATGCCAGCGGGCAATGATAAACAAAAAGACCTTCTATGTCTATTATCAGACGCTTGATGATCTGCTCTCGGAGCTGCAATCTGAGCTTTCGGCGGGGTATCTGGAACGGATCAGGGACTTTTCTCTCCCCGATGAGCTTGACAAGGTAAACCGTGAATTCTTCCTGTATTCTGAGGAAAAAGGGCTTGCCTATGAGAAGATCACCTGTGCGGGCAGCAGTTCCTATCAGTATATCCGCAGCGGAATGATGAAAGAAGTCAATGAATCAGGCTGGGGCAGTTCAAAGCAGTATCAGGCGCTTTCCGATTTTGAGAAAACGGCACTGATGAATTTCGTCAACAATGCAGTTCTCGGCATTTACAGACAGTGGGTTGACAGCGGCAAACAGCAGGCAGTCGAGGAGATCATCGCCCTGACAAACAGGCTTGTGCTTGGCGGTGTCCATGAGTTTTTCAGGTAGGTGAAGCGAAATGAAAACAAGAAAACTTCGGGATATAGAAGTATCTGCGGTCGGTATGGGCTGCATGGCATTTTCTCACGGATACGGCAAAATACCGTCCGAGGAATACAGCATCGAGGCGATACGGAATGCATATCAGCACGGCTGTACATTCTTTGATACGGCAGAGGTTTACAGCCCGAATCTGTCTGGCATCGGTCACAATGAGCTGATTGTCGGCAAGGCACTGGAAGATGTGCGTGAAAATGTGACCATTGCAACAAAACTGATGCTCCATTCCGTGGGTTTCCGCAAACGTGTTTATGATGAAATACGCCGTCATCTGGAAGGCTCCCTTGAACGCCTGCGGACGGACTATGTGGATATTTACTATCTGCACCGAATGGGCAGTGTGCCTGTGGAAAATGTTGCAGAAGCAATGGGCAGGCTGATTGATGACGGTCTGATCCGTGGCTGGGGACTGTCTCAGGTCGATGTTGATGTGATCGACGCAGCGCAGAATGTTGCTCCGCTGACAGCGATACAGAACATCTACTCAATGGTAGAGCGTGACAGTGAGGACAGCATTATCCCGTACTGTATGGAGCATCGCATCGGATTTGTGCCGTTTTCGCCCATTGCAAGCGGTCTGCTGTCGGGAAAGATCACGCCCCAGACGCAGTTTGAGCGCAATGACGATGTGCGCAACTGGGTGCCGCAGCTTTCACGGCGGAACATCGATGGCAATATGCAGATCGTGGAGATGCTCAGAGCGTTTGCAGACAGGAAGAACGCCACCCCTGCACAGATCTCCCTTGCGTGGATGCTCCACAAATATCCGAATGTCGTGCCGATCCCCGGCTCGAAAAACAAGGAGCGTATCATCGAAAATCTGAACGCTGCCGGAGTGGAGCTGACGGACGAGGAATGCATGGTGCTTGACAGCGAGCTGAACAACCACAAGGTCTACGGTCATCGCGGATTGGGCGGATTCTGATTATATACAAGCAACAGAACGGCGATTCATCACGAAACCGCCGTGAGCAAGATCGCTCCTGATCGTGATGCTTTCAAGAATAAATGCAGCGGGACATATCCCGATGCTTAGGAATTGAAAGCTGCAGCCAGTGCAGGTATGCGGTGCCTTTGCAGATTGATAGAAGACTATCATTTGTGCTGTGAAGGTGGATGATAGTAAAACGAACGAATCTGCAATAAAAACAGAATCGCCCTGCGGGGCGCTGTATGTATTTTGCGAGGCTGCAAACGGTACAGTACCCGACAGAGCTTTTCTCGCAGCCAGCTGGAACAATCGGCTTGCCATTCAATACCTGATATGCAAACAGGCTCGCCTTCGAGGAGGGCTGTTTTTCCGGTGTTATGTGGTGGTGTTTTACGCTTACTTATTTCTGAACATGAAAAAGCAGGGGAGTACATTCAGCGCTCTCCTGCTTTTGTATTGTGTATAACATCCGTTTCAAAGCGTGACGGTGATTGTCAGTGTGCCGCTTTGATAATCTGCCGTGACAGTTCCCCCCATCCGCTCTGTCAGTGTCCGGACGATGGAAAGCCCCAGTCCTGAGGAATTACGTGCCGCTTCAACTGTATAAAAGCGGTCAAAGAGCCGGTTGACATCGACAGGGGAGAGCGCCGATGCCGCATTGGAAAACGTGATTGTGCCTGCATCCGTCATGGTGATCGTCAGGTCGCCGTCGCTGTATTTGAGCGCATTGTTCAGCAGATTTGCAAAGATGCGGGAGACATCCGCTTTGTGCAGCATCCGGATGACCTTTGTCTCCGTGATATGCACAGCGGGGACGATGCCTTTCTCGCTGAGGGCGCCGTAATGCCCCATGATGCTGTCCTCAAGCATCTGATTGAGACAGACCTCCTCTGCGGGTTCCTCCGGTGCTGCGGACTGGATGACCGAAAACCGGAACAGCTCCTCCGTGAGCTGCTTCATCGACTCCGTGCGTTCCTCGATGAATTTAAGATACTTGTGCATCTGCGCGGCGTCATCGGTTTTCCGGAGCATATAGAGATATCCGCAGATCGCTGTCAGCGGTGTGCGGAGATCGTGTGAGATATTCGTAACGGCATTTTTCAGTTCGGCGTCGCCCTGATGATAGCGCAGATGCTCCTGCCGCAGAATGCGAAGCTGCGTGTTGATGCTGTCCGCCAGCGTACACATATCTTTATCGCGCGAGGAGATGTCGATCAGGGTGTTTGTATCAGTTTGCAGTCTGTCCGCGAAGGCGGCAGTGATCTCCCTTGCGGCTTTTTTGAGCCGGTAAATTTTGATGACCGCTGCTGCCAGCAGGATCGCGAACAGACTGTAAAGCATAGAATTACCTCCGGTTAGTTGATGTCGGTCTTGCGGAAATACAGGCTGCCGAGCGTATAGACGATTACCGTTTCTGCAATCATTGCGAGAAGTCCCGGCCAGAAATCGGGATCAGCCGCAAAGGAGCTTTGCCGCATACAGACAACGGACGGCAGCAGATTGAGGAGCATATCCGGCAGGTCATATTTTCCGCAGAGCGCTGCAATGCCGATGCTGCCGATCACAAGCATCTGATTGCCGAGATAGATGGCAAGGAAACTCTTGACGCCCTTGAGCATCACACAGAACAGCTGCGTGACAGTTGTAAAGAAGATGATCTGCATGAGTGAAAGTGTCACGCCGCAGAGAACAGCCTTGAGCGATACGGATGCCGCCGGATTGACTTCCATTGCAGAGGGCAGTCCTTCAATCATTACCGGATTCTGTCCGGCTGTCATGGCTTCGCCGCAGAGGGCCAGCGTGATGAAGAATCCGACTGTGAAAACCAGATACAGCGCAACCGAAAAAACATTGGAGGCTGCCCAGTCCGCCAGATAGATATGGCTGCGGCGGTGACCGACGGAAAGCTGGTTGCGAATAGTGCCGTTCGTGAACAGCGGATAGTTGAACAGACCGATGACCACGCCGACATAGTGCGGAAACATCAGATATGCCATCATGTACGGCATATTCCATGCGCCCGGAATCTTGCGCATGAGGAGCGCGGCGCCGATGCCGCCGATGAGCATCAGCAAAAGCAGAATACGGAAGACCAGCCATTTGGAAAGCCGGCTGAAATAGGCACCAAGCAGCTTAAACATGCTCACCACCTCCGATCAGCGAGATATAGAAGCTTTCGAGGCTCTCGTCATGCTCCTCAACGGAGACAAGCTCGCAGCCCTCCTCTTTGAGCGAAAGGACAAGCTCTGTGATCACCGGATTTGCGAAGATATTCGCGTGCGTGTCATCCAGAATCTGATATTCAAGCTGCTTGCGTTCCAGTACACGCGCAAGCGCTGCGGGATCGGTGACTGTGACGCGCATACACTTGCGGCAGGCGGTTTCGAGTTCCTCCGCGCTCATTTCACGGACGATTCTGCCACTGTTGATAAAGCCGTAATGCGTTGCAAGCTTTGCCAGCTCATCGAGGATGTGCGAGGAGATCAGTACGGTGATTTTCTTCTCGCGGTTGAGCTTTAGAATCAGCTCACGGATTTCGATGATGCCCTCCGGATCAAGACCGTTGATCGGTTCATCGAGTACGAGAAAATCCGGATTGCCGCAGAGCGCGACTGCAATGCCGAGACGCTGCCGCATACCAAGCGAAAACTGCCGCGCTTTCTTTTTGCCCGTATCGCCGAGCCCGACAAGCTGCAGCAGTTCGGGGATGCCCTCAAAACTCGGCAGACCGAGTACGCGGTACTGCTGTTTGAGATTCTCCTCTGCCGTCATATCAAGATAGAGTGACGGTGTCTCGACAACTGCACCGATTCGTCTTCTCGAATGTGCGATTTTTGCGTCGGTATGCTGCACACCGTACAGCTCCAGTTCGCCGGATGTCGGCAGCTGCAGACCGCAGACAAGGCGGATCAGCGTGGTTTTGCCTGCGCCGTTTCTGCCGACAAAACCGTAGATCGCGCCCTTCGGCACCTGCATGGTCAGACCGTCCAGCGCTTTGAAATGCTTATAATGTTTGCAGAGATTGTTCGTTTTCAGAACACAGTCCATATTCAGACCTCCTTTTCTGTGATCAGTATAGCATAAAAAGGTCAAGAAACCGGACAAGAAAAAGTCAATATTTCGTCAAGAACGCAGACGAAACCCGATGCCGTATACAGCTTCGATATAGTCTTTGCCGCTGACCGACTGCAGCTTGTGCCGGATATTGCTGATATGCTGCTTGAGCGAACGCTCGGTGCAGTCCGGCGTATCATAGCTGATTTTTTCAAGGATGGTTGTCTTTCCGACGGGCATCTGGGGATTCTGCATCAGCAGTTTCAGGATAGCGCATTCGGTTCTGGTCAGGCGGATCTCCGCCCCGCCGATGACCGCAGTCAGCGTATCTGCATACAGCGTCAGATCCGCAAACGCCAGCGTATCAGGATCGCTGCTTTTTCCGCGCAGCTGCACGACGATTCGCGCCAGAAGCTCCTGCATATCAAAGGGCTTTGTGATGTAATCCGCCGCACCGCCGCGCAGCAGATCGACCTTGCCTGCAATATCGCATTTTGCACTGACTACGATCACCGGAATTTCCCGGATCTGCGGCAGCAGCGCCTCGCCGGAAAGTCCCGGCAGCATCAGATCCAGCAGCACCAGATCGGGCTTTGTCTGCGAAAGAAGCATTGCAGCCTCAGTGCCGGAGTATGCGGCGGAAACGGTATAGCCCTCTGCCAGCAGGGCTTCCGTCAGCATTTCGTTGATATGTGTATCATCGTCCACGATGAGAATATGCGGCATCAGATCACCTCCCGTAATTTCAGGTTTTATTATAGCACAAATTGCGCCGGAATGCAACTCGGAGAGCGACCCTGCGCTGCTGTGAACACGCCATATATAAACAGCAGTCATAGGTTCTGAAACAGCGGTACATAAACGCAGCAAGCCGGAATTTCGTGAACTGCCTGAGAAATCAAAGAATAACGGTGTTTTCAGGAATCTATTGATAAAGGAAGGATCCACCCTTGGAAGCTGTGATGCTTGGTAATGAATAAGTATACCTGTTGCCGCGAAGATGGATAATAGTAAAACAAACGAATCTACGATAAAAGCAGCAGCGCCGCCTGAAATCCTGCGCCGCAGAGTACGAGCAACCCAAACAGCAGCGCGCTTTTCTGCACGATCTTTTTGATTTCAGGTTTCATACATATCACCTCTGAAGCCGTTTTAGTAAAGGCGTATGCGAAAGCGCAGCGAAATATGAACGGGAAGGGAGTCGGCCCGGTGCATCTGTCAGAAACTGTTCTTTCAAATTATTTGGCATAACGCACAAAATCATTCACCATTGTATGTGCATTCATACAAAAATGATTTTACGTGAAAGAAATTGACCGGAATCACTTGATTTTGTCCTGTGATTGTGCTAGAATAAAAACAAAACGGTCAAAAACGTTCAGAAACATTCATGCAATCATAACACGCGACATATTTTCATGCAGACTGCCATGAAAGGGGGAGATCAGAGTGCTTACGGAAGAACGGCACCGGATCATACTGGAAGAACTGAATAACAGACAGAGCGTCACGCTCGGCGAACTGTGCGGACGGCTCGGCGCATCGGAATCGACCGTCCGGCGTGATCTCAATCTGCTTGCGGAACGCGGAATGCTCGTCAAGGTTCACGGCGGCGCGGTGCCGCGCAATGAACGTTTCAGCAATGTCGAGCAGGATATTGAAGAAAAATCAAGGCTCTGTAATGAAGAAAAAACGGCAATCGCAAGATATGCTGCTTCGCTGATCGAAGAAGGCGACTTCGTATTCATTGATGCGGGCACGACGACGGAAAAGATGATTGACTTCATCCCCGATCTGAATGTGACCTTTGTCACAAATGCTTTTGTCAACGCGAAAAAGCTGGCACAGCGCGGATTCAAGGTTTTTCTTCCGGCGGGCGAGATCAAGCTGATCACAGAGGCAATCGTCGGCGCGGAATGCGTCAGCAACCTGCAAAACTATAATTTCACCAAATGCTTCATCGGCGCAAACGGCATCTCTCTTTCTGCCGGGATTTCGACACCCGACCGGAATGAGGCGAGTATCAAATCGGTCGTGATTGCACACAGCAGAACCGCATACGTTCTGTCAGATCACTCCAAATTCGATCAGATTGCGTCAGTCACATTTGCAAGGCTCAGTCAGGTTCAGATTATCACCGACAGGATCGGTGACAGAAAATATCTCACAGCGGCCAGTATCAGGGAGGTGATGTAGTTGGTATACACGGTAACATTCAATCCTGCCATTGACTATGTGGTTCACACCGGCGCAATGCAGCTCGGTGCGGTCAACCGTTCATCATCCGAGGAGATGTATTTCGGCGGTAAGGGCATCAATGTGTCGATTGTCCTCAAGGAGCTTGGAATCGCATCCAGAGCGCTCGGATTCATCGCAGGATTCACCGGTGAGGCGATCGAGAACGGGATGCGCGCAAAGGGCATCGAATCAGATTTTGTACGGCTGAAATCCGGCAATTCCCGCATCAATGTCAAGATCAAAGCAGAGGAGGAAACTGAGGTCAACGGGCATGGCCCGGATATTGATGATGATGCGCTTGCACAGCTCTTTGCAAAGCTTGATGCGCTCAAAGACGGTGATACGCTCATTCTGGCAGGCAGCATTCCGGGCAGTCTTCCGCCGGATATTTATGAGCGGATCATGCAGCGGCTCTCGGACAGAAAAATCAAAACCGTCGTCGATGCGACGAAGGATCTTCTGCTGAATGTACTCAGGTACAAGCCGTTCCTCATCAAGCCGAATAATTTTGAACTCGGTGAGATGTTCGGCGCTGTGCTGAAAACGGATGCGGAGATTGAACAGTATGCGCGCAAATTGCAGGAAATGGGCGCTGTGAATGTACTCATCTCTATGGCGGGCGACGGCGCTTTGCTGATTGATGAGCATGGCATTTGTCACCGCTGCGGCGTTTGCAAGGGCAAAGTCAAAAATTCGGTCGGTGCAGGCGATTCCATGGTCGCAGGTTTTGTCGCCGGCTCGATGAACGGCGATTATGAATACGCCTTAAAGCTCGGTACAGCGGCAGGCGGCGCAACTGCATTCTCTGAGGGACTTGCCGTCAAAGCAACAATCGACGAGCTGCTGAAGCAGCTGTAAAAACGAAGGAAATACTATACATAGTGAGGAGGAATATCAATGCGAATCGTAGATCTGCTCAGCAAGGACAGCATCAGACTGAATGCATCACCGAAATCAAAGCCTGAAGCGATTGATATGCTGATCGACTTACAGGTCAAGGGCGGCAAAATCGCTGATAAAGAAGCCTACAAGGCAGGCATTCTTGCGCGTGAGGAAAAGGGTTCAACCGCTGTCGGTGAAGGCATCGCCATCCCGCACGCAAAGAGTGAGGCCGTCAAAGCACCTTCGCTTGCAGCGATGACCGTTCCGGACGGCGTCGATTATGAAGCGCTCGACGATGAACCTTCCAATCTGCTGTTTATGATCGCTGCCCCGAATGACGGCGATGTGCATCTTGAAGTGCTTTCGCGTTTGATGACCATCCTCATGGACGAGGATTTCAGAGAGAATCTGCTGAAGGCGAAGGACGCTGACGAATTTCTGAAAGTCATCGACGAAATGGAAAAGGAAAAATATCCCGACGAGCCGAAAGCGGAGGAAAAGGCGGAAGAAGGCTATAAGGTGCTTGCGGTTACGGCGTGTCCGACGGGCATTGCGCACACCTACATGGCTGCCGAGGCGCTGGAAAAGGCAGGCAAAAAGCTCGGCATCTCAATCAAGGTCGAGACAAACGGCTCCGGCGGTGCAAAGAACATCCTGACACAGGAGGAGATTGACGCCTGCGACGGTATCATTGTTGCGGCGGATAAAACTGTTCCGATGTCACGGTTTGAGGGCAAAAAGGTCATCCGGACAAAAGTTTCGGACGGCATCAAGATCCCTGAGGAACTCATCAACCGCATAGCAAAAGGGGATGCGCCGGTCTATCACCATGAGGGTGCGGCGGACAGCGGAGAAAAATCTTCGGACGGCGGCGAAGGCTTCGGCAGAAAGCTCTATAAGCATCTGATGAACGGTGTCTCGAATATGCTTCCGTTTACTGTAGCCGGCGGTATTTTTATCGCGCTGGCATTCCTGATTGACTCGCTCGGCGGCGCTCCGCAGGACGGCGATTTCGGTACGCATCTTGCAGCCGCGGCATGGTTCAAGACCATCGGCAACTACGCTTTCCAGTTTATGATTCCGGTTCTTGCCGGATATATCGGACTCAGTATCGCGGACAGACCGGGCTTTCTGGTCGGTATGGCAGGCGGTGCTATGGCGGCAGCCGGCGCAACCTTTGCTTCGCCCGGCGGCGATGTGCCTTCCGGATTCCTCGGCGCACTGCTTGCGGGCTTTCTCGGCGGCTTCCTGATGCTCCGGCTTGAAAAGCTCTGCAACGGACTCCCCAAGGCGCTGAACGGCATCAAGCCGGTTCTGATCTATCCGCTCGGAGGCCTGGCGATTGTCGGCATTATGATGTGCGCGGTCAACCCGATCATGGGACTGCTCAATGAGGGCGTTTCCAGTTTCCTCAGCGGCATGGGCGATTCCAGCAAGGTACTGCTCGGATGTGTTCTCGGCGGCATGATGTCGATTGATATGGGAGGCCCGTTCAACAAGGCGGCGTATGTCTTCGGTGTCGCGGCAATCTCGCAGGGCAATTTTGATATTATGGCGGCGGTTATGGTCGGTGGTATGGTTCCCCCGATTGCAATTGCACTTGCAACGACATTCTTCAAGAACCGGTTTACTGAAGAAGAACGCAAGAACGGTCCTGTCAACTATATCATGGGACTGAGTTTCATCACCGAGGGTGCAATTCCCTACGCCGCAGCGGATCCGGCAAGAGTCATTCCTTCCTGCATGATCGGCGCGGCAGCGGCAGGCGGTCTTTCCATGGCATTCGGCTGCTCGCTGAGAGCGCCGCACGGCGGTATCTTTGTATTCCCCGTGGTCGGAAATCCCCTGCAATATGTGATTGCACTTGCAATCGGTTCTGTAGTCGGTATGCTGATGCTTGCGCTGCTGAAAAAGAAGCAGCCTCAGGCCGCATAATACAACCAGTCAAATAGAAATTAAAGGAGGATTTTATTATGTTATCCAGGAAAGTATCAATTGTGAATGCAGAAGGTATGCACATGAGACCGGCAGGTATGATTGCAAAGGCGGTCAAGGCACATCCGGACAGCGAGGTCATTCTCAAGGCTGACGGCAAGGACATCAAGGCGAAGGCGGTCATGCAGATTATGGCGGCCGGTTTGAAAAAGGGTACAGAGGTCGAGATCTGTGTCAGCGGTGGCGACGAGCAGGCAGTTCTCGATGAACTGGCAGGGATGTTTGAGGACGGTTTCGGCGAATAAGCCTGAATCAGTGCGTGGGGCGGCTGCGGCTGCCCCATACCCGTAAGGAGGAGGTGCATCAAATGACCACATTCAGCGGCAAGGGCGTTTACGGCGCAGTCGCGCTGGGTAAAGTGTCCGTATTCAAGCGCAGGGAAACGACTGTGAAGATGCTGCACGTTGATGATCCGGAAGCGGAAAAGGCCAGACTGGCCGCCGCCAAAGCAGCAGCAGCAGCACAGCTTCAGGAGATCTACGATAAGGCGCTCAAAGAGGTCGGCGAGGCAAATGCGCAGATCTTTGAGATCCACATGATGATGATTGAGGACGATGATTACAACGAATCTATTGAGAGCATTATCGACACGCAGTCTGTCAATGCGGAATATGCGGTTTCGCTGACGGCTGACAATTTTGCCGAGATGTTTGCTTCGATGGATGATGCATATATGCAGGCGCGCTCTGCGGATGTGAAGGATATTTCCAACCGCATCATCGCCTGCCTTTCCGATGAGGGCACACAGACGGCAGGCAGCGATGAAAAGGTCATCATCTGCGCCGACGATCTCGCACCGAGTGAGACCGTTCTGCTGGATAAGGACAAGGTGCTTGCATTTGTCACGGCACACGGTTCATCCAATTCTCATACAGCGATTCTCGCAAGAAATATGAATATTCCGGCAATCATCGGCGCAGGCAACGCGTTTCTTGCGGCGGTGAAAGACGGTGTATTCGCCGCGGTTGACGGCTATACCGGTGAGATTTTCCTCGATCCGGATGATGAAACACGCACCAGACTTGAGCAGAAGCAGAAAGCAGATGAGGAAAAGAAGCGTCTGCTTCAGGAACTGAAGGGCAAGGAGAATGTCACGCTCGACGGCACAAAGATCAAGATTTTTGCCAATATCGGCGGCGTGGATCATATCGGCGCGGTTCTGGCAAATGACGCAGGCGGCATCGGATTGTTCCGCAGCGAATTTCTCTATCTGGAAAGCAGCGACTATCCCACCGAGGAGCAGCAGTTTGCTGCGTATAAAAAGGTGCTTGAGAGCATGGCCGGCAAAAAGGTCATCATCCGCACGCTCGATATTGGCGCAGACAAGCAGGTGGATTATTTCAATCTTGCAAAAGAAGAGAATCCTGCGCTGGGATTCCGTGCAATCCGCATCTGTCTGACACGCCCCGAAATCTTCAGAACACAGCTTCGCGCACTCTACCGCGCATCGGCATTCGGTGAACTCGGTATCATGTTCCCGATGATTACGAGTGTTTCTGAGCTGGAACAGATCAAGCAGATTGTCAACGAGGTGAAGGGCGAGCTGACAGCAGAGGGCATTGCGTTCTCTGACAATGTCGAGCTTGGCATCATGATCGAGACACCTGCTGCGGCCGTTATCAGCGACAGACTTGCCCCGCTGGTGGATTTCTTCAGCGTCGGCACGAACGATCTGACGCAGTATACACTCGCCTGTGACCGGCAGAATGCAGCAGTCGAGCAGTTTGTAGATACGCATCATGAGGCGATCCTGCGCCTGATTGAAATGTCTGCGAAGAACGCGCACGCACACGGCGCATGGATCGGCATCTGCGGTGAACTTGCGGCAGATACCACGCTGACCGAGACCTTCCTGCGCATGGGCATTGATGAGCTTTCTGTCTCGCCGTCCTTTGTTCTGAAGGTCAGGGATGCCGTGCGGCGAACCGATCTTTCCAGATAAAACCGATACGTTATGAACAGTATCCCCGGAGCATTGCTGTTTGATTCTGATAAATGCTGTCATAGCTCAAAAGCACAGGGTATGTCCTCCGCAAATGGAAGGCATACCCTTCTGTTTAATATGCCCTATATGAACCATGATACTTTGTTGATAATGCTGAAAATCAAAAAATTCCGGAATGTATATTGACATCGTGTCAGAATAGTGCTATAATAGCAATAATGACACGATGTCAGAATGCAATCAGGGAGCGATACTTATGAAGCAAAGCATTGATACAAGACTGGCGCTCTACCCCACACCGGTCAGACCGGTGCTGTTTGGGTTTCCAAACTATCAGTATCTGCGGACAGGTGATGTGACCGGAAAGTGCCTACGTTTCAAGAACAATATTGAATAAGGAGGATAATACTATGATGAATTTACCAAAGATCGCCCTCGGTGCGTGGGCATGGGGCAATGACGGAACATTCGGCGGAAACCTGACGGCTGATACGCTCCGCCCGATTTTCGGCAAGGCAATGGAAAACGGTCTGAACCTGTGGGATACCGCTTACGCCTACGGAATGGGTACTTCCGAGAAGGTGCTTGCGGGCTTTGTGAAAGACCTGCCGAGAGACAGATTCCTGATCTCGGATAAGTTCACGCCCCAGTGTGCGGACGGTTCATCTCCAACGGCAATGCAGGACATGATCGAAATGCAGCTGAAACTCATGGAGCTTGACCGCTTTGACATCTACTGGATCCATAACGTATGGGACGCTCCGAAGTGGACAGAGGAGCTTGCGAAATATTACGAGGGCAAGGACAACGTGCCGATGCTCGGTGTTTCCAATCACAATCTTGCGGAGATCAGACAGGCGGCTGAAATTCTCAAAGCGCACGGTCTGAAACTCTCGGCTGTGCAGAACCACTACAGTCTGATCAACCGTTCTTCGGAGGATTCGGGTATTCTCGGCTACTGCAAGGAAAACGGGATCAAATTCTTCTCCTACATGGTACTGGAACAGGGCGCACTTTCGGGTAAATATGACACCGCGCATCCCATGCCCGCAGGCTCGGCAAGAGCAGACAGCTATAACCCCATTCTCGACAAGCTGGAGGTCATGAACAAGGCACTTGGCAAGATCGCTGACAAGTACGGCGTGGGAATTGCACAGGTTCCGGTTGCGTGGGCAATCGCGAAGGGAACTCTGCCGATCATCGGTGTGACAAAGGTCAGCCATGTGGAGGACGCTGTGAAAGCGGCGAATATCACGCTTACAGCAGACGAGGTCAGGGAGCTTGAAAGCGTTGCCGACAGTCTTGGTCTGAACGTGATCCGCTTCTGGGAAAAGGAAATGAAGTAAGCAGGTGAAGTGTATGAAAAAACTGATGATTTCAATGCTGGCTGCTCTGTGTATGTTCGGCTTCACCGCCTGCGGAAATGCGGACAGCAGCAGTTCTGCTCCGGCAGAAACGGCATTACAGACACAAGCCGCTGTACAGGAAACACGGGCGCAGCAGACGGAGGAGTCTGCCGGGGTGACGAAAGCGGAACAGTCCGATGAAGAAAAGGCTTTCCCCGAACAAACTGAGACGCAGTCTCAGAATGCCGACACAGGCGAAAGCACGGGTGCTGACACGATCGTTGTGTATTTCTCCGCAACAGGCACGACAAAGGGCGTGGCTGAGCGTATCGCGGGTGTTACGAATGCAGATATTTTCGAGCTTATCCCCGCAGAGCCGTACTCTGATGCAGACCTCGACTGGAATGACAAAAACAGCCGCACGACCATTGAGATGAACGACCCGAATGTGCGGCCTGCCATCGAAAATGATACAGTCAATCTGGACAGCTATTCCACTGTTTATATCGGCTATCCGATCTGGTGGGGCGATGCGCCGAGAATGATGAGTACATTTGTGGAAGCACACGATTTTGACGGCAAGACGGTCATTCCGTTCTGCACTTCGGGCGGCAGCAGTATCGGCAGAAGCGGCGAAAACCTTGCATCTCAGGCAGGAAGCGGCAACTGGCTCAAAGGCGGCAGACTCGAAGCAGGCATATCCGAGAGCGAAATTCAGGACTGGATCAACAGCATGAACTAAATAAGGAGGACTGTTATGCAGACAAAGACCGGTATCATCAAAAGGATCGTCGATGTGGTGCTGACAGTCCTTTTGCTGTTTTTAATGGCATTTCAGGTGACAGGCGATGTGCTGCACGAATGGCTCGGCATCGGCATGACGGCTGTGCTTGTACTGCACCATATCCTCAACCGCAAATGGTATCAGTCAATTTTCAAGGGAAAGTATTCACCCTATCGCATTGTCATGACGGCGGTGAACACGCTGATGCTTGCGGCTATCGCTCTGACGGCACTCAGCGGAATGTCCATGAGCGGCCACGCAGTTCGCTTTCTGTATGGGCTGATCCATGTGATGACCGCAAGAAAACTGCACCTTGCGATGTCCTGGTGGGCGTTTATCCTTATGGGTGTGCATATCGGTCTGCATATAAAAGCGATGACCGCAAAGCTGCCCCACAAGGGCAAGCCGGTTTTCAAGGCGATACTGACAGGTATTTCCGGCGCGGGACTGTGGCTGTTTCTGAAAAGCGGCATCGTGAATTATATCACGTTCCGGACGCACTTTGCGTTTCTCGACTATACCGCGGCAAAGTGGCTCGTTATCCTGCAAAATCTTACAATTCTCCTGTTCTTCGTACTGATCGGGTATGTACTGTCAGAGATCACGCAGAAGAACAAAGACAAGAAGTATTCCCCGAAGCCGCTGATCTGGCTTTGCATTGCTGTTTTCATCGGTGCTGCGATGAATTTTGCTCTTACGGCTGCGACAGTCGGTCAATGACAAGCACGATCAATACCGGTTTTACACAGTGCAGATGGTAACGTGACAGGTACTGAATGTGGATATGACAAGTATTATGAGAAATACAGGGACGATCTGCATTTTACCTTTAAAACAGGAATCTGATCCGGAAAGCGCGATTCATGAGATGGATTGCGCTTTCAGCTTGTCGATAAAGGTATCGCTGCGCGATGATTATAATGGGGCGCT
>DGVV01000095.1 GCA_002395085.1 Ruminococcus sp. UBA4275 | reverse complement strand
TGCTGGAACCGGTGTTGGTCTCAGTCGAAACCGTCTCAGTGGTATTCGTGGTGGTAGAGGTCTCGCTCGTGGTGGTCTCCAGCTCCTTCAGCGTGTAGCTGTCGATGACACGGATGACATCGAAGCTGTACTCGCCGGTGACGAGATAATCGGTATCCACCTTCATGATGATCTCCTTGTGGGAGGTCACGGTGTCGAGCTGCTTCTGCTCTGCTGCCCAAATATCAGCGTACTTGTCGTTGATTGCGGTGAACAGTGCATCAGCCTCATCATCCTGATAAGAGAATGCCAGCTCAGCAGCATAGCCCTTGTCGAAGTTGACATAGTAGTCATAGCCGTCGTTGACGATTGCAGCGACATCGGTGATTGCGAGGTCAATCTTGTCCGCACGGCCTCTCTTGGAGAGCTGCTTGTTCGCAGCATCCTTCAGGGTATTGAAGCCATTGACAACGGTTTCGTTGGTGAAGACACCAGCGACAGTTGCCGGATACTGTTCCTTAAACCATGCAGCAACGCGCTTTGCAACAGGCTCCGGCACACCGGAAGTCATGATCTTGTTGTTGACAGCGGACTTGAAGCTTGCGTATGCGCCTTCCAGATCATTGACCGGACCGTAGTTCTGGTCAACCTTCTCGATGGAATCGAGCATGGTCTGGATGTAGCCGACCTTGGTATTGATAGTAGCCTTTGCCTCATCAACCTTCTCAGCGAAGCCGGGAATCTCAGAGCCAGCGTTTGCGATGATAGCGAATGCCTCATCTTCCTTTGCTCTTGCGTAGGTCTCGATGTCCTTGCCGACATAAGTCTTGCCGTCCTCAGCCTTGAAAGCGACCTCGTAGGAGACGCTCTTGTCAGCGAAGTTGACCTGTGCGTTGATGATTGCAGTACCCTTGATGCTGAAGTTGGACCAGTCAACGGTAATGCCTGCGAGGTTCAGGTAGTCGCCCTTGTCGAGCTTCTCGATGAGGTGATAGCCGACATTCGGGCCAGCCTCTGCGATTTCAAGCTCGATGACAGCCTTGCCGTCCTTGTCGATCGTAGCGGTGACTTCCTCACCAGCCTTTGCGAGCAGCTCATCGACAGTTGCCTCACTCGCGTACTTCTCAATGTAGCGCATTGCGTGCTTCTTGAAAGCTTCCTTGACCTTTGCAGAGGAAACGGTAGCAGAAACATCCGCCTTATCCTCCGTCAGCATAGCGAGCTTGGTCTCAGCGAGTTCTGCCCAGTCAGAGTGCATCACGAGGGATGCGTCTGCGACAGAGTTCAGCTCATCGCCTGCACGGGTGATCTCCGGCAGACCCAGTTCCTCATCGCCGGGGACAAGACCCTTCAGCGGCTGATCCGGATCAATCGGAACATTCAGCAGGAACTGCTTGTCGACGATAATCGGCTTATCGTCTGCGGCATTTGCGGTGATGTTCACTGCCACAGCCGCTGCCTGGCTCAGGATGAGCGCGGTACCGGTTGCAGAAGCGAGCGTGCGCTTGAAAAATGATTTCATTGCAAACCTCTCCTTAAAGTTTATTTTATGTACAGAATGCGTACACGGAGGACCGTCGGAAGCGGGAATCCGGCAATCAAGTCCTAAGAAGACACCGCGACACATATACATATTGACATTATAGCACCGTTCTGCGGAAATTGCAAGCTTTTTTTCTTCAAATTGTAAAGAATCAACAAACTGCTCTATGATGCCTTCATGCCTTTGGCTAATTTCCACACGGCTTTTTCCAGAGATTTCCATTGATCCGAACATCTGACCAAAATGCGGCAGTTTTTGGCATGACAGGCGGATTTCCGGGCTTTTTGCACTTTGAAATCCGCATATAGTTAGTAAATAAAAATATATCAAAACTCAACAAAAAGTCTTGACATTTGCACTTTTATATGTTATAATACAATCAGAAACAAGGAAAACCAGTTCAGAGTTCTGAATCTACAGAATACAGGCTGGCAGATCCGAAGTTTCAAGCTGATTATTCAAAGAAAGGGGTGCTTCCGATGCAGAAGTACCGCAGCGGCAGATAAGCCGCACAATCGGACAACAAATTCTTACAAAGGACGTGATTCCAATGTGGCGCAAAGTGATGATCCGCATTACTTGAGCGAAAGGGAGTGTCTCCAATGCAGTAAGCAGCGTCTGGCGGCGTACCGCACTGACGGAACAAAGATGCCGCCTCAGGACGATCAGATAGATATTTACCCGGCAAACGGCAGCACTGCCAACCCGTGCAGGCGGTGCTGCTTCTGCTTTGCCGATAGGAGGCAGCCGGCAAAATGCCCCGCTGCCTTTTTATTTGCCTTTTTTGCAAAGCCCAAGCGGCAGAGGATGTACCCTCTGCCGCTTATACTATTTATATAGGGGATGAAATTTCCTTTTGCCCGCACACCGTTCAGCGGTATTCAAAGCCGAAGCCTTTTTCGACGGCAAAGTCAATCGCCGCAGAATTCTTCGGCGCATAAATCCGAATATCATCCGGACAGCCGCTGAATGCATCCTCATGAATCACGGTCACAGATTCCGGCAGAATCACTGTGCGCAGTTTGGGACAATCCGAAAACGCATACGAGCCTATTTCCGTGATGCCCTTGCCGATTGTGACCTGCTCCAAATTCGGATTGCGCGAAAATGCATACGATCCGATTGTGCCGTTTGTCATGTGAAACGTGATCGTTTTCAGTTTTGCGCACCCGCTGAAGCAGGCATTGCCGAAAACCGCTTCTTCGCAGCTTTCAAATGCAGCCTTCTTCAAGGCGCGGCACATGGAAAATGCCCCGTCGCCCAGACGCACGCCGTCTTCAAATCTGATGGATTCCAGCGAGGAATTGCCGCAGCAGGCCTTCTCCGGAAACTCCATCCGGACGGCGGTGTGATACCAATACCCGCTGTACTTGTCCGCTTCCGTATCGTAGACCTCGAACGATTCTTCCGCTGCTTCATCCGGAACGTCCGCCGCAGCATCCAGACCATGCGCCGCGGCGTACGCCATTGCCGCCGAACCTTCCGGCGCAATGATCTGAAAATCCTGACCGCAGCCGTAGAAGCAGCTTTCGTCAATTTCCTTCAGGCTGGCTGGCAGCCTGACCGTTCGCAGGGCAGTACATTCGCGGAAGGCATACGGGCCAAGCGCCGTAATCCCCTCCCCGATTTCAACCGTCTCCAGAAACGGACAGGCGGAACAGAAAAAGCTGCCCGCGCTGCCCGTACAGTTCTCGATGCGCAGTTTCCGGATGCCGGACGACGCGCAAAAATAATCCTTCGCTGTAATTGCAGCATCACGCAGCGTAACAGATTCCAGCGCATGGCATGACCAGAAAACCTGATTGCCCAGCACGAGTTCGCCGTCACTCAGCGTTACAGCCGTCAGATTGCCGCACTGTGCAAAGCATTCATCCCGTGCGTTGAGATCGCCCGAAAGCGTCACCGAATTCACTCCGCTTTCGGCAAAGCAATGCGCACCAAGCCTGACATGGCAGTCTGACCAGTGCAGCGTGCTGATTTTCTCCGTGTGATAGAAGGCATATTCGTCCATTATCAGCGGATTTTCACGTTCTGCGAGCGAAAACGACCGCAGGAAGCTGTCCCGAAAGGCGTTTTTGCCGATGTGCGTGACCGAATCCGTCAGGACAAGCATCTGCAAGCCGATATTATGGTCACTCCGGAATGCATTGTCTCCAATCTGCGTGATCGGAATGCCCTCCGGTGTCTCCGCAAGTTCAACAGCAGGCAGCATTGTTACGCCCTTTGCAAAGCCCGTAACGGTTGCTGTCTCTGTCCCGTCCGGATTCCGGATAATCTCATACTCAAGCTGTGCAGCGGCAGCTTTCTGCGTTGTCCCGGTAACGGTAGTTTCTGCGGCAGATGTCGTTTTCGATGCAGCAGACACCGAAGCAGCCGTTGTTTCAGTCACGTTGGCCGGCGGCGGCGCAGTTGTCTGCGCGGGAGATGCTGTTGTTTTTTTCTGATGCTCCGGCACAATCCGGCTGCCGTCAGTATAATCAAACAGGCAGCCCGTCAGCGGAATTGTGCAAAGCAGGGCGGCGGCAGCGGCAGAAAGCCGTTTAGCCGTAAATTGCCGAGCCATAGCCGTTTGTCTTTGCAAAAGCAAGCGGATACGAATCAGCAGGTGCCATGATCGTCAGATTGTCGCAGCCCTCAAATGTGCTGGGATCAATCGAGATGATACTTGCCGGCAGAACGATCATCGAAAGAGACGTGCAGCCCTGGAAGGTGTGCATACCGAGATCGGTCACACCTTCTCCGAAATCCACACGCTGAAGACTGGTGCAGCCCTCAAATGCATAATCACCGATTCTGCCGTCGCTGTTCCGGATGACAACATTCTGCACACCGGAATCCGCAAAAGCATACGTACCCATTGTGAAATCGCAGTCCGTCAGCACGACGCTTGCAAGCTTTTCACAGCTCTCAAAGACATTATCGCCAATATCGACTGTACCGGTCAGGTCAATGGCCTCCAGTTCATTTGCGCCGCTGAACGCATACTCACCAAAGGTGACATTGCTGCCGGATGCGGTCATGGATTTTACGCTGCTGTTCTCAAAGGAATGTGCGCCGAAATATACTGTCGAATCCATTGCAATCACGCCCTCAAGCTGTGCGCAGTCACGGAAGGCATTTTTGCCGATATTGAGCAGCTCATACCGCGCCACGTTCAGATTGGTAATATCCGAACCGCTGAACGCGCCGTCCTCAATGCGGCGGAGATTGGTCGGCAGCAGCGGCGAACCGATGCGTTCTGCATTCGCAAATGCATTCTCACCGATGGTCGCAACCGCCTTGCCCTCGATGGATTCCGGCAGCTTGAGCGTATAACCCTCTGAAGGTGCGATGTCGAAGCCGGTAATGGTCACGCTGCCGTCCGAAGAATCCTTATAGGTGAATTTTTGTTCCGGCTGCGTGGTCTGTTCCACCACAGGGCTGTCGCTTTCGCTTCCGCAGCCCGCCGCACAGCCAAGCGGCAGCAGGCAGGCAGTCATCAGGCATACTAGTTTCTTCTTCATTTGAGTTTCGTCTTCCTTTCAGGGTAACTATTGGATATGATCAGCCTTTGAGCTGATCACGCACGTACATCAGCGTAAAGCCGAGGAGATTCTGGCCGTTCCAGTTGTGCAGATTGGCAAAATCCGCATTCAGGTCAAGCCCCGTGCCAAATACATTCTCCTTGCCGGCGCAGTTTGCGAGGATCGCATCACCGGTGGAAAGCAGCTGTGCGCGCAGATTGTCATTCTGTCCGAATTTCTCACGCAGCGCCTTGCAGAGGGCAATCTGGCGCAGACCGTTCCAGACGGTGTTGTTTGCATTCCAGATGAGTCTGCCAAGCTGCTTGAGCATGGTCTGATCCGCAGTACGCAGAATCTGTGCCGCAGTGTCTTCCGCGCCGAACATAACCGCCTTCAGATACAGCATATACTGCTCGACATTGGTGAACTGCTTGCCGTCAACGGTAAACGGAGCGGCGTACCAGTTGCTGAGATAGCCGTTTGGCTCAGTGGGCTTATTGAAGCCGATCACCTGTTTCATGTTGATGTTCATGCCTTTTTCACTCCTCTTTTCTTTTTCCGGACAGAGTATCCGAACGAGCCGCATTTCCGTCCGAGGGCGAAGTACTCGCCGTGTGCATAAGCGAGCAATCCGCTCTGCTGCAAATTGAGTTTGCCCTTGCTGTCAATATACCGCTCATCTGCAACCGTATCGGTGATCTCCGCGAGGAACATATCATGAGAACCAAGCGGAATGATCTGCTTCACGCGGCAGATCAGGCTGAGCGGCGCTTCCTCCAAAACGGGAGTGCCGTCCTGCGCAGCGGCGGCGAGGTGCAGCCCGCAGGCAGCGATCTTGTCGGTGTCTCTGCCGGAGCGCACGCCGCAGAAATCAACGGCGCGCACCATTGCGGTGGTGGTGAGGTTGATCGCGAACGTGCCGCGCTCCTTGATGATCGCATAGGAATGGCGCGTGGGACGCACAGAAATATAGGTCATCGGCGGATGTGTCGCGCAAATGCCTGTCCAGCCGATTGTGAGGACATTTGCCTGCTCTGCCGTTCCGCAGGTGACGAGTACAGGCGGCACGGGTGCGAGCATCGCGCCGCCTTTCCAGATCTGCTTTGCCATGATGTTATGTCTCCCTCGCACCGAACAGGATCTCGCGCAGGAAGCTGGTTCCGGCAAGCCCCTCGCCGGAGATGCCAAGTGCTTCCAGCACGGTCTGTCCGATGTCTGAGAAGCCCGTGCGGATGCCGAGATTCACCGGCTTGACCTGTTTGCCCCAGACGATCAGCGGGATATACTCGCGGGTATGATCTGTGCCGTGCGCGGCGGGGTCGCAGCCGTGATCGGCGGTCAGCATCAGCAAATCGTCATCGCCAAGCTGCGGCAGCAGCGCACCAAGCTGTGCATCGAAGGTATTGAGCGCACGCGTATAGCCTGCACGGTCGCGGCGATGCCCGTAAGCGCTGTCAAATTCCACGAGATTGACAAAGCAGAGTCCCGTGAAATCGCGCGCCGCAATCTGGATGGTCTTGCCCATGCCGTCGTCATTGGACTGTGTGCGGTTGCCCTCCGTGATGCCGTGTCCGTCAAAAATATCACGGATTTTGCCAACGGAGATCACATCCATGCCGGCATCCCTGATGTAGTCAAGGGCAGTCGGTGCAAAGGGAGCAGTCGCGTAATCGTGGCGGTTCGGCGTGCGCGTAAAATCGGGATACGTCCCGACGAACGGTCTTGCGATGATGCGTCCGACGGCGTATTCGCCCTGCATAATCTCCCTCGCCTGTTCGCAGATGCGGTACAGTTCCGGCACGGGGATCACATCTTCATGCGCCGCGATTTGCAGCACACTGTCCGCAGAAGTATAAACGATCAGCGCACCGGTTTCGAGATGCTGTCTGCCGTAATCGCGGATGACCTCTGTACCGGAATACGGCAGATTGCAGAGGATTTCCCTGCCGGAAGCCGCACGCAGGCGGTCCAGAACTTCCTGCGGAAAACCGTCCGGATAAGTCTTCATCGGGACATTCGAGATGAGACCTGCAATCTCCCAGTGACCGGTCATGGTATCCTTGCCGGCGGAACGCTCTGCGCATTTGCCGTAAGCCGCCGCAGGCGATGCAGCCGCTTCCCCGCATCCGATGCCGTCGATGTTGAACAGTCCCATTTTCGTGAGATTCGGCACATTCAGGTCACCGGTCTGTACGCAGGTGCGGATGGTGTGCGATCCTTCATCTCCGAAGGCAGCCGAATCGGGCAGTTCGCCGCAGCCGCAGCTGTCCAGCACAATCAGGAAAATTCGCTTCATGGATTCAACCTCCTTTATCTTTTTGTTGCATACATTGTTATTATAACAGATTTCGCATGAAAATGCAAGACGCAACGGCATTTCCGCACGTTTCTTCATAAGATTTTAAGGCGAAACAGGCAGACCGGCTCTCCGCAGACGCAGAAAGCCGGTCATATCTCAATGGAATCAGGCTTTTTCACCGACTGTCAGCCTGACGGCACGGTATGCACCGTCATAGATGCCAGCCTGCTTGGCAGCCTGAATATTCGCGCACATCTCCGCAAGAACATCATCATGCCGCTGCATAAGCTGCAAAAGCTGAATGACCTCCGCAGGTGTTCTGCACTCGTATGTGCCGTCTCCGACCTCTGCTGCACGGATTGCACCCCATGCTTCATGTCCGCCGACGCGCGGCAGCATGAGTTTCGGAACAGGGTAGAAGGAAAGTTCACCCGGTTTCGTCAGCAGCACATCCGAAACGCGCATCAGCAGATTCGTCACATAAACAGCCGCGAACACATCGGCATGGCTGAAGGCGTGAATGCCCGTGACATCCCCATAATAAGCATCATCACAAAAGCGCGCAGCTTCGTAAAAATCTGCAAAATGCTCATGCAGATGCGGCTTCATTTCCGGCACAGCCGCAGCCATCTCCTGCCAGATGCCGAGATGATCACCGACATTGACAAACAGCGCCGCCTTCTCCTTCTGAATGAACGGCAGCAGCTTCCGGATGACCGTGATAAACAGCCCCTTCTGTGCGCCTGCCCCGCCGATGGAAAGCAGCCAGCGCTTTGCCTTGCCGTGCTGCATCCGTTCCAGACGCAGTGCGCAGTCTGATTCGATATTCGCGACCAGCTCGTGATCTACGTAATGCCCCGTGCAGACAACAGATCCCGCCGGCATCGGCTTCAGCGGACGCTTGCCGTTCATGCCGCGCAGCGCACGGTATCCGAGGGCGGCGGACGGAGTCTGCACTGTATGCAGTGCGCCTTCCGCGAGATGCAGCGCCATCGGCCAGTTATCCGGCACGGCATTGACCACGCGGGTCAGTCCGGCATGGATTGCCGCCTGCGCAGGCCAGACGTGCGTGGCAAGAAACGGAATATCCTTCGGCAAATCTGCATACGCACCGGTCATCAGCTCCGCAGTCTTCTGATCGGAGCTATTATAGGAAAGCCGCCGGAAGCCCTCGCTGTTCAGCGGCTCCCAGACCAGCTTATTGAACGGCGGAACTGCCTGCGAAAGCCGTGAGCCAAGCGAATAAAGCTGATTCTGCTCCCCGATAATTCTGCCGGGCGCGGCATCCGAGAAGGCGTGCAGATCAAACCAATAGGGTGTATAGCCAAGGGCATGGGCAGCGGAAGCCATTGCCATTGCAATGCGGTAATGCCCGAAGCCCATACGGATATTGCCGATGATGATGCTGCGGTCATCAAACTGCACGGCGGGGGTCTCGCTCATCACAAGCTGCTGCACGCCCAGCCGCTCCCCGATGGCAGGGGCAGGCTTTGCAGCGAGATGAAACTGCTCCGCATCGCCGTACTTCCGGCGGTATTTCTCCTTGTTCTGTTCGGCGCGTCGAATCACGCGCACAGGCATCTCATTCCCGAAGATCTGTTCAGTTCTGTCCATAAAATATCGCCTTCCACTTGACAAACTGTCAAAAATATGATACATTTATAATACAGGGCATGATAGCCCGACTATCACATTGATAGTCTCACTATCAAACTCCCTGATATATAGTCTATCATAAAACCGGAGGGATGTCAAGTGGATTACCAGAATTTTCAGCAGGATTTGATGCAGGATACGAATGCTCGCAACCGACGCATGGAAAAAGCCATTACTGTCAGCGCGGATTTGTTCCTCCAGAACGGCATTGAGCCTGTCAAAATGACCGATATTGCGGATGCAAGCGGCGTCGGCGTGGCTACACTTTATCGCTATTACGGCGCGAAAACCGGCATGGTCATCGCCGCGATGACCTACCTCTGGGAACAGCTCAAAGCAATGTTCGACGGCGTGTTTGAATCGGATGTCTTTACAAAGCAGACCGGCCTCAAGCAGCTTACAGACCTCATGCGGATGTATCTGGTGCTGTATGATGCACACGCCGATTTCATGCGGCTGCTTGCGGAATTCGACCAGTTTATCATCCGCGAGAATGTGCCGCAGGCTGCACTTGCCGATTACGAAAAAGCGGTCATCAATTTCTATCCGCTCTTTGATACCGCCTACAAAACCGGCATCGCGGACGGCACTGTGCGGGAGGATTTCTCCTTCCCGCTGTTCTATCTCACCTATGCGCACGCCATGATGGAGCTGACCAAAAAGCTGCTTCAGGGCGAACTCCTCCCCTCGGATGATTTCTCGATGGGCAGAAAAGAACTCGAAACCATGATTGAGACGGCTGCGTTTTTTGTACGGAAAACGGGGTGATCTCCATGAAAGAAAAGAAAGCTGCTTCTAATAAAATCCTCCTGATTTTTGCAATCGGTCAGCTTGGCTGGTCGATCCTTTCCGGTCTGATTTCCAACTGGCTGGTCTTCTTCTTCCAGCCCAGTCAGGAGGAAATTGCGAAAGGACAGCTTATCTTTCTTCCGCAGGGTACAGTGCTGGGTCTGACCGCCATCGGCATGATCACGGCACTGGGCAGAATCTTTGATGCCGTGACCGATCCGCTTATCGCCGGCAAATCGGATTCGCTCACGCACCGCCTCGGCAGACGCATCCCCTTCCTGCGCTATGCGGCAATCCCCTTTGCGCTGGTGACGGTGCTGCTGTTCTGCTCGCCGGTCGCGGGGACAAGCGGCGCGAATACCGCGTGGCTGTTTGTCTTTGCGATGCTCTTTTATCTCTGCATGACCTGCTACTGTACGCCCTATAATGCGCTCATTCCCGAACTGGGACGCACGCAGAATGCACGGATCAATCTCTCAACCTACATCTCTGTGACCTATTTTCTCGGCACGGCATTTGCCTATCTTGTGCCGAATATCGCGGGGATTTTCATGTCCTCGCTGGGCTATGCCGGCAGCTACCGCCTGACCGTCGCGATTCTGGCGGCACTGGCTGCGGTTTGTATGCTTGTGCCGGCTTTTGCCATTGACGAAAACACCTATGCGGATACAGCCCCCAGCAAAACACCGGCATTCTCCTCGCTGGCGGCAACCTTCCGCAACAAGGATTTCCGCCTGTTCGTCTGTTCCGACATCCTCTATTGGGTCGGGCTGACCCTCTTTCAGACCGGACTCTCATTCTACATCACGGTGCTGATGGGTCTGGATTCCGCGATGACCTTCCCGCTGTTTGCGGTCATGACCGGCTTCTCGCTCTGCTGCTATCCGGTCGTCAACATCCTCTCGAAGAAGCTGGGCAAGAAAAAGCTGATTGCGTTTGCATTCCTGTTCTTTGCGTTCACCTTCCTCGTGACGGCGGGTGCAGGTCTGCTGCCCGTTCCGGCAATGGCATACGGCATTCTGGTTGCGGTGCTTGCAGCCGTGCCGATGGCAATTCTCGGCATTCTCCCGCAGGCAGTCGTCGCAGACATCTCCGAAGCGGATAAAATCGAAACCGGAGAAAGCCGTCAGGGAATGTTCTATGCAGCGCGCACCTTCGCCTTTAAGCTTGGCCAATCCGCTGCCATGCTGCTTTTCACAAGCATCGCACTGATCGGCAAGGAGATTCCCAAGGGCGAATCCGGCTACGGCATGGGCTATCGCCTGACCGCCCTGATTGCAGCCGTGCTGTGTCTGCTGGGCGGCATCGTATTCCTGCGCTACAATGAAAAAAAGGTTCTGGAGAGCATCACAACGGAACAGAAATGAGGTGGACGTATGGAACTGAAACGAATCATGCTGCGCTTTGAAGATGAGAGCGGCAGTTATCTCCTGATGACACCCGCCGGCACGGTGCAGACGGATGCCGTCCGCATGACGGCGGAACAATCCGCAAACCGCGTTCACATCCGGATTTTCGCAGAACGTGAAATCAAGCTCAAAACACTGAACGCAAATTTCAAATATCCGTTTTCGGAGGATGACCGCATCTTCCTGAACGGCTATCAGTCGTGGACAGACAGCACGGAGCATACCGTGCATGATAAAATGCGCGGCATTGATCACATCCCGAAACCGGTCACGGAGAAATACGCCTTTTCGCAGTACGGCGACTACAATTTCACATCGTATCCGAATTCCAAGGGATTTCTGCACGGCTGGAGCTATGGCTATGTCCGCCGCGGCGATCACTATTTCCTCTTTGCATCGCTCAATGAACAGGACGGCTTCACCTGCATCCGCACGCAAACCGAGGATGATATGCTGGAATTCTGCCGCGACTGCGAAGGGCTGCATTTCACCGGCGGCTACAGCATGGAGCTTTTCTTCGCAGAAGGCACGGAGCGTGAGGTCTTTGATGCATATTTCGATGCACTTGGCATCGCGCCGAAAGCAGCCGCGCCGCTGCTGGGCTATACGAGCTGGTACAGGCATTATCAGAATATCAGCGCAGGCAAACTGCTGGATGATCTGCACGGATTGCAGGCGCTGCCGCAGAAAGCTGACGTGTTTCAGATTGACGACGGCTGGCAGACAGCAGTTGGCGACTGGGTCACTGTGCAGCACAGCAAATTCCCGAAGGGCTTGCAGCCGATTGTGCAGGAGATTCACGCGGCAGGATACTGCGCAGGCATCTGGCTTGCACCGTTTGTCTGTGAGCGGGATTCCGAAATCTACCGGCAGCATCGGGATTGGCTGGTACATAATGCAGACGTTAAACCGGTCTGCGGCGGCTCAAACTGGAGCGGATTCTATGCACTGGATATTTACAATGCGGAAGTGCGCGCCTATCTGCGCAATGTTTTCCGTGTCATCGTGCAGGAATGGGGCTTCCGACTGCTGAAACTCGATTTTCTGTATGCAGTCTGTCTCGAACCGCGGCACGATAAAACCCGCGGACAGATCATGTTTGAAGCGCTGGATTTCCTGCGTGAAATTGCAGGAGATGCGCAGATTCTCGGCTGCGGCGTTCCGCTGGCGGCGGCATTCGGCAAGGTGGATTACTGCCGCATCGGCTGCGATGTCTCGCTGGATTGGGACGACAAGCCGTATATGCGCCTGATGCACCGCGAACGGGTCAGCACGAAACGCAGCATCCTCAACAGCGTTTTCCGGCGGCAGCTGAACGGCCGCGCATTCGGCAATGATCCGGATGTTTTTCTGCTGCGACAGAACGATACGGCGATGTCAGAAGCGCAGAAGCGCACCCTCGCGGAGATCAACGCACTGACAGGCAGTGTGCTGTTTACATCTGATGACGGCGCGCTGTATACGCAGGAGCAGAAAAAGATTCTGAACCGGATGATGAAGCTGCGGGATGCGGAAATTCTGCAAGCGGAAATGCACGGTGATCTGCTGGAGATCACATTCCGGTACGGCGAAAAGACCTATACACGGCGGTACAGGATCTGAACGTCCTCCGGAAACACAGTTACGAAAAAGCCTCCCCTGTTTTTTCAGGGGAGGCTCAGCTTGTTGATAAAGGTATCGCTGCGCGATGAT
>DGVV01000094.1 GCA_002395085.1 Ruminococcus sp. UBA4275 | reverse complement strand
TGCTGCCGCCGTTGTAGCCGCCGCCCGCAGACCACGAGCCTGCATTGAAGCCGGTCATATCCTTCGGATTGATGTAGGTGCAGTTTTCGTATTCCGTACCGTAGACGGTCTTTGAGGGAACGGTGTACGAATCCGAACGGTTCTCGGTGCGCATTGCCTGCCGGAAGTAATAGCTGAGGCAATCGGAAACCAGCTTGCCGCCCTTGTCATGCGGGTGATAATCGTCTGTGAAATAATCATTCAGCGTGAGGTAGCCGCTGTTGAATGCCTTTGTCAGTGCATTGTCCATGCTGATGGTCGGGAGGTCATAATTCTCACCGACCGGAACCATCTGTGCCTGACTGGAAAATCCGCTTTTTGCGCGCTGAATCAGGATGATGACTGCCGGTTCATTCGGCAGATCCAGAAACTTCTTGATGACGCTCTCAAAGCACTTCTTGTACATGATGTCCTCATGGTCATTGACTGAGAACTCGATGAACACGATGTCGGGGTTCTTCGCGACCACATTCGGTTCGCTGCGCACGAGTCCGACCACAGAGGATGTGCCGGAGAGACCCGCATTGACCTCTGTGAAGCCGCCCTTTGCGAAGGTCTGCTTGACGTAGGCAGAGAAGGGCGTGGTATACTTGCCCATTTCGGTGATAGAACCGCCCAGATACGCAAGCGTCAGCTTCTCGCCCTTTTCGGCGGCGCGGAGCTTCTGCGTCAGGCGGTAGGTATTGCCCATGCGGTAGATGGAATCTTTATAGAACTGAAGGGCGCGTGCATCGGCAGTTTCCTGATAGTCGTCCCATTCATTTTTCTCCGGCTTAATGATGATCGGAGGATCGGGGAACTCCGTGATTTTGCCCATGAGAAAATCGCGCAGATACGCAGCATCCGCTGCTTCGATCTTCGTGTTGCCGTCGATGTCTGCGCGCTTGATGAAATCGGCATCGGTACTGTCCGCGAGAATACCCTGCTTGAGCAGTGAAAGATCCCGCGCATCAATGCTGCCGCTTGCATCAAGATCGCCAAGAATAAACGGCACATCCTGATGCTGCGAACCGCCGCTCAGATAGGATTCGAGCTGTTCCGCCCAGTATTTGCCCATTTTTTCATAGCCGCCTGCATTCGGATGCACACCGTCCGCGAGGTCTGAATCGGCATTGATGACACTGTGAATATCTGCAAAAACAACGTTTTTGCTGCTGTAATCGCCCGCAACCTTTTCCACGAGCTGATTGTACGCTGCGATGTTCTGATTCTGATTGCCGCCCCAGCCGGTATTGCCGAGATCCGGAATCGTCGTCAGGAAAATCGTGCCGTCAGCCGGCTTCTTCTCGATGAGATAATCCAGCAGCGTATGCAGCCGCTCCTCAGAGCCGTCGAGGTGTCCGTTGGAGACATCGTTTGTACCGATCTGAAGCAGGATGATGTCCGGTGCATATTTCGTGATGTAATCGCCCGACTGCATCTTTTCGAGGATGCCGTTGAGCTGACCGAACCAGCCGCCGGGCAGATCGGTGATCGTGTAGCCGCTGTATCCGGCATGGTTGTCATCGTACTGTACCTGCTGCCCCTGATAGGTAAAGGTTGCGCCCGCCGAGCCTTCCGGCCCGACGAAATCAATGTTATCGTGACCGTTCTGCTTCAGGAAATGCCACAGATATTTTCTGTAGCCGCCGTCATCCGCCATGCCGAAGGTAATGGAATCGCCCAGCGGCATGATCCGGATTTTGCCGTCTGCCGCTGCATCCGCCGGTGCTGCCGGCAATGCGGGCAGCGCAAGGGTGATTGCTGACATTACGGAAAAGAGTTTGCCTTTGAACTTCATAAAAAATCCTCCCAAATGATAAGCGGGTATCTGTATATATCCCTGTTTATTCATCCCCTGAGATTACTTTTCCATGTCTGTCTTTGTATGTACAGCGTCCCTCCTTTCACGCTGCCTGCACACGCTCCGCTTGCGGTGTGCCTGCTATGCATTATAAAATGTTTGAAGGGGATACGGCGATGGTTGATCGCCGCAAATAAAACAGCCACATGATTGCTCATGCGGCTGTCTTTGACAATATTGGGGGAACGGCTCACATTCCGATGCCTGTCAAGGACAGCCGCTCTTTCAGCGCATGGCGCGGAACGGTCTGAACCCCCTGAAAACAGTGAATGTGGTCGCGTGATGATTCTTTTTCTGTGTCTATTTTAGCACAGATTTCCGCGGCTGTCAAGTCCCGTTTTACATCGCATAAACGAGAATGCCGGCGAAAATCAGTGCAAATCCGAGAAACTGCCGTTTCGTCGGGATTTCCCGGAAAAACAGATAACTCAGCACTGCCACGAAAATATAACCCGTCGATTCCAGTATGGGGGACATCGAAAGCGGCACGACTTTCAGTGCGTACATGGAAAGCAGCGTACACCCGAAAAAGATGCCGTATGCGGTGATGACCGTCGGATTGAGGTATTCCCGCAGCTTGTTTTCATATTGTCTGCCGGCTGCTTTTTTCAGCATGATCTGTGAAAATGATGAGATCAGGCTGCTCAGCACCATGAGCAGAGCATATTGCATCAGTTTTGTCATGATGTGCGATTGCCGGTCACGACAAGCAGAACGCCTGCAAGGACCAGTCCTCCTCCGATCAGATTTGCTGCGGTGAGATGTTCTTCAAAGAACAGGATGCCCCACAGCATTCCCCAGATGATGGTGACAGAACGGCAGACATACGCGCTGCTGAGCGGAATATGCCGCAGAATCTGCTGCCAGAATATCGCATACACCGCCATAATGGCGAGCAGTCCGCCGTACAGCAGCATCCAGCGCAGGGAGAGAAAGGTCTCATGTGCAGCCAGCTTCGAGAAGATGCCGCCCATTGAAAACAGCAGCAGCAGCGCATGAAGCATCGCATAGTATTTGATGTTGGTCCGTTTCATTCCGCACCTCACTGTGCTGCTGGCTGTCTGCGTTTCCGGTTCAGCAGCAGGGCAGCAGCGCCGTACAGCAGCAGCAGCGCGCCGCTTGCCGCTGAAATGACTGCACCTTCCCGCAGCAGCGGTATCTCATACCGGAATTCGATTTCGTGTTCACCTGCCGGCACAAATACCGCACTCAGCCCGCCGAACACATCTTCAATCGGGGTTTCTGCGCCGTCCACATAAGCGGTAAAGCCTTCGGAATGCGGCACGGAGAAGAATACCAGATTCTCCCGCGGCAGATTCGCTTTCGCGGTAAAACCGTGCTGATTCGTCTCAAATGTTTCGCAGGCAGATGCCGCACGCGCTGCACAGTCTGCGTAATAAGCTTCGTCAGAGGTATCCGCACGCAGATCCTCCGGCAGCAGCGGCAGCAGATCCTGATAGCGTTCAAGCTGTTCTTCGCTGAGCCAGATTGCCTTCAGCAGGAGCTTTTCATTCGTTTTGACATCCTTTTCTTCCTCCTCATCTTCTATGCGGAGCAGGAATGCCGTGTCTTCCATTTTGGCAAAATCCGGATCCTGAAAATCGGAGAGCGGGAGTGCATAGTCGTAGGTGAAGCCCATCGGGATGAACGCTTTGTTCTCAAAGGCAACATAGCGGTGATGTTCGGTGTAGTCATCAAATCCCTCCATGTGATGCCGGATATGTTCCGGTTCAACCTTAATGCCGCCGATCAGCGTGGGGTTGAAGTAGAGATCATACTGCACGGAAAGGAAACTCATCAGTGCATAATCGCGCTCCTTGAACGAAACACCCTGTTCGCGCTGGATGCCGACCGCATCGTAGAAGGAAGTTTCTTCGCCACTGATCATGGAGTGGAACTGATTGACAGCCGGAAGATGCCAGCGGATGCTGGTATTGATATTGCCCGTATCGACTACGCGGCTGAATTCGCTGCGGTCAAGTTCCAGCGGTTCAAAGTCGTTATAGATCTCTGAAATTGCAACGCGGTACATTTCATAGGCATCAGCTTCAGCGAATGCCAGAGACTGCACGCCGAAGGTCAGCGTACAGAAAATGCAGACAATCAGCGGCAGTTTCTCTTTGCGCAGAAATGACAGCTTCGGATGCGGATGGTACAGGATATACAGCGTACCGAGACCGGCTGCCGCCATGAGAATGCCCGTGAGCCACAGGTTTCTTGAAATCTGGATGCAGATGTGCTTGATATAGATTGTATAAATGCCGTAGATGCCGAGAAAACCCAGCACAGCGGCGTTAATCTTCATTTCGCGGATCGGATTGAACTTGTCGAAGTCATCGAGGTATTTGCCGGTCATCATGATCATGACCATCAGCGGCATGAAGAACCACCGCGAATAGTAATTGCCGTTCATGGCGGAGAAGGTGCTGTTCAGCACGGGCACGCAGGCGATTGCCGCACAGACAGTCAGCAGCACATTGTACCACGATTTCCGGCTGATGCGGAAAATGCAGGCAACACCGATCACGGTGAACAGCGGGATGTACAGCAGCGGCGGCGAGAGGGAAAGCTGCACGTCATCGAAATACCAGCCGGTTCGGCACATTTCCGGCGGCAGGAACATCGACTGAATGATGTGCAGCAGCACACCGGCATCCTCATAGGCGAGGAGATTGTGGTCAAAGATCAGGTTTCCGGCGCGGGAATTGCCTGTGATATTCTTACAGACCGGCAGGAGTGTCACGGCGCTGATGCCGACACCGCAGAGGCATTCCGCAGCAAGCTGGAAAAACAGTCCCTTTGTGAGTTTGGGGTAACTGTGTGTGGCTGTCCGCACGATGTAATAGATCATGATGAACAGGCACTCCATCCATGCATACAGCGGATCAATGAGGCAGCTCAGTGCGAGGGTCAGGCTGAAAAACAGCGGCTTGCGTTTCTGCACAAGCAGATCAAATGCAAGCAGCATCAGCGGAAACAGCGAGATGCGGTCTGCAAACTGATATACCAGATTGAATAGCTGATAGCCCGAAAACGCATACAGAATGCCGCAGATAAAAGCGGTACGGTCTGTCCGCACATACTGCCTGCACCAAAGCATGGCAGTCACGGCGGAGAAGCCGATTTTGAGTGCAACGATGAATGTGTGGACATAAGGCATTGCCGCGTAGGGCAGCGCAAACAGAAGCCAGGAATACGGCGAGACAAGGTGGTCGTGATAACCGGCGAGGAAGTCGATGCCCAGACCGGTCATCCAGTCATAGGAAGGCAGACTTTTTCCGCTGTGCAGAAGCTGATGCAGATAATCCAGAAACGGAATGGTCTGATGGTTATAATCTCCGATGTAGAGATATATGCCGCCGCTGAGTGCCAGAATCGGAATCATACTCAGCAAAAACATGATAAAGGCGGAACAGAAAACCTTGAGGCAGGGGTGCTTCATATCGTTTTGCTGCACGGTCATGCGGGATTCCTCTCAAAGAAGCGCATTGCAGCGTCTATGACTGTCTGCTGGTCGGTTTCGGTCATGCCGTAATACAGCGGCAGGCGGACAAGACGGTCACTTTCGCGTGTGGTATAGACATCTTCACCGTGGAATCTGCCGTATTTGCGGCCTGCCGGTGCGGAGTGCAGCGGCACGAAATGGAAGACCGTGCAGATGCCTGCCTCCTTCATATACTGGATGAATGCCGTGCGTTCTTCCAGATCGCGCAGCTTGATGTAGAACATATGCGCATTGTGGACGCAGTCCTGCGGGATGGTTTGCAGATCAATTCTGCCCGCCTCCGCAAGCGGCGCGAATGCTGCCCGATAGGTATTGTATACGCGCAGGCGGTCATTGTTGATGGCATCCATCTGTTCAAGCTGTGCGTAGAGATATGCGGCATTGAGTTCACTCGGCAGGAAGCTGTCGCCCTTATCAACCCACGAATACTTGTCGATTTCGCCGCGGAAGAATTTGGAACGGTTTGTGCCCTTCTCACGCAGGATTTCCGCACGTTCAATGTCCTCTCGGTGATTGATGATGATTGCGCCGCCTTCACCCATCGAATAGTTCTTTGTTTCGTGATAGGAGTAGCAGCCGATGTCACCGATTGTACCGAGATACTGCCCTTTGTAGGTACTCATCATGCCCTGTGCGGCATCCTCAATGACCTTGAGGCCGTGCCGCCGTGCGATGTCCAGAATGGTATCCATCTCGCAGGCGACACCCGCGTAATGCACGACCATAATCGCTTTCGTAGCGGGGGTGACTGCCGCCTCGATTTTGGTTTCGTCGATGTTCATGGTATCGGGGCGTATGTCCACGAATACCGGTGAAGCACCGCCCATAAGAACCGCATTTGCCGTGCTGGAGAAGGTATAGCTTGGCAGGATGACTTCATCGCCTTTGTGGAATTTACACAGCAGTGATGCCATATCCAGTGCGCTGGTACCGCTGGTGGTCAGCAGGATGCGCGCGGCATGAAAGCGCTCCTCCATAATCCTGCTGCACTGTCTGGTGAATTTGCCGTCACCGGAGATTTTGTGCGCGTCAATCGCTTCCTTCATGTACAGCAGTTCTTTGCCTGTGTACGGGGGAACATTGAAACTAATCATCAATATCACTGGCTTTCTATATAAAATGATCCGGAATTTGGATATTATACTATTATACCATATTCTCATGAAAAGTGCAATGGGTGCAGGAAGAAAAATCGGCGCAGTTCTGTTGTGCCGGATGGTTTCTTCCCATGCGCCCATTGCAGTTTTCGGAATTCTATGATATAATGAACGCACAGGTATTCACTGGCAAAAGGAGGTGCGCAGGATGATTCTGCACAATGTCGGGTTTGATCATCGGCATGATGCCGATTTCCGGATTGACCGGCCTGCGGGCAGCGGCGATAATCTGCTGCTCATTCTCAAAACAGATGCTGTATTTACGCTGAACGGGCAGGATGTGACCGTACCGAAAAATTCATTTTTCCTGTTTCCCGTCGGGATGCCGCAGCAATACCGCAGCGTGCCGCAGCAAAGCTTTGCAAATGACTGGATGCACTTTCTCTTTGAAGGGGAGGAAGAAGCGATGTTCCGGGAGAGGGGAATTCCGTTTGCTGTACCGGTTCCGCTGTCCCATACGGAGTTTTACAGCTTCTGCATCAAGGCGATTGCGGATGAATACAGCTCTGCACATTTGTACCGCAGCGATTCGATTCTGCATTTCTTCTGGCTGATCTGCAACAAGGTCAGCGAGCAGATTCAGGAACAGGCAGTACCCGAACGCAGTTCCCGCTATGAGATTCTGCTGACGGTGCGCAATCAGCTCTATGCAAATCCCTTCTGGGAATGGTCTGTCAACTGGGCAGCGCATCAGACCCGTATGAGCCGCAGTGCGCTTCAGCATCACTATAAAGCACAGTTCGGCGTCAGTTTTATGCAGGATGTCATCGCTGCGCGCATTTCCTATGCCTGCACGCTGCTGCGCACAACCGATATGACGGTTCACGACATCGGAATGCAGTGCGGCTACAAAAATTATGAGCATTTTGCGCGGCAGTTCCGGTCACAGTGCGGCATGACACCCGGACAGTTCCGGCAGAACCGCGGCGGGAAATCATCATAAAAAATTAAGGAGATAGAGCGATTCCGATAATCGGATTCTATTGACAACTGCAATGAAAATATGATAAAATAATACTTGCTATTCTTAGAATACAGGAAGGACTTTATACAGTTATGTCGAAGAAAAAAGGTATTATTATTGCAGCAGTTGTACTGGTGCTGCTGGGCGGCGGCGGTTACGGCATCAAGACTGCACTCAGCAATGTGCAGCTCACCAACGCGACCTATATCGCAGGCAGAGTGGCAGTCAAGGATCTGTCGGATTATGTCAATGTTTCCGGTTCGGTTGCAAGCAGCGAGTCCATCAGCGTGACTGCAGCCGTTGACCAGAAAATCACGCAGCTCAATGTCAAAATCGGTGATGCGGTGAAGGCGGGCGATGTTCTCTGCGTCTTTGATGATACTGCACTCCGCGAGTCCTATAACCGCCTCATGCAGACGGAGGAGAAATCACAGGGAGCAGAAGATTATCAGCATAATCTGCGTCTCCGCGCTCTGGATGACGCCCGCAATGAACGGGATGCTGCTGTCAATAAGGCACAGGAAACCCTCAATGATGCAGTTGCGGCGCGCAATTCGGTGTATGATGCCTATAACAGCGCAACGGCACAGTATGAGGCACTGAATTCGCGCGTTACAGACCCCGATCACATTCCGGAGGAGATTGCGGAGCAGCTTACGGAACTGGCTGCGCGCATCAATCAGCTCGGTGAGCAGATGCGCAAGGCGGATGAAGCTGTCTCGGATGCTTCCTATGCCCGCAATGAGGCGGTCAAGCGCGGCGATCAGGGTGTGCGTGCCGCACAGGATGCCCTTGACGCGGAAGCCTATGCCGCTGATGACGGTTCGGTTGAGAGCCAGATCAAAAAGCTTTCGGAGCAGCTTGACAGTTGTACGGTCAAAGCCCCCGCAGACGGCGTTGTCACGCAGCTGATGGTGTCAGAGGGCAGCATTCCGATGTCACCTTCCCTCATGGAGATTGAGGACACCAGTTCGCTGATTATCCGCGGCAAGGTCAGTGAAGCGGATGTGCTGAAGGTCAGCGAGGGCATGAACTGCGAGATCAAGACTGTCGCAACAGGGGAGGAGATCATCCCCGGAAAGCTGACACGTATTGAGCGCATTCTGAATTCTTCTGATCCCACCGCAGCAGGCGGCTATAATGTGGAGATTTCGATTGACAGCAAGGAAAGCAATCTGCTGATCGGAATGTCTGCAAACGTCAAGATTATTCTTGACCGTGCAGACAATGTACTCTGTGTGCCGTATGATGCGATCCGCGGCGGTGAAAATGACGGCTATTTCGTGTATGTCGCCGTGCCGCAGGGTGACGGAAACAGCAAGGTCGAGAAGCGCGTTATTGAGAAAGGCTTTGAGGGCGATTATTTCACGGAGATTGCCTCCGGTGAGCTGAAAGAAGATGAGATTGTCCTCTCGCGCCGCAATACATGGGCAACTATCACAGAAGGTCAGACCATATCGGATTCGCTGCTGAATGTGCCGGACGATGAATCCCAGGATGCCGAAGCGTAAGCGGAGGTGCAGCAGAGATGTTCTTTCTTGAAAATATCCGGCTTGCACTCAGCGCACTTGTGCAGAATAAGATGCGTTCCCTGCTGACGATGCTGGGTATCATCATCGGCATCAGTGCGGTTATTACGATTACAACAATCGGCAAGTCGATCCGCAGCACACTCTCCAATACCTTCGATCTGTTATTTGATACCTCGTATTACTTCCGCTATGATGATGAAACCTCGGATTACAGCCATGTATGGACGAATGATGACTTTGTTACCATGGAAATGCTGGAGCAGATGGAGAAGGATTTTGGCGGAAAATATCTGCCGATCCTTTCGGAATCCGTCGGCGGCGGCACGGTGATGAATGCGCGCGGACAGGCGCTGCGTGTTTCGGTGCGCGGTATGAGCGTCGGCAATTTCCTGAACGATGCAAACTATTACCGCCTGCTGCAAGGCAGTTTCCCGAATATGGAGGATGACAAATTGCAGAAGCACACCGCTGCCGTGGCAGATGTGTTTGTGCAGCAGTATTTTGCTGAGGGACAAAATCCCATCGGCAGAACGATTTCGGTGGACATCAAGGGCGTATGCAGCACGGAATTCGTGATTGTCGGCGTGTATCAGTATCCCAAGATGCTGGAACAGCATCTCGATCCGGGCATTTCGTTCATGGATCGCCTGACGCCGATTCTGATTCCCTACGGCGCCGCCTGCCGGCTGAGCAGCAAAGATCCCCACGCGAATGTGGAAGATCCGCAGATCACCCTGACGGACAAGGATTTTTCGCCGGAGAAGGCGCAGGAGGAACTGACCGAATATTTCCAGAAGTATTATGAAGGCAAGGAAGTTTCGGTGCGGGTGGAAAGCGATCTCACCCAGATCAACCGGATCAACAAGATCCTCAATATCATCACGGTTGCAATTTCTGTGATTGCCGCGATTTCTCTGATCGTCGGCGGCATCGGCGTTATGAATATCATGCTGGTGAGCATTACGGAACGCACCCGTGAGATCGGTGTGCGCAAGGCAATTGGTGCGCCGGGCGGAGTCATCAAGATGCAGTTTGTGACCGAGGCAATGATCCTCAGTCTGATCGGCGGCATCATCGGCGTGGCGATTGGCATTCTGAACGGTTTGCTGGTCGGCATGATCGCGAATTTCGTGGTCTCGAACGATCCGGAGCTGGGCGGTCTTCTGACCATCAGCGTGGAGCCTTCTGTGACGGCGATTCTGATTTCGCTTGGCTTCTCGATTCTGATCGGTGTGTTCTTCGGCAGCTATCCGGCGGCGAAGGCAGCAAAGCTCGATCCGATTGAAGCACTCCGCTACGAATAAGCGGCGGCAGGTATTGATCTAAAATTCTATCGTCGGCTTACTGCGTATCTTTACTGTTTGATTCTATGGGAAACCGATTGCCTTGCATCCAAACAACATGAAAGTTTCCTTAGAATCATAAGGGATAGATCCGCACCAGGCCAATTTAGCACGTTCGCACAATGCTCGCGCGGGCTCTGCGCCGCAAAAACCGGAAACGGCTGAAAAGCTGCTTCCGGTTTTTCTTATGGAATGAAATTTTCGCAGATGCTTACTTTTCCGTGCAGAATGTGACCTTCTCGCCTGCAAGGATCATATTTGTCGTGCGGACAGCGCACATCTTGCCGCACATCGAGCAGGTGTGACGGTCTGCGGGCGGGGTGCTTTCAAAGTAAGCGCGTGCCTTGTCGCCGTCCACGGCAATGCGGAACATTTCCTCCCAGTCTACTGCATGGCGGGCAGCAGCCATTTCATTGTCGCGGTCACGGGAATGCGGCACGCCCTTTGCAATATCTGCTGCGTGTGCTGCAATTTTGCTTGCAATGATGCCCTCCTTGACGTCATTGACATCCGGCAGGCGCAGGTGTTCCGCCGGCGTGACATAGCACAGGAAATCTGCACCGTTTGCAGCCGCGATTGCACCGCCGATTGCAGAGGTGATGTGATCGTAGCCGGGGAAAATATCCGTGACCAGCGGCCCGAGGACATAGAACGGCGCATTGTGGCAGATGCGCTTCTGGAGCGTCATATTTGCAGCAATTTCGTTCATTGCCATGTGGCCCGGACCTTCCACCATGACCTGCACATCCTTCTCCCATGCGCGCAGCGTGAGATTGCCCAGTTCAATCAGTTCCGAAATCTGTCCCGCATCCGTGGCATCGTCGATGCAGCCCGGACGCAGTGCATCACCGAGGCTGATGGTGCAGTCGTACTCGCGCAGGATGTCCAGCACTTCATCGTAATATTCAAAGAACGGGTTTTCATTGCCGGTCATCATCATCCACGCAAACAGCAGCGATCCGCCGCGCGAGACAATGTTCATCTTGCGGCCTTCGCGCCGGAATGCCTCCACGGCACGGCGGTTGATGCCCGCATGGATCGTCATGAAATCGACGCCTTCCTCTGCGTGCGCCCGCACAACGCGCAGGAAGTCCTCTGCGGTGATCTCCAGCAGATCCTTCTCCAGATAGCCGATTGCATCGTACATCGGCACAGTGCCGATCATCGCGGGAGATTCCGCAATGAGCTTCTGCCGGAAGGTGTTGGTCTTGCCGTAGTTGCTCAGATCCATGATCGCCTCTGCACCGAATTTGTGTGCAAGAGCGACCTTTTCCATTTCGATGTCATAGTCTTTCGCATCGCCGGAGATGCCGAGGTTCACGTTAATTTTCGTGCGCATACCCGTGCCGATGCCTTCCGGCGAGATGCTCTTGTGGTTGACATTGCAGGGGATGGCGACTTCGCCTCTCGCGACGAGTTCACGGAGCTTTTCGGGATCCATGTACTCTTTCTTCGCGACGATCTCCATTTCCGGCGTGATGATGCCGCGCTTTGCGGCTTCCATTTGCGTGTGGTACTGTTTCATGACAGCTTCTCCTTTTCCGGCTGTGCATCAGAGCGGCGGAGGTTCCGGTCTGCCTGCTGCCACAGCCAAACAGCACAGGTTTTCCCGAAACGCGGATGGTTCATGCGCCGGTACCTGTGCAGAGGCGCGCAGAAAGCCCGTCCCGAACATAGCCGGAACGGTAATTCTGTGCGGTTCACTGTCTGAATACCGGCGCCTTCACCGGTCAGGAGACCGGCGATCCGGATTGCTTTTTGCATGGAAAGCTCCTTTCGTCCAAAAGCAAGCGGTTTTAATAGCGCGACAGAAGGTGGTGCCCCCAATCTGCCGCCGTGCGGACATTTTTGCCGCGCACCTGACCATTATACCACAAAATGAATGATTTGGCAAGACGCCAGCGGGCGCTCCCCGCCGCTGCGGTTGACAGAAAGGGAAAAATTGAGTATAATAGAACAAAATACATTCTGCTGAGCGGATAGGAGGACAGAATGAAGCGAATCCTGATTACAGGCGGAAGCCATGCAGAACTGCCGCTGATTCAGGCGGCACAAAGGCTGGGTCTGTATACAATCACAACAGGAAATAATCCGGAAGGTCTGGGGCATCAGGCGGCAGACCGTTATGTCCCTGCTGATTTTTCCGATCAGGCACGTATCTTGCAGCTCGCCAGAGACGAACAGGTTGACGGCATCATCTCCGGCTGCAATGATTTTGCATATCTCTCCGCAGCTTATGCCTGCGCACAGCTCGGTTTCCCCGGACATGATGCGCCGGAAACCGCTGCGGTCATCCACAGCAAGGATAAATTCCGTGCTGCTATGCGGCAATGCGGTCTCCGGACACCGCGCACGGCGGTCTGTACTTCAGAGGCGGATGTGCGCCGGGCCTGCGCTGAGATCGGGCTGCCTATCGTCATCAAACCTGTCGATCTGACCGGCGGCAAGGGCGTTATGATCTGCAAGGACGCGGAATCTGCCTGTCAGCAGTACCGTGCGGCACTGGCATGGTCGCGGCAGACGCGCGTGCTGGCAGAGGAGTTCATCTCCGGCGGCAGCTACGGTGCATCTGTCATCCTGAAAGAGCATCGCGTCATTGCGGCGGTCTTCGGAAATGAACTCTACTACCTGAATCCATATCTGGTTTCAGGGGCGTGTACGGCAGCCGATTTATCCGCTGCTGCGCGTGAGCGCCTTTGCCGTGATATTGAAACGCTTTCGCAGTCGCTTGGACTTTGCGGCGGGCTGTTCCATACACAGTTTGTGCTGGATGCGGACGGTGTGCCGGTCATGATTGACCCGTGCCGCCGCGCCCCCGGCGATCTTTACATCCGGTTTGCACAGTATGTTACCGGCATCGACTTTGCCGATCTGATTGTGCGCAGCGAACTGGGAATGCCCCTGCCGGAGATCCCGCAGGCGGAGGAGCGGTTCATTGCGAGAATGTGCATCATGACGGACGGAAACGGCAGATTCGGCAGCATCCGCATGGACAGCGATGTGAAGGAGCATCTCATTGACAGTCTGATCTGGGCAAAACCGGATGAGCCGATCAGGGATTATCTGAAATACAAGGCGGGCATTGTTTTCCTCGAATATCCGGATGCAGCATCCCTTTATGCCGCATACCGCGATTTCCACAGCCTTGTGCAGATTGACAGAAAGGAGCTGGATTAAATGGAGAAAATACTGGTCAACATCGGTATGGTCGGTGCGGGCAGAGCGACGGAACTGCACATGGGTGCTTATCGCCATGTCAAGGATGTTACGCCGGTTTACCGCGCGGTCATTTCCAGCACATACGAAAAAGCGCAGGCTGCAAAGGAGCTTTACGGCTTCGGGAAAGCGTATCATACGCTGGATGAACTGATTGCTGACCCGAAAATTGATGTCATTGACATCTGCACGCCGCCGAGCTGTCATGCGGAGGCGATCATCAAGGCGCTCAATGCGGGCAAGCACGTCATCTGTGAGAAGCCGATGACCGGTTATTTCGGTGAGCCGGATGATCCCACGCCGATTGGCACCTGCGTCAGCAAAACGGAGATGTACCGCCGCCTCATGCGCAATATGGAGGAGCTGAAAACTGCCGTTGCAAATGCGAAAGGGCATTTCATGTATGCGGAGAATTTCGTATACGCACCTGCCGTGCAAAAAATGGCGGAGATCATCGCGAAGAAGAAAAGCCGTATCCTCTGCCTGAAAGGTGAGGAGAGCCTGAAGGGTTCGAGTTCGCCGGTGGCGGGAAGCTGGTGCAAGACCGGCGGCGGCACGTTTACGCGCACAGGCGGACATCCGCTCTCGGCTGTGCTGTGGCTGAAACAGGTTGAGGCGCGGGCGCGCGGCGTGAACATCGTGCCGGAGAGCGTTGTTGCGGATATGGGCTACATCACCCAGACACTCAGCGAATATGAACACCGGCACATCATGGCAAATCCGATTGACGTGGAAGATTTCGGCGTCTGCACGATCACATTCTCCGATAAGACCAAGGCAATCATCATTGCGACGGATACGCTGCTGGGCGGCAGCCGCAATTACGTCGAGGCGTACTGCAATGACGCTGTACTGATGGGCAATCTCACGCTCAATGACATGATGAGTACCTATTTTCTGGATGAGGATCGGCTCGATGACGTCTATCTTTCGGAGATGCTCCCCAGCAAGCTCGGCTGGAACAAGCCGTTTATCGTGGATGAGATTGTCCGCGGCTACGTTGATGAGATGCAGGATTTCATGGAGGCGGCGGCGTATGACCGTCCGGCAGCATCGGGCTTTTCGCTTGCCTACGATGCGGCACGCCTGACCTATGCGGCATATCTCTCCGCGGAGACCGGCAGACGCATCCACCTGAATGAGGGACAGGCAATATGAATCGGGAACTGCTTTCATTTGTGATTCCGTGCTATCGCTCTGAGAAGACAATTGCGGCGGTCACGGCAGAATTGATCGGTGAGATTGAAAAACGAGCAGATGCGTATGATTACGAGATTTTTCTGGTGAATGACCATTCGCCGGACAATGTGCTGGAGGTTATCCGGCGGCTGTGCGCGGAGAATCCGAAGATTCACGGCATCTCCTTTGCGCGGAATTTCGGACAGCACGCCGCACTCATGGCGGGATATGCCCGCTGCAAAGGCAGTATCATCATCTCGCTGGATGACGACGGACAGGCACCGGTCGAGAGCATCTATGCGCTGGTGGATAAGATTCACGAGGGCTATGATGTGGTATTCGGGCGCTATCCGGATGTGAAGCAGAGTGGTTTCCGGAAATTCGGCAGCCGCATTAACCGCCTGATGTCTGAAACGCTGCTGGAACAGCCGAAGGAAATCAGCGGAAACAGCTTCTATGCGATGAGAGATTTCATTGCGCGGGATATGGTCCGCTACCGGAATCCGTATCCGTATCTCGGCGGCCTGATTTTCCGTGCAACGCGCAATGCCGCGAATGTGGATGTGAATCAGCGGGAACGGCTGGTCGGCAAATCGGGATACAGCCTGCGCAAGCTGTTTGCACTCTGGATGAACGGATATACGGCATTTTCCGTAAAGCCGCTGCGGCTGGCGTCGATGCTTGGCGTCGTGAGCGCGGCAATCGGCTTTATCATGGTGATCGTGACGGTGCTGCACAAGCTGATCAATCCGTCGGTGCAGATCGGTTACAGTTCGCTGATGGCGGTGATTCTGTTCATCGGCGGGCTGATTATGCTGATGCTGGGTCTGATCGGTGAATACATTGGAAGAATTTACATCTGTCTCAACAGTTCTCCGCAGTATGTGATACGGGAACTGATCAACATAAAGAGGGATGAATCAGAATGAATTTGTTTGACAATATGATTCAGGAGCTGCGGGAATATCCGCATAAAATCATCATTTACGGCGCAGGTGTTGCCGGAAAAAAGGTTATGGAGTTTCTGCACGAAAACGACATCCGGACAGACGGCTTTGCCGTGGATGCTGCGTATTATCGGGAAAACAGCAGCTTTCTCGGAATGCCGGTCTATGCACTGGAGCAGTTGCTTGCGTCTGAACCCTGTGCTTATGTCATTGGCTTTATGGGCTTGACACCGGAACGGGATGCCGCACTCCGCAGTCAGGAGAATGCAGACCGGGTTTATGCACTGGATTTTGCCGGCCGCTATCCGATTGGTGTGGATAACCGGTTGACGGATTCTTTTATGCAGATGAACGGTGCTTTGCTTTCTGATCTGCGCGAAAAACTCGCAGATTCGGAATCGCAGCTTGAATTTGATGCGTATATTCATCAGCAGTGCTGCGGGGAATACTTTAAGCGTTATGCAGAAAAGCAGCCGCAGTATTTCGACAGCGATGTGATTTCCTTCGGGGAAGATGAAGTGATGGCAGACTGCGGCGCATACGACGGTGATACGGCGCTTGCCTTCCTGAAAACAGTGCAGGCACAGACCGCCGCCGGAAAACCCGCATCTGTGCGGAAGATCTTTGCTTTTGAAGCGGACAGCGCCAATGCAGACAAGATGCGCGAGAATCTTCGCGATATACCGCAGGCGGTGATTGTGCCGAAGGGTGTCTATGATCACAGCGGGGTGCTGCATTTTTCGGCAGATAACACCACGAATTCTATGGTGGCGGAATCCGGCATTGAGATTCCTGTGACGACGATTGACGAGACGGTCGGGGATGAGAATGTCACATTCATCAAGATGGACATTGAAGGCTCGGAACTCAAGGCGCTGCACGGTGCAGAGAAGACGATCCTGCGCTGTCGTCCGAAGCTTGCGGTCTGCGTTTACCACAGACCGGAAGATCTTGTGACGATTCCGCAGTACATTCTTTCGCTGCATCCGGATTATCGCCTGTATTTCCGCAATTACCGTACGGAAGGCGTGGAATCCGTGATCTACGCCATCTGAACCAGACAGAAAAGAGGCTGTCCCGCTGAGGGACAGCCTCTCATTTTACAGATCAGTGCTTGCGCTGTTTTTCGAGCAGTGCCTCGATCTTGTCATGCGGATTGATGACGGTGGTGATCGAAACATCGTGGTTGATTGCAGCGATGAAGTATGCAGCATACTTGGAGACATCGACCTCATGGAACCACTCACGCTCCAGCAGTTCCGGTTTGCGGTAGGTGAGGTTTGTGCCGAAGACCGCATCGAGGATGCCGTTCTTGTATGCTTCATCGAACTGCTCCAGACCGTGCGTAAAGAGACCGTAGGTCGCGTATGCGATGGTGCGTGCTGCACCGCGGGATTTCAGGTTTTCTGCGAGATCGAGCATCGAGCCGCCGGAAGCGATAATATCGTCTGCGACGAACACGGTCTTGCCCTCAACGGGGTTGCCCAGATACTCATGTGCGACGATCGGGTTCTTGCCGTCCACGACCTTGGAGTAATCGCGGCGCTTGTAGAACATACCGAGGTTGACGCCGAGCATGGTGGCGTAGTACATATTTCTGCCGAGTGCGCCCTCATCCGGCGAAATGACCATGAACTTCTCCGGCGACATATCGAGATCAGGGAAGGTGCGGAGCATGGTCTTGAGAACCTGATAGGACGGGATCACGTTGTCGATGCCCATGAGCGGCACGGCGTTGTTCACGCGGGGATCGTGTGCATCGAAGGTGATGATGTTATCCACGCCCATAGCCTGAAGCTCCTGCAATGCGCAGGCACAGTCGAGGGATTCGCGGTAATTTCTGCGGTGCTGTCTGCCGCCGTAGAGCAGCGGCATAATGATATTGAGACGGTGTGCCTTGCCGGATGCCGCCTGAATGATACGCTTCAGATCCTGATAGTGATCGTCCGGCGACATGGAATTGACGCGGTCAAACATTTTATAGGTGCAGCTGTAGTTGCCCACGTCGATGACAATGAACAGGTCGAGTCCGCGGATGGTGGACTTGATGAGACCCTTTCCGTCGCCGGAAGCAAAGCGGGGGCATTCGCACTCGATGAGGTAGCTCTCATCGGGAATGCCGTTCTCATTTGCCCAGCGGACAAGGTAATCGTTGATCTTCTGTGCGAGCTGTTCAGCACCGTTCATGGCGATAATGCCGATCGGTGCAACACTTTTGTGATTGCGGTAGAGTGCATCAGTGGCAGCAGCAGCGGTCATAGTCAGAAACTTCCTTTCCCTTTTCAAAACTATTCAAACAGAACGCGGGTCGTTCTGTCATTTACAGAAACATTCAATATAGCGCTCGATGTCTGCGCGGATGATCTCGCGGGCAGCGGCGGCATCACCGAATTCATCCACGGCGGTGGATTTCTGCTCCAGCTCCTTATAGACCGAGAAGAAATGGATCATCTCCTCGACGATATGGGGCGGGAGATCCGCGATGTCGGTATAGCTGTTGTAATTGGGATCATCGAAGGGGATCGCAATGATCTTGTCATCGCGGTGACCCTGATCAAGCATACGAATGACGCCGATCGGATAGCAGCGAACCAGCGTCATCGGAAAGAGCGTCTCGGAGCAAAGCACCAGCACATCCAGCGGATCATTGTCGTCAGCGTAGGTACGCGGGATCAGACCGTAATTTGCGGGGTAATGCGTGGAGGTATGCAGGATGCGGTCGAGCTTGATGAAGCCCGTCTCCTTGTCCAGCTCATATTTATTTTTGCTTCCCTTCGGGATCTCGACCACGGCGACGAAATCGTCCGGCGTGATGCGCTTCGGGTTGATATTGTGCCAGATATTCATAATATCGAACCATCCTTTGTCAGATTTTCCGGTTGACGGGAGCTACAGTTTCAGTATAGCATAAATTGCGGAGAAAGTCAATCAAGATCGCAATTTTTGTTATTTTGTATGAATTCTTTGCCCGCGCCGGAGCAGGGATTTGCAAGCGCTAACCGAAAAGCGCATCTGCTTGACAGACCCTCTGCAATCGTGTTATAATGAAGATGCACAGAACACTGCCGCGATTTGTGGGATGCTTTGTGCAGTTCAATAGGGGCAAGGCTGCCGGAATCGGGCAGCAGAAGGAGGTTTCTGATATGGAAATGCGCAGAAAAGAGCGCGAAATTACGGATGCGGCGCAGATTGCTGCCTTTCTGGAAGGGGAGCAGATCATGCGGGTCGCTTTTTACGATGACGGCGAGATCTACATTGTGCCGCTCAATTACGGCATGGTGCAGGAAAACGGCAGGTACATCTTCTATTTTCACGGCGCAAGGGCGGGAAGAAAATTCACGCTTGCGCAAACAGCACCGAAGGTCGGCTTTGAGGTGGACGGCGCATACCGTCTGCTGCCGGCAGAGAGCGCCTGCGGGCATTCCTGCGTGTATCAGAGTGTGATCGGTACGGGGCGGATGACCGTCGTGGACGATCCTGCGGAACAGATGCGCGGGCTGCAAGCCGTCATGCGGCAGGCAACCGGCAAGGCAGACTGGGCAATTCCGGAAGCGGCAGCGGCGGCAGTCGCGGTGCTGCGGCTGGAGGCGGATCAGCTTCGCTGTAAGGCAAGACCTGATCCTGCGGCGCAGCACACCGGAAAGGAGCGTGAAAACGGTTGAATAAGCTGTTGTTTTCATGCGGAATGCTGCTGGCATCGCTTGGCATGAACCTTGCGGTATCAGCGGCAGAGACAGCGCCCGAATGCGGCTGGGTACTGCGCGGCAAGCGGTACTATTATGTACAGGAGGACGGCACAGAGGCAGTCGGGGAGACGGAGATTGACGGCACACCGTATCTCTTTGCCCCGAACGGCGCCTTGCAGACCGGCTGGCAGACCGTCGGGGACAAGCGGTATTTCTATGAGCCGGACGGCACGCCGGTTTTCGGCTGGCTGGATTGGCGCGGCGAACGCTACTACATCTCAAAGGAACTGGGCAAGCTTACATCGCCCGCGGAGGATGCTGCGGCGTATCAGTTTGCGGAGACCGGCGAGATGCTGCATGATACATGGGTCACGGCGGAGGACGGCAGCAGGTACTATCTGTATGCGGAGGGTCTCCCGCTGAAAGGGCAGATGGAGCTGGACGGCACAAAGTATTATTTTGATCCGGAGAGCGGTGCGCTGCTGCGCTGGATGCAGGACGGCATGGGATTTGATGCGGACGGTCAGCCGCTGGAGGGCATCTGTGCCTTTGATGCCGCCGGACGCGAACGGTATGGTTTCCGCGGCGGCGAGATGCTGACCGGTGAACAGGTCTTTGATGAGGGCATCCGCGATTTCGGGGAAGACGGCATTATGCTGACCGGCTGGGATATTCAGTGGGACTACTATCCGGAACGCAAAAACATCCTCGGCGCGGACAGCGCAAGACGCCGCTATTACGACTTGGAGACGGGCCTGCGCGTGACCGGCTGGTATGACGGCTTCTATTTTGATCCGGAAACAGGGGAAGCCGTGACGGGCTTCCGGGAACTGGACGGCAAAAAGCTGCATTTCACCTATGGGCAAATGGATCAGTCGCAAAAGCTGATCCTTGATGACGGCATCTATATTGCCGGCGAGGACGGTGAAATTCTGACGGGCTATCTGGCTTACAGCGGTTTTACGTATTATCTGGAGGCGGACGGCAGAGCGCATCTGGGCTGGCGGCAGATCAATGACCGGCAGCGGGAGTATTACCGGACGGATTCCACGCTGACGGAGCCGAAGGGCGCTATGGTACGCGGCACGGTGATGACCATTGACGGCAAGGAATACGAATTCGATGCGGACGGCATCTATACCGAACCTGCACCGCCCGTGAAGATCTGTCTCGATGCGGGGCATTACGGCAAATATAACCGCAGTCCCGTCAACAGCGCTTACTACGAATCCGATTTCACATGGAAGATGCACCTCTATCTCAAGGAGGAGCTGGAACACTACGGGTTTGAGGTCGTGACGACGCGCGAGGATAAAGACACAGATCTTTATGTGGAAGACCGCGGCAGACTCGCGGAGGGCTGCGATCTGTTCATCAGCATCCACAGCAATGCCACAACCGGAACTGCCGTTGACGGCCCGCTTGCCTGCTGCCCCATCAACGGCTGCGCAGATAAACTGGGGCTGGATCTCGCAAATCTCGTTGCGGATGTGATGCAGACCAGTCAGCGCGGTTCGATCTGGAAGCGGGAGGGTCTGCGCGGCGACTGGTACGGCGTCCTGCGCGGCGCAACGGCGGTCGGCGTGCCGGCGATTCTGCTGGAGCACAGCTATCACACCAATCCGCGCGCAACGGCGTGGCTGCTGGTCGATGAGAATGTCCGGAAACTTGCAAAGGCAGAGGCGGTATTTCTCGCGCGGTGGTTTCATCTGATCGAATAAAGGGGGCGTATGGGGAATATGTGACATCGACGCTGCCCGCATCAACTGACCGTACAGAACAGTCAGACTGCATATTTAGCTACAAGAATACCACAAAAATACATTGACGAAAGTGAAAATATTTTGTATAATGAAAACATCTGCTGAAGATCACAAAGGAGGTCTTTTTATGAACATTCTCAGCCGTTTTGCTGCGGGCGCGGTTGCTGTCCTGACAGCTTCATCCATATTTGCCGGTACTGCTGTACTGCGCGCTGCCGCCGCAGAGACGAAGCAGGAACTGATCGGGTATTACGGAGACATCAGCGGAGATCTGGAGGTTGACTGGCTCGATATTTTCCTGATGGAAGATTTTCTGTTATACGGAACGGAAGAAGATGAAGTCTTATGGCAGTATGCAGATCTCGATGACAGCAATTCGGTTGATGCGCGGGATTTGACTCTGCTGATGCAGCTTGTCCTGAACGGAGAAAAAGGAACGGCGGATTATCGGGAAGTCCCCTTCACCGAGGAGCTGATTCCGCCGCCGATTCAGGCGCTCAGTCCGACCATGCCTTCCGTCGGGGAAGCGCGTGTGCTGATGGTTGCGGTGGATTTTCCGGAATGCGAACATGATGCCAAGTACACAGCGGAGTACCTTCAGGAAATGTGCTTCGGTGCGGAAAATCCGCAGTCTCCGTGGTATCCGGTGGAGAGCATCAATGCATATTATAAGCGTGCCTCTTACGACAGGCTGAATCTGACCGGAACGACATATACCTATACCGCAAGTCATTACTGCGATTACTACGCCGGCAAAGCAGAATTGCTGATGGTTGAGGTGCTGGGCGCACTGGACAGGCAGATTGACTACCGCGAGTTCGATGTCAACAAAAACGGCACACTGGATACGCTTCTGCTGGCGCTTCCGAAGGGGGCGGTCGGCAGAGATGCCAACAAGGACGGCACACAGGACTGGTGGCCTTGTTCCGGCAGCTACTACACCAGTTCCAAATTCGACGGCATCAAGCCGGGCAATCTGTGCATCGGTGCATGGGATCTGGAGGATGTGCCGGGCTTTAACAGTACGTGGATTCATGAACTGGGCCATGCGATGGGTCTGCCGGATTACTACAAGTATGTGAATAACGAAGACGGCTATTACGGTCTGGAAGGCCATGCAGGCTGGGAGATGATGGACGATGCCTACTGTGATATGTCGTCCTTCTCCAAGCTGATGTACGGCTGGTTCAAGGAAGATGAAGTGCAGATTTATACCGGCGGTACGCAGACCTTTACGCTGGAATCGCTTCAGAAAACGCCAAGCTGCATTCTGATTCCGCGCGGAGATCTGGACGGCTTTTACAGCGAATATTTCATGATCGAATTCAATTCGGTGGAAGGCAATGATACAGCATGGTTTGCAGGCGGCAAATCCTATACGCCCTTCTGGCGCGGAGGCGTGCGCGTTCTGCACTGTAATGCGGAACTCTGGAACGGATACTGGGGCATTGAACTGAAATGGAACAATTACGGTCAGATGTATGATACCAGCAATCAGAAACAGCGTGTGCTGCGGCTGGTCAATAATAACCACGATTTCTTCCGCAATGATGCAGTCATTGACAGCAGCATTGACGGCTTTGCATGGTATGATGACGAAGGCAACAGAACGATTGATCCGGGTCTGACGATCAGAGTCAGCGATTTTGCAGACGGCAGCGGCTGCACCATTACCATTTCTGAAAATGCATAAACCTGAGGCTGCGGGGCATTTGTTCCGCAGCCTCTTTTCGCAGCGGTGACTTTCCGGATTGTACGGCAAAAATCAAAATCCTGTTCGGCGCTGGGAGTTTTTTGGCGAAAAAAGAGGATTTGCAAACGGCGGAAATGTTGCTATTGACTTTTGCGCCGGACTGTGATAAACTAAAACCGAAACGTTTCCATGTCATATGACAACTGTGCAGCGGCGATTTCGCCGCAGTTTTTATGTTTATGAGTTAGCCTAGTGCAACTCAATATGCAGCAGATGACGCACGCAGGCGATGCACTTGCATCCCATGTGACCGTGCAGGGATCTGCGCGTATTTATGCCCATGAGTTAGTCTAGACTAACTAAAATCAGACAGAAAGGAATCAAAAGTAACAGAAATTGAAGCTGACAATCATATTGATATTGTGCGTGGCGGCTTTTATCTGGGACAGGTTTCCGGCAGCGTCCGTTTCGGCGGCAGCCTGCATTGCAATGGTGGTGTGCGGGGTCTGTTCACCGGCGGATATGATGACAGGGTTCACCAATGACATTGTGCTGATTGTGTTCGGCACGGAGATTTTCGGCATTGCATTCCGGGAGAGCGGATTATCTGCGAAAACCGCAGATATGATCGTCCGGCTGTCCAAAAGGAATGAACGGTCTGTGATTCTGATTGCCGGACTGACCGCAGCACTGCTGTCTGCATTTCTGAATAATCAGGTGATCTGTGCGCTGATGATGATTATTTGCATTCATATTGCCGGAACAGTGAAGGAAATCAGCGTGAAAAATATCACGCTGCCGGTCATTTACTGTGCCGTCATGGGCGGACAGTGTACACTGGTTGGTGCGCCTGCAACGCTGATTGCATCTTCTATGGCGGCGGATGCACTCGGAGAAGGCATCTCCATGTTTGAGATGCTGCCGATGGGTCTGATTCTGCTGGCGGCGGGTCTGCTGTGGATTGTTCTGGTGCTGAGCAAGCGGGGCGATGCCTTCTGGAGTGACGCTTCGCAGACGGCAGAGGAATCAGATGCGGATTTGCCTGCGGGACAGACAGACCGCCGGAAAATGATCGTGACCCTGATTTCCGGCGCGGTGATGCTGTTTCTGTTCGTGACGGATTATGTGACAGTCGGCGTGGCATCGGTTATCGGCGGGCTGATTTGTATGCTTGGCGGTGCAGTACAGCAGAAGAAAGCGTTTTCCAAAATTGACTGGAACATCCTGATCTGGCTGGGATGCAGTGTCAGTATGGCATCGGAACTGAACAAAAGCGGACACATCCAGAGCATTTGTACGTGGCTGATGCAGCGCATTCCGCCGGATATTTCGCCGGTGATGCTGCTGGCGATCTTTACGGTGCTGGCGGTTGTTATCAGCAATTTCATCGCAAATACGACAACAGTGATCATCATTCTGCCGTTTGCCCTGAAATTTGCGGAGCTTTATGCACTGAATCCGCGTGCGTTTCTGATCGCCGTGACAATGGGTGCGGGGCTTGCAATCATGACACCGCTTTCAAGCGGATTTATCGGCATGACCGTGCGGGTCGGGTATCGTTTCCGCGATTATGTGCGGTATGGCTTTGGCATTCAGGCAGTGCTGACTGTATTGATTGTGGTGCTGACCTGTGTGTTCTTTCCGCTGACGGCATGACGCAGCCGCTATACGCAAAGAGGAAGGAATCATTACGAAAATGGGATTTCAAAACATATTCAGTGTTGAAGGAAAAAATGTCATTGTGACAGGCGCGACAAGCGGCATCGGCGCGGATGTCAGCCGCGGATTTGCAGAAGCGGGCGCGAACGTCTTTCTCATCGGCAGACGGGAAGAACGTCTCGCGGCGCTGACGGCAGAACTGAAATCCTGCGGTGTTCAGACGGGTTATGCAGTCTGCGATGTCAGTGACAGGGAACAGGTTACTGCGGCTGTCAGGGCGGCAGCAGCACTGTTTGCAGATGCAATTGACGTGCTGGTCAATTGTGCCGGTGTGACCGGAAAGGTGAAAATCGGGGAGATGGACGCTTCGGAATGGCAGAAAGAAATTGCGGTCAATCTCACCGGTACGGCGAATATGTGCGATGCAGTTCTGCCCTTTATGACGGCGCGCAAAACGGGCCGCATCATCAATGTGGCTTCCATCAACGCATTTGTTGCCTCGCAGACTGTGCCGCGCCATGCATATAACGCCTCGAAGGCTGCGGTCTGCGGACTGACAACCGGTCTGGCTGTGACCTATGCGCGTGATCAGATTACGGTCAATGCCGTATGCCCCGGTCTCTTTGAAAGTGAAATGACCACGGACATTTTTGAAAATAAAATCGTGCTTTCCACGTATAACCGTCAAGTGCCTGCCGGCAGACCCGGCAGACGCGGCGAAATGAACGGTGTGATCCTGTTCCTCGCGGGCGATGCGGCAGCATACATCACCGGTCAGGCGATTGCAGTGGACGGCGGCTATCTGAATGCGAGTTATCTGTAACATAGAAAGGAAATTTGCAGGAATGGTAAAACTGTTTTGTGTGCCGGGCGGCGCGGCGTCGGCGCTGGCGTATCTGCCGTGGGCAAAATTGCTGGATCCGGAGATCAAGCTCTGTCTGCTGGAGATTGCGGGGCGCGGTCTGCGCCGTGCGGAGAAGCCCTTCCGGACAATGGATGAGGTTGCGGACGATCTCTACAGCAATCTGGTGAAGCAGCTTGAGCCGGATGACGATTACATGATCATGGGCTACTGCTTCGGTTCTGTGGCGAGCTACGAACTCTATCGCCGCATCATTCAGAACGATCTGAAGCGTCCGTTCCATGTCTTTTACTGCGCAAGTGATCCGCCTGACGGCAACACCTACGCAACTTCGCTGTTTTCGGATGTCAGACGGCAGCCGGAGATGATCGAGGTGCTGGAGCGCTATTTCCCCGAACACGTTTTCTCAGATCGCAGCATGATTGAGGCATTTTGCAGGAAATACACGGAACAGTGCTTCAAAAATTACGCGGAGAACGGCAAATATGTTCCGGTGCGTCCGGAACAGATCTATTCCGATGAGGAAATGGAGAGCGCAGACATCGTGAATCAGCTCAAATCGTTTGAGTTTGCAAATCACACCATGTCACTGTTCGACGTCGATCAGACGATTGTTTCAAGTTATCAGAACAGCCCGCGCGATTATTTCAAGGTCGATACGGACATTACGGTTCTGGCGGGCAACCGCGATACCATGACGCCGCTGGAGGATATGCGGCACTGGGATCATGTGGCGGGCAGGGGCTTTGAGATCGAGGTCATTGACGGCGGACACCTGATTATGGTGGACGGCTACAAGAACTGTGTGCCGGTTGTGAACAAGGCTGCGCAGGCATTTCTGCGCGGAAAAGAGGCGTAACATCATGAAACTGATCTGCTTTTCCCATGCAGGCGGCTTGTCTTATTATTACACGTTTTTGAAGAAGGCGGACTTTGAAGGGGTCGATGACGTGATCCTGTACGAATATCCGCTGCGTGCAGCAAAATCAAAAGTGCCGCATTTCAAAAGTTTTGATGAATGTGCGGATCAGATTGCGGAGGAATTGCAGCACGGTATTCTTCGGGAGGGCGCGGAGGATTATATGTTCTTCGGGCACAGCTTCGGGGCGTTTGTGGCGTATGAGACCGCAAAGCTGCTTCAGGAACGCTATGAGAATCCGCCGAAGCTGGTGATGATCTCCGGACAGAAACCGCCGTGCGTGGTTGATCCGGATCATTACAAGTGCTGCGAGGAGGAGGGCGTTGCCTTCCTGAAAAAACTCGGCGGTCTGCCGGAACATCTGTGGAATCATACGGAGGCGATGCAGTATTTCACGAATCTGTGCATTGCCGACCTGCGGGTGCTGCAAACCTACAATCCGGGCCGTGAACTGCCGGAGCGGAAACTCCCCGCCGGCGTGGTGCTGTACGGAAAAGAAGACATCGAATTTGCCTCTGAAGATCTCGTGTGGTGGAAGGGCTACTTCGAGAACTGCTATGAGATCAAGGAATTTGAAGGCGGACATTTTTATCTCAGTGACCGGAAGGATGAGCTGATTGCGTATCTGCGCGGCTGCATCCGGAAGGCGCTGCGCGAGGCGGCACATACGGCTGCCTGACGCTTAGAAAGGGATCAAACATGGATATTCACAGTAAAATTGCCGGCATCGGAATGTACCTGCCGGAGAAAGTCTATACCAGCGAAGAAATCGAGGAGATGGCGGGCTATGCACGCTTCGGCGTGAAGCCGGGTCTTGTGCGGATGCTGACCGGATGCGAGCGGCGGCATTATGCGGCGGAGAATGAGCATTGCTCGGACATCGCGGCAAAGGCGGGCCTCAAGGCGCTGGAGAATGCGGGAATGCAGCCGTCGGATATTGATGCGGTGCTTTTCTGCTCCATTACGCAGGATTTCGCAGAGCCGGCAACGGTCAATGTTGTCATGGACAAAATGGACATCCGCAATGCGTACTCGTTTGACATCAAAAACGCCTGCAATGCGTTCATGAGCGGCGTGGATGTCGCGGACAGCCTGATCGCATCGGGCAAGGCGGAGAATGTACTGGTCGTCGCAGGCGAGGCACTCTCGCGCTGGACGAAATTTGACTACGACAACAAGGAGGAGCTGCTGCAAAGAGGTACGGCGGCGCTGTCCGTCGGAGACGGCGGCGGCGCATTCGTGCTGACGAAAGCGGAATCCGGCAGTACACAGGGCATCGTGGCATCGCGCTTTGCAACCGTACCGGCAATGTGGAACAACAATGTCATCTGGGGCGGCGGCGTGATCTATCCGGCGGATCAGTCGAAAATGTATATTCCCGGCACGACCAAAAAGCTCATTGATATGCACCAGGATGTGACCAGAAACTTCATTCCGGCGGTCATGGAAAAGAGCGGCTGGGTCAGCAGCGATATTGACTGTGTGCTGGTCAGTCAGGTGGCGAAGTGGATCACGAAAAACATCCGCAATATCATCGGCATCAGCTATGAGAAGCTGCCGGAGATCGTGCAGGAGACTGGCAATGTCGGCTCGGCAAATATCCCGATCATGGCGTGCTGTGCGGCAGAACAGGGCGTTCTGAAGCGCGGCGGCAGAATGCTGATGCTTGGCGGAGCGGTCGGCGCAAATATGGGCGTCGTCTCGGCGGTATTTTAATTGACAAAGCTTAGAAAGAGAGCAGATTCATGCAATACGATAGAAACAATGTCAGAAACACCTTTGAGAGCCTGATGGCTCATTCGATCTATGGCTTTCCGAATGACTACCCGATTGCGGAGTGCTATGAGAACGGTGAGAAGCGCATCTACAGCAGAGATGAATATGTCGCAAAGATCGAGGCGATTGCGGCAGCGCTGGAAAAGGAACTTGCAGATGTCGAGAAGGGCAGATGGATTGCGCTGCGCCACAGAACGCACGTCTACTGGCTGCCGGTGTTCCTCGCGCTGGAGATGATCGGCTACAAGGTCATGAGCGTGGACGAGAACATCAGCGGAAACGGTCTGGCGCGCGTCATGGAAATGGGCAATCTTGCTGCGATTGTCAGCCATGCACCGCTGAATATGGAGGGACTGAAGGATGTTTCCTTCGAGGCGGTCACGGCGGCGGAGACCGGCAAGCCCGAAAAGGTCTGCTGGGAAACGCAGATGTGCGTCTGCACTTCCGGCACATCGAGTGCCGCAAAGACGATTGTATTCAATGCGGAAGTCATCCTGCAAATGCAGAAGAACATCAAGAACTTCATCTTCGCATCGCCGGAGGTTGTGCAGTCGCTGTGGAATATTCCGATGAATGAAGCGCGCGTGCTGGTCACACTCCCGATGCGCCATATCTTTGGCTTTGAAGTCCCGATGATCTTCTGGGGGCAGGGCTGCACAATGGTCTTCCCGAAGAACAACGGCGTCCTCGAACTGACCGAAGCAATCCGGCGCGAGCGGATCTGGTTCACCTACGGCGTGCCCGCACTCTGGAAGGCGATCTTCCGCATCTATCAGAATAAGTGCGGCACGGTTTCGCCGGAGACCTTCCGCGAATTCTTCGGAGAGCAGTTCACGCACGGCATGATCGGCGGTGCGCGCATTGATGCCGATTTCAAGAATATGGTCAATTCCACCGGCTTCTGCCTCTCGAATGCCTACGGCGGCACGGAGATCGGCGGATCGGTCAGCACCGGCTACTTCAATACCGAGCCGGATATGGGCATTGCAGGTGAGTATTCCGGCGTGGCGATGAACGGCCATATCACCAAGATCATTCAGGAGGACGGCACGATTGTCGATGAAGGCACAGGTGAACTCGCTGTGCTGGGCAATAAGTGCATCTATAACGGCATTCTCGAACACGGCGAATTTGTTCCGCGTATTGAACGGTTCGGGGAGATGTACCGCACCGGCGATATGTTCACGATCAAGGACGGCATCCTGTTCTATCAGGGCAGATGCAGCAACATGATCGTCAACGATTCCGGCGAGAACATCTATCCGGAGGAGCTGGAGGAGGATTTCTCCCTTCTGGAGACGATGACCAGTCAGTTCTGCTTCATCGGCATTGACGATGAGCCGGTTCTGCTGCTGCATACGGCGGACTGCTACGAGAATTTCGAGGAGTCTGAGCTGTTTGCCGCCATTCAGAAGCGCAACGGTGAACTGCCGCACTACAAGCGGCTGGCATCGGTGATGGTCTTCCGCGATCCGCTGCCGAAAACCCTCAAGGGCGAAGTCTCCAAGAAGGATATGCTCAATGAAATCGAAACACGCAGCAAGCTGGAAGACGCTATGCGCGAGATCACAATGAAAGGAAAGCGGAAAGCATAATGGCTACAAGAGAAGAAATCAAAACCAAAATCAAGGATCTGCTGCATGAACTGATGGGTCTGGAGCAGAGTGAGATCAATGAGGATGCGCTGATGTACGAGGATCTCGGCGCAGACAGCATCATCATTGTGCAGCTTTATCTCTCCTGTCAGGATCACTTCAATGTGACACTGGCGGATGAGGTCAACCTCGCAGAACCGGTCTCCGTCAATTCGATGGCGGATACGATTGAGCGGAAGATGCAGGCTTGATATGACGACTGCGGATCTGACACTGGATGCTGCACTCTCTGAATGGAGTGCGCAATATGGCGATCATACCGCGGTGACAGACGGTCAGACTGCATGGGACTATCGGCAGCTATACGAAAAAACGCTGGTGCTGGCGGACCTGCTCCGGAAACGGGGCATCGTCCGCGGCAGCCGCGTCATCATGCAAATGACCAACACCGTCTGGTTTCCGGCGGTTTTCTTTGCGTTATCGCGCATCGGCGCAGTTCCGATTCTGTGTCTGCCGGCACATAAGGAGCTGGTGATCGGCGGAATCTGCCGGAACGCAAAGCCCGCCGCGATGATTTTTACGCGCCGTTACCTGAAATTTCAGTACGAGGAAATGGCGCAGAACCTTGCAGCGCAGTACGGCTGCGCGGAGCGCCTGTTTTTTGAAGATGAATTTGCAGCACTGACCTCTGCGGATGCGGATGCTGCGCTGGAACGTGAGAGAGCCGTGACGGATCTGCCGTCTGCGGATGACCTTGCGTTTCTTTCGCTGTCCGGCGGTACAACCGGCATTCCGAAGCTGATCCCGCGCACGCACCGCGATTACCTCTATAATGCGCGTGTGACCGCAGAGCGCGCGGCACTCTCGGCGGAGAGCGTTATGCTGAATATCCTGCCGGCAGCACACAATTTTGCACTCGGCACGCCGGGCATCATCGGTACGCTGATGTGCGGCGGTACGGTTGTAATGCAGAAATATCCCGATATTACGGAGTTTTTCGCAAATGTTGAGGCATACGGCGTGACAATCACAAGCCTAGTACCGGCACTGGTGAATATGTGCATCCGCTACCGCAATCTGTTTGATGACGACGATGTGTCGTCGCTGCGGTATGTGATGGTCGGCGGTGCGATGTTCCGGCCGGAGGAGGCGGAGGCTGCCGAACGGCTCATGCACTGTACGGTGATTCAGGTCTTCGGCATGAGCGAGGGCATGACCTTCATGACCGACTGTGATGCACCGGAACAGGTGCGCTGGCACGATCAGGGCAAGCCCTCTGCACCGGAGGATGAATACCGCATTGTGGATGCGGACGGCAATGACGTTCCGGACGGGGAAGCGGGCGAGATCATCGTGCGCGGACCGTATACGATCAGGGGATATTATGAGAATCCCGATGCAAACCGCCGTTCCTTCAACAGCGCGGGGTACTATCTCACCGGAGACCGCGCCCTGCGGACACCGGAGGGCAATGTCCGGATTCTCGGCAGAGTGCGCGAACAGATCAACCGCGCCGGCGAAAAGATCATGCCGGCGGCGCTGGAGGAGTGGATCTGCCGCAGCGAAAATGTGCTGGAATGCGCGGTTATCGGCGTGCCGGATGCAGAACTCGGACACAAAATCTGCGTCTATGCGGTGACGGAAAAACCGATGACATTACAGGAGCTGAACGCATTTCTCAAGGGGGAGCAGGTCTCGGATTTCTATTTGCCCGATCTGCTGCGCCTGACCGATGCGCTGCCCCTGACACCGGTTGGCAAAGTTGATAAAAATGAGCTGCTGCGGATGCTGGAACAGGAGGAACGTTCATGAAGCTGACGGCTGTGCAGGAGGCGTATCTCGTCGGGCGCGAAAAGCGCGGGAATCTCGGCGGGACTGCCTGCCATGTATATCTGGAATTTGACGGTGCGGCGATTGACCGCGAAACCTTGCAGGCGGCGTGGACGGAAGTTGTGCAGCATGAACCTGCCATGCGGCAGCGGATTTTGCAGGATGCAACAGCGGAGCTTTCGGATGCACCGCTGACGGATCGTGTGCTGTATTTTGATTTCTCGCAGAAAACGCCGGAATATGCTGCGGCGGAAACGGAGAAGATCCGGCAGCATTTTTCGCACCGGAAAATGCATACGGAGGAAGGGCATCTCTGCGGGCTGATGCTTGTGCATCTGCCGGACAATACGGCAAAGCTGATCTTTGATCTCGATTTGCTGATGTGCGATGTCTGCGGTTTTCAGGTAATCCTTGACCGGCTTGCACAGGCGTATGCGGCGCGGACACTGACCTATCCGCAGCTTCCGTATCTGCGCGATCCCGCAGAAACGGCAGGATGCCGGTACAAGGCACTGACAGCGGAGATCTCCGCGGCGGATTTCCGGAAGATTGCGCGGTACTGTGCGCAGGAAAATGTCACGGCGTTTTCGGCGCTGCTGACGCTGTTCGGAGAAGCTGTGTGCGGAATGTCGCAGCAGAAAGCATTTGTGCTGAATGTGCCGGTGTTTCATACCGCAGAACGTGCGGGAACTGTCACGGATGCGACGGAACTGCTGTTTGTGCCGCAGTTTTTTGATACAGGTGCGGACATCCGGACGCTGATGCGCGATACGCAGCGGCAGATCTGCGCGATGCAGGCGGGAACACAGACAAACAGCAAGCCGGTCGGGGAAATGCCTGCGCTGGTGTTCTCCTACGTAGCAGGCGTGCCGCTTGTGCCGCCGATGTTTGAGAGTCTGCTGGGCGGTACATCGTATATGATTTCGCAGACGCCGGAGGTTGCGGTGGATTGTCAGATTTTTGAGACGGTACACGGTCTGCGCATTGACTGGGTTTATCCGGAGGGGGTGCTGGATGAGACCGTGCTGAAGGAACAGTTTGCACATTATACCAATCAGATAACAGAGGTGTGGAAAGATGAGTAAAAGCGAAGCATCCAAGAAAATCAGAGATATTTTCACCGGCATTTTACAGGATCTGCCGGAGAATTTCAGTGAGGAACAATCCTTTGCGGAACTGGGCGGCGCATCTATGGATGCGATGAAGCTGCAAATGGAACTGCGGCGCACGTTCGGAAAGAAAATCAGCCTGGAAACGCTGTATGAGATCGGTTCGGTTTCCGGCATTGCAGAAAGGGTTGCGGAATGAACGTGTTTCCGCTGACGCCGCTGCAAAAGGCGTATGCCGTGGGCAGAAGTGTCCGTACAGGCTCTGCGCAGATGCGGGAAAAGGAATCCTATGAACTGCAATGTGCCGGTTTTGATGCGGCGCGGTTTGAAGCTGCCGTGCAGAAAATCTATGCCGCACACCCGATGCTCAGCGCGGTTTGTACGGCGGCGCATACATGGGAAATGCAGCCGCGGAATGTGAAAGCGGTCACGGTAATCAAAGCCGCGGATGCTGCCGGACGTGCGCGCATTGCGGCGGAACAGAAAGCGACATTTTTCAGGGAGGAGGCAGATCAGCAGGCAGGTTTACCCGTCACCTTCACGGTGATCTGCGACGCAGAACAGAATGCGACAATCCTCACGCATACGGACGGTCTGTATTTTGACGGTGAAAGTCAGGGTATTCTGCTGCGTGATCTGGAAACTGCCTATTGCGGCGGGGATTTGCCTGCGGATGCGGGATTTGCGGTGTATGAAGAAGCATGGGCGCCTTTTGCTGCGGAAAACCGTGCAGATGCCGATGCCTACTGGCAGGCACACGCGGCGGATCTGCCGGATGCGCCGGTTCTGCCGCATGATGCATCCGCAGCGGAAACGTATTATGCGGTGACACGGCGGCTGCCTGCGGAATTTGCATCCCGCTGCACGGAAATTGCGAAAGCTGCCCGTCTGACGCCGTTTTCGATCCTGCTGGCGCTTTACTGCAAGACCCTTGTGCGCTATACAGAAACCAAGGATTTCGCACTGAATCTGCCGGTCAGCCATCGCCCGATGTGGGATGACCGCACACAGAATCTGCTGGGGCTGTTTGCAGATTTCACGGTTGTCGGATATACGCATCAGCCGGAGCAGACTGTGCGGGAACTGGCAGATCAGCTTCGCAAAACCCTGAACATCTGCATGGAACAGGCGCCTTATTCCGGCACGGAGATTCTGCGCCACGCAAGCCGTGTGCGCGGCGAAAATGTGCAGGTTCCGTACACATTCACGAGTTTGTTGGAAATGCCGCAGCACAGCGGGGAGGTTTTTCAGAAGACCGATTTCCGCGCACTGACCGGCGGGCTGCATCTGGAAGCAATCGTGCAGCCGATGTCAGACGGCATTCTGCTGACGCTGACCGGCGATGCGGGGTATGTCTCGCAGGATGCGGCGGAGGGCATCGCGGAAATGTTTACGCAGGCCTGCGCACAGCTCATGCAGGATGACGCAATCCTCGGTCAGACTGCACTCGCGCTCCCCGCAAAGGATGCTGAGATCATCCGGCAGGCAAATGATGTCCCCATGCACGATGTACCGCAGACACTCGCGGAACTGCTGCAAAGCAGTCTGGAACAGGGCGGCGATGCGGCTGCGGCGGTGCAGGGAAAACCGTACACCTACCGCGAACTGATGCAGGCGGCGGGCGGAATGCAACGTGCAATCCGGCGTACAAATCCGGCGGGCGGCAGGGTCGGTCTGCTGCTGCGCAAGGGCATCCGGCAGCTCATTGCGGAGATTGCCTGTGCCTGCGGCGGAGATGTGTTCTTTCCGATTGAGACGGAACAGCCGCCGGAGAGCATTGCCTATTGTCTGGAACACGCGGAGATTGCCGTACTGGTGACGGAGCAGGCTTTTGCGGAGATTCTGCCGCAGCTTCCGGTGCGGAATATTGTGCTGGCAGAGGATGCGGAACGCGAAGGCTCTGCTGAGCTGACATTCCGTGCGCTGAAACCCGAAGATCCGGCATTTCTCATTCACACATCCGGCTCGACCGGCAGACCGAAAAGCATTGTTCTGAAGCAGGAAGGTCTTGTGAACTGCCTGCTGCATACGGCGGAACTGTTCAGTATTTCCGGCGCAGATACGTGCATTGCAGTGACAAATTACTGCCATGATATGTCACTGTTTGACATGATCTTCATGCCGGCATACGGCGGAAAGGTTGTGATGCCGGATGTGACGGCGGAGAAAGATCCGCACAAGTGGATTGCGATGATGCTGGAACACGGCGTGACCGTGTGGAATTCCGTGCCGGCATTCATGGAGATGCTGCTTGCCTCGGAGGACGATGATCTTGCAAAGGCAGTCGGGCAGCTCCGGTGCATGATGCTGGGCGGCGACTGGATCCGTCCGGCGATGCTGGCGCAGATCCGCGCAATGAATCCGGATGTCCGCATCTTCAGTGTGGGCGGGCCGTCCGAAACGACGGTCTGGAACATTTACCATGAAGTCACGGAGGGGGATTTGCAGCACAGCTATATCCCTTACGGCAAGCCCTTCCCGAATACCGTCTATCACATTCTGGACAGCGATCTGCTGCCTTGTCCGGTTGGTGTGCGCGGCGGGATGTACGTTGCGGGAAAGGGCGTTGCGTTGGAATATGCCGGATTGCCGGAGGAGACCGCAAACCGCTTTGTGACAGTCAGCGGCACACGGATGTACCGCACAGGCGATATGGGAATGTATCTGCCGGACGGCAGCATCCGCATTCTCGGCAGAGAGGATTTTCAGGTCAAGATCAACGGCAAGCGCATCGAGCTTGCCGGTATTGAGACGGCGCTGAAACAGGTCAGCGGCGTGCAGATCTGTGCGGTGGTGCAGGCTGCGGATTCCAAAGCACTGGCGGCGTATTACACCGCGGAACGCGACATTCCGGAGCAGGAATTGCAGACTGTACTGCGGGCATCGCTGCCTTCGTACATGATTCCGGCACACCTGATTCAGCTTGCGGAAATGCCGCTGACGCGCAATGCAAAGCCCGACCGCAGGAAACTTGCGGCAATGCCGGTACAGCGGAAGGAAAGCGCAGCAGGTGTACAGTTTGACAATGCAGTCAAGCAGAAACTGTATGAGATGTGCTGCGTCATTCTGAACGACAACGCATTGTCTCCCGATGACAATTTCTATTACATGGGCGGCGATTCGATCAGTGCGATGAAGCTGACGGCGGCAATCCGCAAGGAATTCGGCGTGACGCCGGAAGTCTACGACATCCTCAATCACCCGACGCTGGACGAGTGGACGGAGATGATTGCCGCGGCAAAAGCGCAGCAATCGGAGGAAGCCGGCGAGACCGAAATGCAGCTTCTTGACATCTGCCGGATGCTGTTTCCGGATGCGGAACTATCCATGTCTGACAGCCTGTTTTCCGCAAACGGCAATGAGCGTTCTGCGCGGATGCTGGCAAGCGCGATCCGTTCGGGATTCGGCGCAGAGATTGATTTGTATGAGATTTTGAGCAGACCCTTCTTCCGTGACTGGGCTGCGATGATAAAGGAGCGCATCAGCGTATGATTTGCAAGTATGATTTTTCCAATGAGTCTGACAGCGATTTTGCTGTCATTTCCGATATGCTGTCTTACATTTCGCCGGATATTCAGAAGATTGAAGTGAGCGGCAGAGAGATCAGCGTTTCCTGCTTCGATGAGAAGGAGAAGGATGTCCGCAGCAAAATTGACCGCCTGCTGGAGATGATTCACGGCGGCAAGATCACCGACCGCGAGGCAAGCATCAAAACGCTGGTCGATCACACCGACCGCAAGCCGCTCAATACCGAAACGGTCTTTCCGGAGCTGGTCAGCCGCGGCGATGTCACCGAAATCTGCAAGGGTGTCTATGCCTACAGCGGACTGTTCCTCAAAGTATTCCGCTATTTTGACAAGAAGATCCGCGAGTTTGCGTTTCAGAATTTCGAGGGCGTGCGCGAGTACGAATTCCCCGTGCTGTACCCGATCGACAACTTTGAAAAGGGCAGATATTTCGAGACTTTCCCGCATTACATCATGTTCCAGACCGTGATGAAGAACGATCTCGATGTACTGGACCGTTTTGCGGCGCAGGGCACGAAGGCGGAGGGCATCTTCTCGGAGATGAAGCAGCCGGTGAATGTTCTGCGCAATGCAGCCTGCGTGCCGGTCTATTCAATCTTTGAGAATACCATCGTCGATGAGGAGAGGCCGCTGTGCTTCATGATCGCGGGCAAATGCTTCCGCAATGAGGGCGACAATATCCTTGAGCTTGCGCGTCTCAACGAGTTCTATATGCTCGAATATGTGTTTCTCGGCACGCCGCAGCAGTGCGCAGAGCGCATCGAAAGCAGCAGAGCGCTGTGGAAATTCTGGGCGGATACTTTTCAGGTCAATGTCAAGCTCGATACCGCAAATGATTCGTTCTTCGCGAGCAATTACAAGAAGCTCAGGCTCTTTCAGATGCTCGGTGATTCCAAGCGCGAATTCAAGTGGCAGATCCCCGCGCGTGACCTGTACATCGCCTGCGCATCCGCCAATCTGCACAGAACCCACTTCTCGAAGCCCTACGCGATCAAGTCTTCCAGCGGTGCATATTGCTATACTGCCTGCTTTGCATTCGGCATTGAGCGCCTGACCTATGCGCTGCTCTCGCAGAAGGGTCTGGATGTTTCCAGGTGGGATCAGCAGACACGCGATGAAATTGCTGCGTATGTGGATCTGTAAGAACGGGGGGCTGAAAGCATGAATTACAATGTGGAGAAAAAGCGCTGCAAATGCTGTGTGCTGCCGGAAACTGCCGGGCGCATTGAACTGAATGAGGAGGGGCTCTGCCCGATCTGCATGAAGCATCAGCAGCTTGCGGAAAAGGGCGGCGGCATTGATGATCTCCCGGCGGATGCGCGGCTTGAACTGCTGAAAAAGAAGATCGCGCGCTTTACGAAAGATGCCGGCAAATATAACTGTGCGGTCAGTGTTTCGGGCGGCAAGGACAGCATCATGACGCTGTACATTGCAAAGGAGATTCTGCACCTGAATCCGCTTGCCGTATTCATTGACAACGGCTTTGCACTTGAAGAAATGTATCACAATGTCCGCAATGCAACCGATGTACTCGGCGTTGATCTCATTGTCTTCAAGACCGCCGATGTGCTGAACATCTTTCAGAAGTGCCTGCAATCCGGCAAGCCGGTCTACTACTGCCGCGTCTGCCATGCACTGATTGACAAAGCTGTGCGCGATGTCTGCCGTCAGAACGGCATCCGGCTGGTGCTGGGCGGCTATACGAAGGGACAGCAGTACATCCGGAATTTTGAGCTGTTCTGGATCTATGAGCAGTCCGATCAGAATATCATCGACATTCTCTCCGGTGACGACAAATACGCGGAACTCACGGAAATGTACCGCAATCAGCCGAAATATTTCCGGGAGCATTACGGCGACATCGTACAGCTTTCGCCGTTCAAGTACATTGAGTGGAATGAGGGCGAGATTCTCTCCCTGATCACGGAAAAGCTCGGTTTCACGCTTCCGAAGCGAAGCTGGCCGGATAAATCCTCGAACTGCTCCTTCAATTATGTGGCGCAGTATCTTGCGATGAAACAGTTCGGCTATGCACAGCACGAGACGGAGCTCAGCGATATGGTGCGTGCCGGTGAACTGTCGCGCCAGCGGGCAATGGAGATCATCAGCACGCCGATTGAGGATACCGACCTCATCCCGCCGCTTGCAAAAATGGGATATTCGCTCAGCGATGTCCTGTAAAATAACTGAAAAGGAGTTTGCAGAGTATGAACAAGCAGGAAATTGAAGCAAAGGTCACAGAGCTGATCCGTGCCAATATTGACGGTGCGGAAAGCCTTGAGATCGCGGAGGATACGATGCTCATTACGGGCGGATATATTGATTCGTTCGATATTGTGTCGCTGATCTCCGTGTTTGAAGAAGCGTTCGGAGTCACGCTGCCGTTTGACGATCTGGAGCTGGAGAATTTCGACACCGTTTCGTCAATCGCGGATGTGATTCTCTCCAGGCAGTAAGGAGGGACTTCGCATGGAGCAGATCCGGATCAGGGCGGCGCAGCAGGCGGATTTGGATGCCTGCTGTGAGATGCTTGCAGAAAGCCGGCTTGGAGAGGTCTACTACCCCAGCCGGAAGATGATCGCGGATGCGCTGGAGAAGGCTGTCTCGCAGGACAGCTTTCTCGTGGCGGTGAACAGCGCAGATGAGCCGGTCGGATTTATCTGGTATCAGGCGCGCGGAATGTTTCATTCGTTTCCCTATCTGCACATGATCGTCGTGCGGAGCGATCAGCAGCATACGGGCATCGGCAGAAAGCTGATGCAGACGTATGAGCAGGATTCCCTGCGGCTGCTGGGTGCGCTGCGCACAAAGGCGTATCTGCTGGTGGCGGATTTTAACGACCGCGCATTTGAGATCTACCGGAAAAACGGCTATGAACTCATCAACCAGTTCGACGGATTGTTTCGCCGGAATGTCAACGAGCGCCTGATGGTGAAGACAATCACCAGACAGGCAAATACACAATGAAACAGGAGGACGAGATGGCGAGTAAAAAGGAAACACCGGAAAAGCCTTATAAGACCGGTCTGCCGCGCCTGATGGAACTGACAAAGATCAAGAAAGGGCTGTGTCTGATCTCTGTGGTTCTCTCGGCGCTGGCGGCACTGGCGAGCTTTATCCCGTACTATTCGATCTACAAAATCATTGCACTTATCATTCAGAATTATCCGGAGATCCGCGATACGGATCTGATGCTCCGATACGGTCTGCTGGCACTGGGCGGTACATTCCTGAACATCGTGCTGTATTTCGGCGCGCTGGCGGTATCCCATGTGGCGGCATACGGTACGCTGTATCAGCTCAAGCTGGATTTCGCATCGCATATCGTCAAGCTGCCGATCGGTTTTCACATCCGCGAGGGCAGCGGCAAGCTGCGCAAGATCATGGATGAAAACATCGAACAGCTGGAGGGCTTCATCGCGCATGACCTGCCGGATATGGTCGCGGCAATGGTCGCGCCGGTCACGGCAATCGTCATTCTGTTTGTGATCGACTGGCGCTTCGGTCTGGTCACATTCGCCGCGATCATTGTGTCGTTTGTTTTGCAGGGCATGGCAAACGGCGGACAGAAGACCTCTGATCTGATGAATGTCTATCAGGATGCGCTGGAGGATATGAGCAACGCTTCCGTGGAATATGTCCGCGGCATTTCGGTTGTCAAGGCGTTCAATCAGACGGTGTTCTCGTTCAAGCGCCTGCACGATTCCATTCAGAAGTACACCGATTCCGTCATTCCCTATACGCTGAGCAATGAGAATGCAATGGCAGTTCTGACCGCAGCGCTCAACAATATGTACCTGTTCCTCATCCCGATGGGCATTTACGCGGGCAGGCACGCGGCGGATTACCGCAGCTTCCTCACGGATTTCCTGTTCTATCTGCTGTTTGTGCCGGCCATCGCGGCAATTCTGATGAAGGTCGTCTATGTCATGGTCAACAGCATGAACACCGCAAATGTCATTGAGCGTATGGATATGGTGCTGGCGGAGAAGCCGCTGACGGAGGAATCCGGCAGCGCTGCCCCGAAAGACTATGAGATCCGCTTTGACAACGTGACCTTCTCCTACGACAAGGACGACAAAAAGGCACTCGATCATATCAGCTTCACGATTCCGGCGCATCAGATCACGGCGATTGTCGGTCCTTCCGGCGGCGGCAAGAGTACCATTGCAAACCTGATTCCGCGCTTCTACGATGTCGATGAGGGCAGCATCACAATCGGCGGTACGGACATCCGCAGAATTGCGACGAAAGATTTGATGGATATGGTCAGCTTTGTGTTTCAGGATAACTTCCTGTTCAAGCAGAGCATCCTCGATAACATCCGCATGGGCAGACCCGGCGCCTCGGAGGAGGAGGTCATTGCGGCTGCAAAGGCTGCGCAGTGCCACGATTTCATCATGAGCCTGCCTGACGGCTACCGCACCGTTTTCGGACAGAGCGGCGTCAAATTCTCCGGCGGTGAGATTCAGCGTGTGGCAATTGCGCGTGCGATTCTGAAGGATGCACCGATCCTCGTTCTCGATGAGGCAACCGCCTTTGCAGATCCCGAAAACGAATTCCTGATTCAAAAGGCACTGAGCCGTCTGATGGCGGATAAGACTGTCATTATGATTGCACACAGACTCTCGACTGTCACCAATGCAGACCGCATCCTTGTCGTGGAGAACGGCAGAATCGCGGAACAGGGCAGACATGAGGAGCTGCGCGCAAAGAACGGCAAATACAGTGAGCTTTGGGCGCACTATACACAGGCGCTGAGCTGGAAAATGGAAAGAGGGGATGCCTGATATGCTGAATCTGAAGAAAATGTTTCATCTCTCTGACAGAGGATACCGTGAGCTGAAAAAAGGCATCGCCGCCTGCACCCTGACCAACATCACAATGATGATTCCGGTGTTCATCTCCGTGCAGATTTTCATTGAGCTGATAAAGCCCCTGATGAATGAGACGGTCTCGTGGAAGAAGATCTGGATTCTCGCCGCGATCGGTCTTGCGGGTGCAATCGGCATCTTCTTTGCGAGCAAGAATGATTATCGCAAGACTTTTGTGAATTCCTATCTGGAAGCATCGGATATGCGCATCCGCATTGCAGAGATCATCCGCGAGCTGCCGATGCACGTTTTCAATTCTAAGAATCTGACTGAGCTGACCTCGAATATGATGCAGGACTGCGCCGTGATTGAGCATACGCTGAGCCATGTGCTGCCGCCGCTGGTCGCAAACATCATTTCCGTGACGCTGATTTGCATTGCTTTCGCTTTCTTTGACTGGCGCATGGCGCTGGCACTGTTCATTACGCTGCCTCTTTCGCTCATCATCATTCTGGTGAGCCGCCGCAGACAGGATCGCCTGAGCCGCGAGAAGGTCGATGCCAAGCTGCGCGCATCCGAACAGACACAGGAGTACATTGAGGGCATCAAGATCATCAAATCCTGTTTCCTCAACGCTGATAAATTCAGCGCGCTGAAAAATGCCCTCGATGAGATGCGCCGTGTTTCCATTAAAATGGAGGTTGGTGCGGGTGTGCTGCTTTCCGGCGCACAGTTCGTCTTGCAGGCGGGCATTGCCCTGACGGTCTATGCGGGCGTGACGCTCTTTTCCGGCGGCACCCTCTCGCTGCCCACGCTGGTCATCTCGCTGATGATTGCGGTGCGTGTGTACGGCCCGATCATCACCACGCTGACGCTGCTGCCGGAGGTTTTCCATATGCAGGTTTGCAGCGAGCGCGTCATGGAGCTTTCGGACATCGCAAAGATGGAAGGCAGCAAGGAGATGGAGATCAGGCAGTACGATATTGCCTTTGAGAATGTCAGCTTTGGTTATCAGCAGGGAAAAGAGGTGCTGCACGGTCTGAATTTTCAGATTCCGGAGGGCAAAATCACGGCGCTGGTCGGCCCTTCCGGCAGCGGCAAGAGTACCGTTGCAAAGCTGATTTCCCGTTTCTGGGATCCGACAAGCGGTACAATCCGCATCGGCGGCACAGATCTGCGCAGCGTTGATCCGGAACATCTGACGGACTATGTGACGGTGGTTTTTCAGGATGTCATCCTGTTCAATGACACCGTGTTCAACAACATCAAAATCGGCAATATGAACGCGACGGATGAGGAAGTCATGCGGGCAGCAAAGCTCGCCTGCTGCGATGAGTTCGTCAGCAAGATGCCCGACGGCTATCAGACGCTGCTGGGTGAAAACGGCAACACGGTTTCCGGCGGAGAACGGCAGCGTATTTCGATTGCGCGTGCGCTGCTGAAGAATGCGCCGATCGTCATTCTGGATGAGGCAACGGCATCGCTGGATCCGGAGAATGAAGTGCTGATTCAGGATGCGATTTCCGGTCTGACCAGAAACAAGACGGTTCTGGTGATCGCGCACAGACTCCGCACGGTGACGAATGTTGATCAGATCATCGTCATGGAGGACGGCAGGGTCGCGGAATCCGGTACGCATGATGCGCTGATCGCAAAGCACGGGCTGTATGAAAAACTGTACAGCATCCAGCAGCAGACTGCGGGCTGGAATATCGGTACACAAACAAATTGAAAAGGAGTGTTTTGAAATGGCTGAGATGAAGCATATCGACAAACAGGAGGGCAAGAAATCCAAGCGGTTTATCACCGCAGGCATTTTCATTGCGATTTACTTTGTGATTTTTGTGATTTTCGGTTCGGTTTGTATGCCGATTCCGGTGCTGTATCTGCTGATGCCGGTGCTGATTGCATTTTTCAGTGCGCCGGTCTTCATGCTGATGGTCGCGAAAACGCAGATCCCCGGCCCGATTGCGATTGCGGGCATTCTGCCGGGCGCATTCCTGCTGGCAATGGGCAATATCTGGATCGTGATTGTTGCGGCAGTGATCGCGGCAGTGCTGGCGGAGATCATCGCGGCAATCGGCAAGTACAGGAGCTGGGGCACGAATACGGTCAGCTTTCTGGTGTTCTCGCAGAATCTGCTCGGCGGCTTCCTGCCGATCTGGATTATGCGTGAGGCATATTTCAAGAGCAATCTTGACCGCGGCATGAGCGCGGAATTCTGCGACAAGGTGCGCGAACTGACGCCGGGCTGGGTGCTGATTGCGATGATCGCGGCAACGGCAGCTGCGGCGCTGCTGGGTGTGCTGTTCAGCAAAAAGCTGTTCCGCAAACACTTTGAGAAGGCGAATATTCTCTAATAGAGTAAATCAGAATACAGATCGGAGCCGGTCAGTGTGTTTTTGCGCTGACCGGACGTATCTGTTTTCGGGATATGAGAGGTATGGACATGAAAGAGCTGGTTCATTTTGATGTACGTACAAAATTGTTCCTCCTGCTGATGATGAATATTCTGATGTTTGCGGGCAGCGGCATCCCGTATGAGGCGGTGCTGGTGGGGTTCTGCGCGCTGATGCTGGCACTTTCCGGCAGACTGCGGACAGCGGTGAAATTTACGGTGCTGTTTGCGGCGATGGCGGCGGCTGATGTGCTGGTCTCCGGCATCGGGGACGGATTCTGGATCTCGCTGCTGCGTTTTCTGGTGGTGATTCTGCGCCGCTTCCTGCCGATCTTTATGGCGGGCAGTCTGGTCTTTGCAACGAAGGTCAGCGAATTTGTCGCGTGTATGTGGAAGCTGCATCTGCCGAAACATCTGATTATTTCGGTTTCTGTGGTATTTCGTTTTTTTCCGACGGTCAGGGAGGAGTGGCAGGCGATTCTCTCCTCAATGCAGATGCGGGGCATCGGTGTCAGCCTGCACAATCTGGTGACGCATCCGCTGCTGACGGTGGAATATCTGCTTGTGCCGCTGCTGCTGAATGCTGTCAAGATCAGTGAAGAACTGGCAGAGGCAGCGCTGTGCCGCGGGCTGGATTGTGACAATCCGCATACCTCGCTGACGGCTGTGCGGATGCGCGCAGGCGATCTGGCAGCGTGCATTCTGCCGGTGATCGGGCTGGTGCTGCAAAAAACAGTCGGGTAAACAGACGGAGGAACAGTACATGATTCAACTGAAAAACGTATCCTATATGTATGACGGCGCAGAGCGGAAAAGTCTGGATGATGTCAGCCTGACCGTACAGGACGGCGAATTTGTGCTGCTCTGCGGCATGAGCGGATGCGGCAAGACTACCCTGACAAAAATGGTCAACGGCGTGCTGCTGAATCTGCACAGCGGAATGTTCGGCGGCGAGGTCACGGTCAACGGCATGAACATTGCGGAATCTTCCATGAGCGAGATCTGCCGGAAGGTCGGCTCGGTGTTCCAGAATCCGCGCACGCAGTTCTATACGCTGGATACGACGAGCGAGATTGCTTTCGGCTGCGAGAATCTGGGAATGCCGCGGGAGGAAATTGCACAGCGGGTTGAGCGGACTGTGCAGCGGTTTCATCTGGAGAAGCTGGCGGGGCGCGATATTTTCGGGATGTCCGGCGGCGAAAAGCAGCGCATCGCACTGGCGAGCATTGACGCGATGGATCCGGAAATCTATGTTCTGGATGAACCCTCTGCAAATCTCGATACCCATGCGGTAGAAGAATTGCGCAAGATCCTGAAAATGCTGAAAGCGCAGGGGAAAACTATCCTGATTGCAGAGCATCGCATCTACTATCTGCTGGATCTGCTCGACCGTGCTGTCTACATGAAAGACGGCAGAATCGTCTGCGAATACAGCCGGCAGAAACTCGTGGAGATGCCCGCTTCCGAGCGCATGGAGACCGGTCTGCGGAACGGCGACCTGCGGCGGTTCGTACCGGAGCGCTGCCCGGCGGCGTGGGGCAGTCAGCGGCTGGTGATGTCGAATGTCACCTTTGCCTACCGGAAGGAGAAGGCGCTGGACATCCGCTCTCTGCGCGTGCAGAACGGCGGTGTGACGGCGATTGTCGGAGAAAACGGCGCGGGCAAATCGACCTTTGTTACCGTGCTTGCCGGACTGCGCAGGGGCGCAAAGGGAATGTTTTTGCAGGATTCGCTGCCGGTCAGCCGGAAAAAACGGCTGCGGCAGAGCTTCATGATTTTGCAGGAGGTCAATCATCAGCTTTTCACGAACAGTGTGCGCAGCGAAATCACGCTGGGCTGCAAGGAATATTCTGAGGACAGACTGCGGGATATTCTCGCGGAAATGAATCTCTCCGACTTTGCAGAGGTGCATCCCGCGACGCTTTCCGGCGGACAGAAACAGCGCGTGGTGCTGTCATCGGCATTTTTCTGTGAGAAGAAAATTCTCTTTTTCGATGAGCCGACAAGCGGTCTGGATTATCACCACATGATGAAAACCGTCCGCATTCTGAATGATCTGAAGCAGCAGGGATATTTCATTTTCCTCATCACGCATGATTATGAGCTGCTGCTTTCGGTATGCGACAGGGTGCTGATTCTCGAACACGGCAGCATCACCGATGACTATGACCTGACCCCTGTGACCGTTCCGAAGCTGCACAAATACCTGTTTCCGTTCGCGCCGGAATACACTGCACAGTGATTATGATTTTTTTCTGAAGTTATTGCATTTTTTAATCTAATGTGATATAATATGGAATAACAAGATCCGCAAAGTAAAAATCTGACACTGTGCCTAATTTACATTTTCCCGCGGCGCTTTTTATTTGCGCGTGCCAACGAATCGGACGGATTTGCTTGCATTTTTTGTGCAACTGTGATATACTGAAGATGTCCGGAAGCGGTCACTCAGACCGCCAGTTCTTGAAGGGGGAATTTATGATGAAGGCAGTTCAGAAGCGTATGGCAGCCGTGAGTGCGGCTGCGGCAATCGCACTCGGCACGATCACGGCAATGCCCGCATCTGCAATCGAGAAGGATCTTGTGCTGTTCAGCTCTGAGGCTGAGAAATGCACGATTACCGATGGGGGTACTGCGACAGACAAGGTCTACAACGACGAGTATCCCGGCTTTACCGGCGACGGTTTTGTCTGGGCAGGCAATGCAGGCGGCTTCAGCTTTGATGTCGATCTCAAAGAGGGCGCAATGTACGAAGTGACCGTCCGCAGCTACAGCTACCTCGGAGACCGTCTCCAGAATCTTGCCATCGACGGCGAGGTTGTTGCAACGGTCAATTTCCAGCAGTCTTCCAAGTGGGAAGACATCAGCTTCGGCTCTTTCTACATTCCGGAAGGCAAGCACACGATTGAGGTCGGTGCTTCCGGAAGCTGGGGCTTCATGCTGTATGACAGCGTGCAGTTCGGCTATGCCAAGATGCCCAAAATGGAAATCAAGCCTACGCCCTGCGATAAGAAGGCAACCGCTGAAACCAAGGCACTGATGCAGTATCTCACTTCGGTTTACGGCAAGCAGGTGCTGGCTGGTCAGCAGGAGATTTACGGCTCCGGCCATGACGGCAACTATGAGTATGAGTTCGATTATCTCAGCGATACCACCGGAAAACTGCCGGCAGTCCGCGGCTTTGATATGATGAACTATAACCCGCTCTACGGCTGGGATGACAATTCCACGGAGCGCATCATCGACTGGACCACGAACAAAAACGGCATTGCAACTGCCTGCTGGCATCTCAATGTGCCGATTGACTTCGAGAATTATACGCTGGGCGATGAAGTCGATTGGAAAGACTGCACGTATAAGAATTATCAGGCATCGAACGGCACGTTCAATACCGAGAAGATTCTCGATAAAACCTCGAAGGAGCGTCAGTATTTCGATGCAGCCGTCAAGCTGCTGGCAGAACAGTTCCTGCGTGTGCAGGAAGCCGGCGCACCGATTATCTTCCGCCCGCTGCATGAGGCACAGGGCAATTACGGCAGATACGGCGACGGCACGGCATGGTTCTGGTGGGGCGACCGCGGTCCGGAAGTTTATAAGGAACTCTGGAAGCTGCTCTATACCGAACTGACCGAAACCTACGGCGTTCACAATCTGATCTGGGAACAGAATCTCTATGAGATGGATAACTCGATTGAGTGGTATCCGGGTGCAGAGTATGTGGACATTATTGCGTATGATAAGTATGAGGGTTCTCCGACAAGATGGGAGACCGATCCTGCAACCTCTGTGTTCCTGAAGCTCGTCGGCTATTCCGATGACACCAAGATGGTTGCACTGGCAGAGTGCGATAAAATCCCGGAGATCACAAAGATCCGCAATGAGGGTGCATGGTGGCTCTATGTCTGCCCGTGGTATGATGACTATATCACCAGCGAGAGCAACAATACCAAGGCGCTGCTCAAGGAATTCTATAACAGTGATCTCGTTCTGACGCTGGATGAAATGCCCAAGGATCTCTATTCCGCAGATCCGGTTGACGGTACGGATTCCAAAACGACGACCACGACAACCGTGACCACCACCACCGTGACGGAGACAACTTCTTCGGAAGGCAGCTCCAATCTGATGCGCGGCGATGTCAATCTGGATAAAATTGTGGACGTCAAGGATGCCGTGATGCTGGCACGTTTGGTCGGCGGTGACATCACCGTTTCCGTGAAGGCGGACGGCGAAAAGAACGCGGATATGAACAACGACGGTAAGCACACGCCGGAAGATCTCACCATTCTTATGCGGACTCTCGCTCATCTGATCTAACATTCAGAAACAGGAGGACGTGTACACATGAAAAAACTGCTTGCGAAATTCCAGTACAATTCACCGGTCATTGTGACCTATTCGCTGCTGTGCCTTTTGGCGCTGGTAATCAATTATCTGACCGGCGGCGGGGCAAATAAGCTGGTTTTTTCAGTGTACCGTACCAGACTGTTTGATCCGATGCAGTATCTGCGGCTCGTGACCTATGTGTTCGGGCACGCCAATTACGAGCATTTTATCAGCAATTTTACTGTGATTCTGCTGGTTGGTCCGATGCTGGAAGAAAAATACGGTGCAAAACCGCTCATGAAAATGATGTTTATGACCGCCGTGGTGACGGGCATTGTGCAGATCGTTTTCTTCCCGCACACAGCGCTGCTTGGCGCAAGCGGCATCGCATTTATGCTGATTCTGCTCAGTTCCTTTGCAAATTTCCAGCGCGGTAAAATTCCGGTTACGCTGATTCTCGTTGCGCTGATTTACCTCAGCGGCGAGATCATCAACGGCATCACGCAGCCCAATGACAACATCTCGCAGATGGGTCATATCATCGGCGGACTCTGCGGCACGGTGTTTGGCTGGCTGATTACGAAGCCAAAGGCGGAATCTGCTGCTGTGTAAGCAGCGCGCTGCGAACGATGTCCCGTTTTCGGGCATCACACAAGTATGCATAAGCCCCGAAGCAATTTAAGGATTGCTTCGGGGCTTTTTGCAATATGGCAGCCTGTACCGGAAATGCCGGCGCAGGCTGCCTGTTTTACCGTTCATCTGCCGGAGATTCCTGCAAAAGCTGTTCCAGCATCGCAGCCGCATCCGTGACGCAGCCGCGGCAGCTTCGCAGAACCTCGCCTGTCAGACCGCCTTTCAGTTCGCGGCACATCACACTCTGATTCTGCGCCTGAAAACGCCGTTCCAGTTCCGCGATGCGCGCATCAGATGCGCCGTATTTTGCTGCCAGCACCTTTTCTGCCGCCAGAACCGCACCGCATTTGCCCATGCGGCCACCCGCCATCGGGCGTGCCTGTTCGAGTGCAGCCTGCTTGTCCAGACCTGCCTCATCTGCAAAGGCGCAAAGGACAGATGCCGCGCAGTTCATGAAGGACTTGTGGTTTTCCACAGCCTGTTCTGCTTTTGTCATATTCTTCACCTCCTGCCTGTACACTGTTTCTCTTAACAGTATACCACATTGCGCCTGAAAAAGCAATGACTCTGTCAAAAACGACAAAACCGCTGATCTGTGATTCTGACGAATTGTCACTGTATCCAAATTCCAGTGCGGGATATTGACTTTTCCGCGGAAATGCAGTAACATAACATTGTTACGTAACACTGTTATCTGCAAGGAAGGAGCTGTTCTCATGGGCGAAAACAATGAAAGCCGTCAAAAGCTGCTGGAAATTGCCAGGCGCGAATTTCTCGCAAACGGCTATCAGAAAGCATCTCTGCGCAAAATCTGCAACGAAGCCGGACTGACGACCGGTGCGGTCTACTTTCTCTTTCAGGATAAAAGCGGGCTGTTTCAGGCGGTTGTGGATGAACCGCTTGCCAGGCTGCGCGAGACGATGGAACGGCATTTTCATGAAGAAGCAGATTCCGATTTTACCGCCTATGTGCGGGTGCGCGGCGACCACGACCACTTTACGGAGGAGCTTGTCACGCTGCTTTATGATTATTACGATGAAATGACGCTCCTGCTGCATAAATCGCAGGGGTCAGCCTATGAGGACATCACAGACCGCATCACGGCGCAGCTCGATGATTACTACATCACGCTCGCGGAGCGCTATGCTGCTGCCTGCCCCGGCAAGCAGGTCAACCGCTATATGCTGCACTGGTTCAGCCATGAGCAGATTCATTCGTTTGTGCATCTGCTGACGCACGTCCGCGACCGCGATGAGGCACTGCACGATATTCAGCCGGTCATTGAGTGGCTCATCGACGGCTGGCTCAACTATGTTCTGGAGGATGCGCCGTAATGACTGCGGCGCAGTAAGCCGGGAAAAATGCCGGCACACATTATCACTCAAAGTTAGCCTAGACTAACTTTTTTTTCAGGGAGGAACGTTTATGTATCTGGAAGTCAGAGATGTGAAGAAAAGCTACGGCAAAGACCAAAGCTATATTCAGGTGCTGAAGGGTGTCAGCACGTCGGTGGAGAAGGGGCAGATGTGTGTGATTCAGGGCACAAGCGGTTCGGGCAAATCCACGCTGCTCAACTGCATCGGCGGGCTGGATACGATGGATGCCGGCTCTGTGAAAGTGGACGGCACGGAAATCTTCGGGATGAAACCCGCAGCCCTTTCCGATTACCGCAGAGACAATCTCGGATTCATCTTTCAGTTTTATAATCTCGTGCCGAATCTCACCGTCCGTGAAAACATCCAGATCTGTGAATACCTCGCAGAGCATCCGCTGAATATGGAGGAACTGCTCGAAACGCTTGGTCTGACCGAACATCAGAACAAGTTTCCGGCGCAGCTTTCGGGCGGTCAGCAGCAGCGTTGTGCAATTGCCCGTGCGCTCATCAAAAATCCGAAACTCCTGCTCTGTGATGAGCCGACCGGTGCGCTGGATTCCAAAACATCCCGCGATATTCTCGTGCTGCTGGAACAGGTCAATGCGAAATACGGCACGACCATGCTCATTGTCACGCACAATAATGCAATCAAGAATATGGTTCACAAGGTCATCATTCTCAAAGACGGCATGATCCGCAAGGATTACTGCAATGAGACCCGCGTTCCTGCTGCTGAACTGGAGGATCTCTGATGAACCGTGTACTCAGAAAACGTCTCCTGCGGGAGCTGAAAAGCAATTTCGGCAGATACCTCGCACTCATTCTGCTGATCGCAATGGGCATTTATATGGTCGTCAGCATGATCGGTTCATCGGAAGTGATCTTGCAGGGGACAGATCGCTGGCAGGAACAAAGCTGCTGTGAGGACGGTCAGTTTTCGGTGTTTGTGCCGCTGACGGACAAGGAACTGGATGTGCTTTCCCAAAAAGGCACGGTCATTGAGCCGATGTTCAATCTCGACATCATGACCGATCACAACAAGGTGCTGCGGCTGTTCCGCACACGCGAACAGATTGACCGCATCACGCTGGAGGAAGGCAGGCTTGCGGAGAAAGACGGCGAAGCGGTTCTGGAGAAGCGGTTTGCCGCCTGCAACGGCTTTCACATCGGAGATACCGTAAAAGCGGGCGGTGCAGAATTCACCGTCACAGGTCTGGGCAGCGTGCCGGATTACGATGCACCGCTGCGCAATCTCGCAGATTCCGGCATACAGTCTGAATTGTTCGGTCTGCTGTTCGTCACGCAGGATTGCTACGACCGCGTTTGTGCAATGGACGGTCAGCGCGCACAGGAATACACCTATGCTTACTGTCTTGGCAGGGGCATCTCGCATGACGATCTCAAAGAGCAGATTCGCAGGCTGGATTTCGATTACACAAAGGTGGAAGATTCGTATTTTCAGGAGACCATCCGGGATTTGCTCAAGGAGCGCAGCGAAATTGAGGACGGCATTGCGGATTTGCAGGACGGTTCGCAGGAGCTTTCGGAAGGGCTGGTCGATCTGACAGACAACAGCGGCAAACTCTGCGACGGTGCAGAGACGCTTTTTTCGGCATATTTGCAGCAGGCGGATGCGGCGGTGCGCGCAGCAGGTGCGCCCGCACCGCTGACTGCGGACAATTACGGCAAGCAGCTTGATGCGCTCATAGCAGCGACGCATTCCGAGGATCTCAGAGCGCTGAAAGCAAGCCTCGATGCGGTGGCTGCCCTGCGCGACGGCATTGCGGCATATACTGAGGGTGCAGATGCAGCCGCGGACGGTGCGCGTGCCCTCAGCAGCGGCATGGATGATCTCAGCGGCGGGATGGAGGAATTGCTTGATGAGGTATTCGATCTTGACATCGACAATCTCACCGCGTTTCTCCGCGCCGACGAAAACGGCAGAATCTCCGCGGCTGCCGGTGATGTCGTCATGAACAAGATCGGCGGCATTGTGGCGGGCATCATCGTACTGATCCTCTTTGCATATGTCATTTCCGTGTTCATTGTTCATCAGATCGAGCAGGAATCGAGCGTGATCGGTGCGCTGTATGCACTCGGTGTCCGGAAGGGAAATCTGCTGCGGCACTATATCACGCTCCCGACGATCATTGCCTTCCTCGGCGCAGTCATCGGTGCGGCAATCGGCTTCACGCCGGCGGGCATCGGGCAGCAGTTGATGGATTCCTATCACTACTATTCGCTGCCGGATTTCGATTATGTGTTCCCGCCGTATCTCCTTGCATACGCCTTCCTGATGCCGCCGCTGATCAGTGCTGCGGTCAATGCGATTGTCATTCACAAGCGCCTCTCACAGACCGCGCTCTCCCTTCTGCGCAATGAACAGCACGCGGGCAGCTACCGGCAGTTCCGCATCCGTGCGAAGCGCTTTGACCGTGTCTTCCGCATCCGGCAGATGATCCGTGAACTTCGCTCCGGCATTACAGTGCTGTTCGGAATGTACATCGCGCTGCTGGTGGTGCTGCTGGGCTGCAATACCTATACGCTTTGTACGGATGTCCGTGACCGCAATGTGGCAGATACCAGATACGGCTATATGTATCTCTACAAGTACCCTGAAGAAAAAGCGCCCGCCGGCAGCGAACGCGCTTATGTCGAGGGGCTGAAAACCGAAATCGGCGGCTATACACTAGAAGTCAGCGTGATTGGTCTGGAAGAAAACAGCCGCTATTTCGATGCAGACCCGCAGAAGGGCAAGAGCAAGGCGGTCGTCAATACCTCGATTCACGAACGGCTTGGCTGTGAAATCGGAGACAGGGTGATTTTCAGTGATCCCGCCGCAGATACCGATTATTCATTCACGGTCACTGGCATTGCGAACTATTCGCCCGGTTTCACCGTGTTTATGGACATCCGGAGTATGCGGGAACTGTTCGGCAAGGATGACGATTATTACAACGCAGTCTTCTCGGATACCGCGCTGGATATTGACGAGGGCAGACTGTACAGCGTCACGACAAAGGGCGAAATCCGGCAGAATGCGAGCGTTTTTATCAACATCATGACGAGCTTTATCGTGGTGCTGCTGGCAGCCGGTACGATCATTTTCTGCGTGGTCATGTATCTGATGCTGAGTGTGATGATTGACCGTTCCGCGCAGGGCATTTCGCTCATCAAGATTTTCGGCTACCGTCCAAAAGAGGTGCGCAGATTGTATCTGCAAGGCAATTTCTACATTGTGGCGGCAGGCGCACTGATCTGCATTCCGGCTGCAAAGCTGACGATTGATGCAATCTATCCGACCTTCATCTCGAATGTGGCCTGCGGTATGCGGCTGTCGTATCCGTGGTATGCCTATGTGGGAATCTATGCGGCGATTCTGCTGATCTATGCGGCAATCAATGTGCTGCTCATGCGCAAAATCAACCGCATTACGCCTGCGGAGGTACTCAAAAACCGCGAATAAACGTTCGGCAAACAAAAGCAATGAAAACCGTCTCTGCTCAGGCAGAGACGGTTCAGCTTGTAGATAAAGTGTCTCCGACGGATTTATATTGAGGGCGCCGCTCGCTTCGCATGAATTTGCAGGCAAATTCACCTCAAACTCCCGCTTAAGGGCTACTAGCCCTTAAGAATCCCCTATTTTGTGAACCTAGAATTTCAACGCATTTACATTACTTTTCTTATAGTGGG
>DGVV01000070.1 GCA_002395085.1 Ruminococcus sp. UBA4275 | reverse complement strand
GATACCTTTTTCGACAGCCTGACTGAGGCTTACCTTGACGGTAAGCCTCAGTTTCGTTTGATTGCGGTTCAGTAATGGAATGTGTCACGCCATGTACATAGAATGGTGATCTGACCGTCAGCGGTGATGATCGACGCTTCCAATTCCGGATAGCCCTCATATTTGGAGAAGGAAAGTGTTCCGCTGCGGAAAGAATCCCGGAAATGCCATTCAGGATTCTCTCCGATCAGATTCTTTTCCCGAAAATCGAAGAACGGCACAGAGCAGTCATTGATTTCTGCCTCCCATTCATCCAGCCCTTCGATGCTCTCTGCAACCTGACCGTAAAGCGTGAACCCGTTGTTCGACCATGTATACGAACCGATCGGTTTATTATCCGAATCATAGTAAATATCCTTGCCGGAATGCGCGAAGATCTGAAGCCGGAAACTGCCGTCTTTGAACAGCTCAAAAACCGGCTTGTATGACATACGGACTATTTCTTTGTCATCTCTGGATGTCCAGTAGAAACCGCCGAAGTCTGCATCATTGGAAACGCCCTGTACATCACTTTTTGTATTGGAGACGCCGCTGCCTTCCACGTAATCAAAGTGATAATACAGCGTCGGTGTTTCAAGCGGTTTTTCATCCAGCGGTTTCAGGAGATCGTACTCCCGAAGTTCTTCCCGGAATTTCTCGATTGCCGTCGCCTTGTCGTTTTCCGAAGCAAGACCGACCCACCAGTTCAGAAGATCGCCGTAATTGAAGCTGCCCATTTTTGTCGTCTTCGCAAGTTCTTCCTCGTTCACATACTGCGAGATGAATGCGCGGACTTTGACAAGCCGTTCCAGGCGTGCAGTAAGATCATAGTCGTCCGGAGATGCTTCGCCGAAGAATTTGCCGTAGGAACGGGAATACAGTGCGCCGTAGCTGGTATTCATCATTGTCTCAATGCAGGCGCGCTCATTTTCTTTGATTACTTCTGCGTTCTTTTCCTGCTGCAAGCGCGTCTCAAAGTATTCCATCAGACCGTTTTCGGCGCGCTGCTGAAATATATCACGAAACCGCGGCGGCAGTTCTTCGTATGTGCGGTATTCCCAGCCGTATTTTTCGCAGATCTCACCGACTTTATCCAGATTGTAAAAACGGGCAACGCCTTTTGCCATTGTGAAGCCGCTGGAGGTGTTCAGATAGGTGAGGAACGATTCACGGTTGCAGGGGATGACCTCATTCCCCCAGAAGTCTTCCGCACCGTTTTTATAAATCTGGTACAATTCTTCGATCTGATTGGATTTCCAGTTGGTGAACTCCTCGTTGACCTTTGCACCGAGATACCCCACCGCTTTCGTCGTCAGCTCAACTGCCGGATGGACGCCCTGCATCACACCGCCGAGTTCTTTCATTGCTTCGCGGAAGCCCTCGTCTGTTCCGGAAGCCAGATAGCCTGCCATTCTGGCGATTCCGTTTGTGCTGGAGAGGAGTGTTTCCGCTGTGCTTCCGGCGAATTCGCTTCCCAGAACTTTGTCAAGATCCTTGGAGTAGCCCAGTTCATCCCAGCAATTCATCACCGCATCAGTGATCGCATCTTCCAGGCCGTTCATGGATGCTGCCGCATCATTTTCGTAAAAGCCCCGCGTGACGGTCGTGGTGTATTTCGTGCCCATCTCGATATAGCCGGCGCTGTCGCCGGTGAATCTGCTGCCGAGGAAATTGACCGTGCTTTGGATCAGATCTGCGGCAGCCTGTTTGGTCAGTCCCATTGCCTCGACCTTTGCACGCACATAAGGTTCAAGATCCGCCGCTGCCTGTTTGGATTTGGCTTGCATCACAGCGATTCGTGTGCTGTAGCTGTTCAGGAACGCTTCAATCTGTTCTTCTTTTGTCAGTTTTGCCGTTCCCCAGAGAGAGAAGTGCGGCAGGTCAATGGTCATCGTCTCTGCGGAAAGGTCGTAGCTGTCCGGGAAGAGATAACGGGATTCGCCGTTTTTCTCATCGAAATAAACGAACACATAGCTGCCGATGTTTTCTGTATCCATGATTCCGGGGATCGGAACAGTCAGGAAAACATCTCCGCTGAGCGGAAGGCCGTCGTAATCTTTGCTGCTGACGTCATACCATTGACCGACTGTTTCAAATCTGTCATCCGCATCGAATGCATCCGGCACATTTGTCTCCTGTATGGTGACCTCAGGTTTCGGAACGGATGTGAACTGATGCAGCAGTTCGTTCATATCCGCGATTGTGACCAGACCGTCACCGTTCATATCCGGATTGCCGGAGAGAATGCGGTCAATCGTTTCCTGTTCCAGCGAATCGTCCTCGGTGATGAACCGGATCAGAAGTACGGCGTCAGCGACCGTGACATTTCCGTCGCTGTTATAATCGTACTGTTCTGCATAATCGGTGCTTTCCGAGGTGATTTTCAGGAAGCCCTGCGCACCGGCGGAGAACTGTTCACAGTAAAATGCCGGACTGATACAGGGCAGAGCCGTGCAGATTGCGGCTGCAAATGTCATTGCTTTTTTCAAACCGGTTCTCATGGTTTCGACCTCCTTCGCCGTTCGTTGAAAGATTTGAAATTCTATACCATAATATTATCATAATATACGATACTTGTCAATAGGCTGCTGAATATTTGTATATTATGTTGGGATTGCAATGAAAATCGGTAGGGACTCCGTTACTTTGTCGAAAACACTGTCAAATATACATCTGATGAAGCGGGATTACAGGAAGCTCTGAATGCAGCAGCACCCGATACGCTTTTCGCTTTGGCGTATCGGGTGCTGCTGGTGTATTATGCATGAGAATGCAGAAACCTGCCGGCTGCAATCATGTTATTGGTTCAATTCAGTCAAAGCAGGTCTGCGTCTCATATATACATTGCATCGTTGACGGTGATGTAATCCAGCGGCGGGACAAAAACGCCCTTATGCCTGGCTCCGCGGAAGACCTCCTGTCCGCTGCGGTATGCAATAACCTGCGTCATCGGGAACGGGATCCATACGCCGCTGTCAAGCGGTCTGGTCGAAAAGACAATCCCGTTTTCCAGCCGCTTGAAGCACAGCGTATTTTTCAGGTTTTTATGGACATAGAGCAGGTCACCGTCATAGATGATCAGATTCAGCTTATTGCGCGGCGCATTGTCTGCAATGAAACGATTGACCGCTTCAAATCGTTCGCGGTCTGTCGGGATGCCGCCCGCAAGCTGATGATTGACTGCATCCAGCAGGGCGAGGAAAAATCGCTCGGAATCCGTATCGCCCTGCTGCTGTGCGGAATACCGGTAATTGTGTTCGCCGTGAAAGATTGTGCCGTTGTGGATCATCGTCCACTCTCTGCCGGAATCATCCGTGCCGCTGAAGGGATGACAGTTTTCCTCTCTGACCGTGCCGACGGTCGCATAGCGGATATGCGCCAGCAGGATCTTCTGCGGCTGCATGGAGTCTACGAAATCAGCGAGAAAAGTGCTTTCATTTGCGCTGACGGCTTCCCGCAGGATGACTCTGATGCCATCCTCGTACATCATGCCCCATCCGTGCGGATTCAGAACACTGTGCGCATAAAAAGTTTTCAGGTACGCAGAAATATCCGTTTTGCGGGATGATGTGAAGCCGAGCAGCTCGCACATATTTCTCACCTTCCTTCATTGATTGATACAACTGCATGAGCAGCTGTATATCGGGGAACGGCTGAGTATTTGCCGTTCAGATGCAATGATGCTCTGCGCATCTTCATACGCAGAGAAATACAATTCCATATTATGCAGGATCTCATCCGCCTGTTCCGTCAGTGCGGCATCCGGTTTCAGCAGTGCCGCATTCTGATGATCCCTGACGGCTTTTCTCTGCAAATCCGGCGTGAAATCAAAATCCGGCAGCGTCAGCAGATACAGCATCAGCAGATGTGCAAACTGCAAATCGCGTGCGTCCATGCCCAGCGGCGCAGCGGGATTCAGATCAAACATCCGCAGTTCGATATGGTCAACGCCGTTTTCCGCAAGACTTTCCAGCGAATTTTCGCCGCGCGGTTTCAGCCGTATCGGCAGATAGAGTTCGCTCGCGGAATGCAGCGTTCCGGTGTGAATATATGTCCGGATGCTGTCCGTGAAGCTTTTCAGATTCCGGTGATCCAGAATCGGCACTGACGGATTCCAGTAGCCGCGTTCGCTGTTTCGCATAGAGGCGTATCTGCTTTTTATGATACCATGATCTCCGATTTTGTCAAGAGATGCGTCATAAAACGGACTGGCGGCTGTCAGCATGACAAGCAGCCAGCTATGCCGCATGAGCTGCCGGTACAGCCGCAGATAGAGCGCATTCCGGAAACACTGCGGATTTTCATGCGCCGGTTTCATCTCATCCAGAAAGGCATCTGAGAATGAGAAATTAAAGTGGATGCCGGAAAAGAGCATCAGCCTTTTGCCGTATTTCTGCTCCAGATATTCGCGGTATGCCCGCTTGGAAGACTGTTCGCCGGTAAACGCTGCAATCGGAATCTCATCCTCGCTTTCAATCTGCGGCGGGTTGCTGTAAAGCCAGAGATATTCGCCGCGTGCTGCAAGCACTTTCCGCACATGGGCATCCAGTTCACCGAGCGATGAGAGTGCCTTCGCAATGCTGCCGCAGGGCGGCGTGACCAGTTCGATCTGATTTTCGCAGAAATCCCGCGTAATATGCGGATCATCTCCGAACGGATGCGGTGTCTGCGCCAGTCTGCCGAAGCTGTCTACGCGGAGTGTTTCGCGCTCAATGCCGAATTTTCCCTCAAATAAATGGCTGCTCATACATTCACCTCAAATCGCAGCGTATTGTTCAATAAAGCTTCTGATCGGTACGCCGTTTTCAATGCCTCTGAGCATATCATTTGCCGGATTGCTGTGCCGTTTTGCACGGTCATAAAGCGGTACAAGCAGCGTTTCCTCGCCCAGTCCGCGCTGTTTCAGACCGTCCGCTGCCAGATCCAGAATGCGGATGAGCTGATGCTCAATCAAAGCATCCTGTATAAAATACGGCTTTTTCCGCTTGGAAAGCAGCTTTTGCAGCTCTGCTGCATTGAAGCCGTGCCGGTAGATCACGGTGTCTTTTTCCAGCAGATGCTTGAGTTCGGGCAGCCGCTCCTTGAGTCCGGTATGGAATGCAGCAACCGTCAGTGCCTCGGAAAGCGGCTGGCAGCAGGAGCTTCTGTATTCGATTGTGCCGCGGAAGGTCAGATCTTCAAATTTGAAGGTGCGCAGATATTCCAGATCCCCGATTTCCGGCTTAAACACGATCTTCTGATAGCGTTCTCCGTCATAATATTCGCCCTCGACTGATTCCTGTGAGAAATACTGCCCGACCGGAACCGGTGTGAAATCAATATATTTTCCGTCACGCATTGTGCAGTAGATCGACTGCGTTCCGATATAGTCGATCAGCTCATCAACCGTTGTGATCTGCTGCTCGAACATTCCGACATTGTGCGGATTGTACCCCTGCATACTGCGCTCCCAGAGCATATTCCGCACACAGAGCCAGTCCGGATAATCCGGCAGATAGGAATTTGCAAACAGCAGCGATTTATAAGGCTCCAGCAGACCGAACACATTGATGACATCGGTCAGATCATCGAAGCCGACATCTAACTGTACCTGTGACGCGCTCGTGAATGTTCCGAAATCGGGGCGCTGATGAAAGCGCATCGTGACTTCATTCGCGTGCTGCGGATATGAGTGCAGATAGTGATAGAGCATCCGGTAGCGCTCATTCTGGATCGGCTGATTGCGGTTAATGTTGGCGCTTGGGTGAACGCCCATGCCGGTGAGTGTATAGCCGTTTTTGCGGAGTTCTCCGTTCAGGAAGCGGACATACTGCTCAAAGCGTTCCTTGATTTCCAGCAGCCCGTGTGCCTTGCCGAATGACAGTTCCAGATTGGAATAGCAGCAGTCAAACGAGAGAATATCTCCCGTTGCGCTGTCCTGTGCGGAAGTGAAATTGCCGTCTGAACCCCGTCCGGTAATCTGAAATCCGAAATGCGCTGCAAACTGTTCCGCTGCCGCAAGCGCAATCGCTTCGTCAACAGGTTCATCTGCAAGGTTCACAACGGGCATTTCAATTTCAACGCCGATATAATCCGGCCTTTGCTTTTGCGTCGGTGCAATATACTTGTCATAGATTGCTTGTCTCAGTGCAGGCTCCATGATTCTCACCTCAATATTCAGCGCTTGTTTGCATACCGGTTCAGTATGCTTTATTATAGCACATATTTCATATAGAGTCAATAGGATTTCTAAATTTCATTCAATCCATATCTGACATTTCGCGAATGATATAAAAATCCGCCTGAACCGAATGGAAGCTCAGGCGGAACAGCGTTCAGTACAGATGATGCCGTGCTGCTGCAAGCAAATGAAACTTTTCCGCACAGCGCATCTTGCATTTGGAAGGCATCAAAATCATAGGAGGTATCATCCGCGGCAAATTCCGGCTTCAACATCGTCCGGTGCGGCACATTCGCTCTGTACAAATCCATGCCGTGCGGCAGATGCGCCGTGTGACAGTATTCCGTGTCATTCTTGTACAGCTCCTTTGGTACAATATTAGCATAGTC